>JAIEOP010000176.1 GCA_019750465.1 Acetobacteraceae bacterium | reverse complement strand
GGGGCCCCCCCGCCCCCCCCCCCCCCCCCCCCGGGGGGGGGGGGGGGGGGGCGCGGGCGGGGGGGGGGGGGCGGCCCCGCGGAGCGGGCCGCGGGTGGGGAGCCACCCCCACCCCAGCCCTCCCCCGCCAGCGGGGGAGGGAGCCGCCTCGCCCGTCAGTGCATCAAAGCCCCAGGAAGGCCTTCGCCATGATGTTGCGCTGGATCTCGTTCGAGCCGCCGTAGATGCTCTGCTTGCGCCAGTTGAAGTAGGTGCCCGCCAGGCCATAGGCCCAGTCCGGCGCCAGGTCCCACTGGTTGCTGCCCTCCTCGCCCTCCGGGTCGCCGTCGATCCAGGCGTAGGGGCCGGCCGCCTTCATCAGCAGTTCGGAGACCCCCTGCTGGATCTCGGTGCCCTTGATCTTCAGCACGCTGGTCGCCGGGTCGGGCTTGTTGCCGCGCTTCTTCTCGTTGGCGATGACGCGCATCACGGTCATCTCGAGGGCCTGCAGCTCGACCTCGATCTCCGTCACGGACTGGCGGAAGGTGGGGTCCTGGATCAGCGGCCTGCCGTCCTGCATGGTCTCGCCGGCGATCCGCTTCAGGCGGCCGATGCGCTCGCGCGAGGCGCCGACGCGGGCCTGGCCGAAGCGCTCGTTGCCGAGCAGGTACTTGGCGCAGTCCCAGCCGCGGTTGACCTGGCCGACCAGGTTCTCCGCCGGCACCTTCACGTCGTCGAAGAAGACCTCGTTCACCTCGTGCCCGCCCTCGATGGTGATGATCGGGCGGACGGTGATGCCGGGCGTCTTCATGTCGCACAGCAGGAAGGAGATGCCCTCCTGCTTCTTGGCGTTCGGGTCGGTGCGGACCAGCAGGAAGATCCAGTCCGCGTGCTGCGCCAGCGTGGTCCAGGTCTTCTGGCCGTTGACCACCCAGTGGTCGCCCTCCAGCACCGCCCGCGTCTTCAGGCTCGCCAGGTCCGACCCCGCCCCGGGTTCGGAGAAGCCCTGGCACCACCAGTCGTCGAGGTTCCGCATGCGCGGCAGGAAGCGCCGCTTCTGCTCCTCGGTGCCGAAGGCGATGATGACAGGGCCGCACATGTTGATGTTGAAGCCGAGCGGCGAGGGCGCCGGCGCCTGCATCAGCTCCTCGCGGAAGATGTAGCGCTGCGCCATGGTCCAGCCCGGGCCGCCGTATTCCTGCGGCCATTCCGGGGCGGCCCAGCCGCGGGCGTTCAACTTCTGCTGCCATTCCACGAGCTGCGCCTTGGTGGGCGACTTGCCGCGGATCATGCGGTCGCGGGTGTCCTGCGGCAGCTCGCGGTTGATGAAGTCGCGCACCTCCTGGCGGAAGGCGCGCTCCTCGTCGGTCCAGCGGAGTTCCATGGCGTGGCTCCTTCGCAGCGGTTCAGGCGGAGGCGGCGGCGCGGGCCGCCTCCTCCTCGATCAGGGGAAGCTTGGTCAGCTTGCCCACGGGGGTCTTCGGCAGCTCGTCCCGCAGCTCCAGCGCCACCGGCATCTCGTGCCGGCCGACGCGCTCCGCAAGGAAGCCCTGCAAAACGTCCAGGGTCAGCGGCACGGCGCCCGGCCTGAGGGTGACGAAGGCCTTGGCCGACTGGCCGCGATAGGCGTCCGGGATGCCGATGACGGCGGCCTCCAGCACGTCCGGATGCTCGTGGATCGCCGCCTCGATGACGGAGGGATAGACGTTGAAGCCGCCGGAGAGGATCATGTCCTTCTTCCGCTCGGTCAGGAAGAAGTACCCGTCCGCCTCCATACGGCCGATGTCGCCGGTGAGGAACCAGCCTCCCTCGACAAAGGCCCTCGTGGTCTCCTCCGGCCGGTTCCAGTAACCCTTGAAGACGTTGGGCCCGCGGATGGCGATCTCGCCGGTCTCGGCCGGCGGCAGGGCGCGATGCGGGTCGTCCAGCGCGACGATGCGCATCTCGACGTTCGGCACCGGCACGCCGATGCTGCCCGGGCGCGGCGGCAGGTCCGCCCGGCCCGGCACGGCGGTGCCGGCTGGCGCGGTCTCCGTCATCCCCCAGCCGCCGCCGAGGCGCTTGCCGGTCAGCCGCTCGAAGCGCGCCGCGACCTCCGGCGGCAGCGGCGCGCCCCCGCTGCTCGCGCTCCGCAGCGAGGAGAGGTCGGCCGTGTCGATGCGCGGATGGTTCGCCAGCGCGATCCACATCGTCGGCACGCCGCACAGGTCGGTGGCCTTCAGCACCTCGATGTCGTGCAGCGCCCCGCCGGGGTCGAAGCGGTCACGGATCAGCAGCTCGTGCCCGCCCTGCAGGGTGAGCAGCAGATCGACGGTGAAGGCGTAGATGTGGAACAGCGGCAGCACGCCGATCATGCGGCGGACCCGCTGCTCGCCGTCCGGGCCGCTGCCGCCGTTCCAGGCCGCGTAGGCGCCGGCCGCGGCGGTGAGATTGGCATGCGTCAGCATGGCGCCCTTGGGCAGGCCGGTGGTGCCGCCGGTGTATTGCAGAAGCACGACGTCCTCGGGCGAGACGGCGGGCAGCGCGGCAGGCTCGTGCGCGGCGAGCCAGTCCTCGATGCGCAGCGCGCCCTCCGGCACGGGCGCAGAGGGCGGGCCCTTGCCCCAATGTGCGTCGTCGCCGACCGCGAGCCGCCCCACCATCCCCATGCCGGCCAGCGCGCCGGCAAGCTTCAGCAGCCCCTCATGCGCCAGCGTCACCAGCAGCCGCGCGCCGCTGTCCCGCAGCTTGTGCGCGATGGTGCGCGGCGCGTCGATCGGCGAGAGCATGACCACGCGCAGCCCGGCCATGGCGGCGCCGAGGACCACCACGGGATGGAAGGCGGTGTTGCCGGTCAGCAGCGCCACTCCATCCTTTGCCTCCGGCAGCGCCGCCAGCACGCCGGCAACGCGCCGTGCCATCGAGAGCAGCTGCGGGTAGGTGATCGCCGTGTCGCGGTAGCGCAGCGCGACGCGGTCCGGCCAGGCGGCGGCGCCCTCCTCCAGCAGCGCGCCGAGCGCGGTCGTGCGGATCGGCGCGCCCCAGTCCAGGCCGGGCGGATAGACCGCTTCCCAGGGATGCGGGCGCGCCATCCCGCTCAGGCCTTCGCGCCCTTCATGCCGGCGAAGGTGCCGCCCTTCGCGGCCAGCTCCTCGATCAGCGCCGCCGGAGTCAGGTTCGGGTCGCCGGTCTGCTCGGCGTACATCGCCAGCCGGTCGCGCACCGTCTTCAGTCCCTGCGTGTCGGCCCAGAACATCGGCCCACCGCGCCAGGCCGGCCAGCCGGAGCCGTTGATGAAGATCACGTCGATGTCGATGGGCCGGTAGGCGATGCCTTCCTCCAGGATCCTGGCACCCTCGTTGACCAGCGGAAGCAGCAGGCGCTCCAGGATCTCCTGGTCCTCGATCTTGCGCCTGCGGATCTGCAGCTTCTCGGAGGCCTCGATGATGATCGCCTCGACCTCCTTCGAGGGCATGCGGCGGCGGTTCTCGTCGTAGTCGTAGTAGCCCTTGCCGACCTTCTGGCCGATCCGTCCCGTGGCCACCACGGCGTCGGCGATCACCGCCTTGGTGCCGCGCGCCTTGCGCACCGCCGCGCCGATGTCGAGGCCCGCCAGGTCGCCGATCGCCAGCGGGCCCATGGCCATGCCGTAGCCCTCCATCACGCGGTCGATGTCCTGCGGCAGGCAGCCTTCCAGCAGCAGCTTCTCCACCTGCGGGCCGCGCTTGCCGGTCATGCGGTTGGCGACGAAGCCGTCGCAATTGCCGACCACCACGTTCAGCTTGCCGATGCGCTTTCCCACGTCCAGCGCGGTGGCGATGGTCTCGGGGCTCGACTTGGAGCCCTTCACGATCTCCAGCAGCCGCATGACGTTGGCCGGGCTGAAGAAGTGCATGCCGCAGACGAGTTCCGGCCGCCCGGTCGCCGAGGCGATCTCGTCGATGTCGAGCGTCGAGGTGTTGGAGGCCAGCACGATCCCCGGCTTCGCCGCCTTGTCGAGCCGCGCGAAGACCTCCTTCTTGACGCCCATCTCCTCGAAGATCGCCTCGATGACGAGGTCCGCCTGTCCCACCGCCGCCTCGAAGTCGGTGGTGCCGGAGAGGTTGGCGCGGCGCCGCTCGTACTCGGCCTGGGAGAGGCGGCTGGAGGCGACGGTGCGCTTCCAATTGTCCTCGCAGCGCTTGATCCCGCGATCCAGCGCCTCGTCGCTCGTCTCGACGATGGTCACGGGCAGGCCGAAATTCGCCGCCGACATGGCGATGCCGCCGCCCATGGTGCCGCCGCCGATCACCACCAGCCGCTTCACCGGCAGCGGCTGCGTGCCCTCCGGCAGGTCGGGGATGCGGGCGACCTCGCGCTCGCCGAAGAAGATGTGGCGCAGCGCCCTGGACTGCTCGCCGGCGACCAGCCGGGCGAAGGTCTCGCGCTCGACGTTCAGCCCCTCCTCGAAGGGCATGGTGAAGGCGGCGCGCACGCTGTCCACGCAGCCCTTCGGGCTCTCCTGGCCGCGGCTGCGGGCGAGCAGCTTCCTGGCCGCCTCGTCGAAGGCGGCCATGTCCTGGCCCTTCACCCGGTCGGTGCGGTTGCGCGCCAGGGTGAACTGCCGGCCCGAGGTCGCCGCGTTGCGCGCCCAGGCCACCGCGGCCTTCTCCAGGTCGTTCCCGTCCAGCACCGCATCGACGATGCCGAGCTTCTGCGCCTCGGCCGCGCCGACGGACTCGCCGGTGACGATCATGCGCAGCGCCTCGAGGCCGATCAGCCGCGGCAGGCGCTGCGTGCCGCCCGCACCCGGCACGAAGCCGCGCTTCACCTCCGGCAGGCCGAGCTGCGCGGTGGGCGCCGCGACGCGGGCGTGGCAGGCCAGCGCCAGCTCCAGCCCGCCGCCCAGGGCGTGGCCATGGATCGCGGCGAAGACCGGTGCCTTCGAATTCTCGATGGCGTCGAACACCTCGTTCAGCGAGGGCGGCTGCCGTGGCTTGCCGAACTCGGTCATCTCGGCGCCGGCCGAGAAGCCGCGCCCGGCGCCGATCAGCACGATGGCGCGGGCGCCGCCCTTGGCCGCCGCCTGCAGCCCGTCCAGCAGGCCGGCGCGCAGTTCCGTGCGCAGCGTGTTCACCGGCGGGTTGGCAAGACGCAGGATGTGGACGTCGCCGTCAAAGGCGTGCTCGACGAATCCGGCCATGACGGCTGTCCTCCCAAGGGTTGCTGTTCGTTCTGGGCTGCGCGAGGGCCGGCATCCTCGGGCGGCGGCGGCGGCGCTGTCAACCAAGGCCGGCAGGCCGTTTCAGGCGCCCATCGCGCCGATGCGGAACAACCCGGCATAGGCCGCCGCGACCACGGCCATGACAAGATAGGGGCTGGCGCCGCGCATCAGCCAGGCGGTGCAGCCCACCAGGGTCAGCCATTCCGGCAGGCCGACGCCCTCGGCACGCATGAGCGTCAGCACGCCGGCGAAGATGAGCCCCACCGCCACCGGCGCCAGGCCGCGTTCGATGACGCGCCGCGCCGGGCTGTCGCCGCGCCGCCGCCACCATTGCCCCACCGCCAGCAGCACCAGCGAGGAGGGCAGGTAGAGCGCCACCGCCGCGACCAGCGCGCCGGCGAACCCCGCGGCCTCCCACCCCACCAGCGCGGCGATCAGCGAGCCCGGCCCCGGCGCGGCGCGCGAGATGGCGAAGAGCGCGACGAAGCTCTCATCGGTCAGCCAGCCATGCACCTCCACCGCCTGGCGCTGCATCTCGGCGAAGATCGAGGGGCCGCCGCCGAGCGAGACCACCGACAGCGGCGCGAACACCAGGGCCAGCGCGATCAGCCGGTCAAGCGGCATGGCGCGCCCGCCAGGCCAGCGCGACCGAGGCCGGGATCACCACCAGCACCACCGGGATCATCGGCAGGCGCAGGACCCCGATCGCGACGAAGGTCACCGCCGCCACCGCCCAGGGCCAGAGCCCCTGCATGCGCCGCGCGGCGCGCAGCCCGACGGTCAGCGAGTTCGCCAGCCCCGCCGCGGCGACGCCGCCCAGCACCACGGCCATGCCCGGCAGCTCGCCATACCGGGCATGCATCAGGGCTAGGCCGAGGATCACCAGGAAGGGTGGACCGAGGATGCCGAAGGCAGCCAGCATCGCCCCCGGCCAGCCGCGCAGCTGCTGGCCGATGTAAAGTGCAAGGTTCACGCTGTTGGCCCCGGGCAGCACCTGGCCGAGCGCGACGCCGGCGAGGAAATTCTCCTCCGTCATCCAGCGCCGCCTCCGCACCACCTCGCGGTGCATCCAGCCCGGCAGGCCGCCGCCGAAGCTTGCCATGCCGAGCGCCGCGAACACCGCCAGGATGGCCCCGAGGGAGGCCCGCGGCGGCATCGCATCCGCCATGCCCGCACCCCCCCATCCAGCGCATCGCGATCCCGCGCTTGTCGGGCGGCACGGCGGGGTTGTCGAGACCGGCGCTGCCCCGCCGCCGCAATTCCGCCCGGACCGCGCCATGCGATGCGGTAGGATGCCCTGCCCGCATGCCGGTTCGCCGTGCGCACCGGCCGGCACCGGCGACGCCGCGCGGCGTTGTGGCCCGATCAGGAGGACTCCCCGCAATGCACCTTCCCCGGATGTTGCGCCGTTGCCGTCCCCGGCTGGTGCTGGCCGTGGTGGTGCCGCTCGGCGGCTGCGTGGTGGCGCAGCCCTATCCGGTCTACCCCTACTACGGCCACGCGGCGGCGCCGGTCGGGTCCAATGCGGCCACCGGCGCGGTGGTGGGCGCGGCGGCGGGCGGGCTGCTCGGCGCGGCGGCCGGCGG
>JAIEOP010000102.1 GCA_019750465.1 Acetobacteraceae bacterium | reverse complement strand
ACCACCCCGACGGCGGCGCCGCGCCGCGCCACGGCCTCCGGGCCAAGCCGAGCCGCAGGCCACGCCCGACCATCCATGGCGCGCGCATCGGCAGCACCTCCCGGGCCGGGCGCGTCGCCCAGGCCCGCCGCGACGCCCGATAGGACACCCAGAAGATGCCCCCCTCCCCCACCCCGCGCCGCGACCGCGTGCTGGTCGATCTCGCGCTGCAGGGCGGCGGCTCGCACGGCGCCTTCACCTGGGGCGTCGTGGACCGGCTGCTGGAGGAGGACCGGCTCGACATCGAGGGCATCTCCGGCACCTCCGCCGGCGCGATGAACGCCGCCGTGATGGCCAGCGGCTTCGCCCTCGGCGGGCGAGACGGGGCGCGCGCGGCGCTGGCGGCGTTCTGGAAGCGCGTCTCCGTCGCCGCGGTGTTCAGCCCGTTCCAGCGCGGGCCCGTGGACAAGCTGCTCGGCCGCTGGACGCTGGAAAACTCGCCCGGCTACCTGGCCATGGACCTGATCTCGCGCATGATCTCGCCCTACGACCTGCCGAGCATGGGGCCGAACCCGCTGGAGGCGATCCTGCGCGAGAGCGTGGACTTCGCGGCACTGGCAGCCGGCCCGATGAAGGTCTTCGTCACCGCGACCAGCGTGCGCACCGGGCGCGGCCGCATCTTCCGCAACCGCGACATCACGGCGGAGGCGCTGCTCGCCTCGGCCTGCCTGCCGCAGATGTTCCAGGCCGTGGAAATCGACGGCGAGCCCTACTGGGACGGCGGCTTCGCCGGCAACCCGACGCTGTTCCCGCTGGTCTCCGAACTGCAATCGGACGACACCATCCTGGTTCCCATCAACCCCATCGAGCGCCCCGGCACGCCACGCAGCGCGCGCGACATCCTCGACCGGGTGAACGAGATCTCGTTCAACGCGGTCGCGCTGAAGGAGCTGAAGATGCTGGCGCTGCTGCGCCGCGCCGCCGATCCGGGCGGCGGCGAGGGCGCCAACTGGGCGCGCATGCGCATGCACGTCGTGCAGAACGGCGTCGTGGTCGGGCTCGGCGCCTCCTCCAAGCTGAACGCCGAATGGCCGTTCCTCACCATGCTGCGCGACGAGGGGCGGGGGGCGGCGGACCGCTTCCTGGCGGAGCACGGCGCGGCGATCGGCCATCGCTCCACGCTGGACTTCGACGCGCTGCTGGACGGGGTGTGACCGGATGGGGCTGCTCGGCATCCTGGTCGGCCTCGGGCTGCTGGTCCTCCTCGCCTACCGGGGCTGGTCGGTGCTGCTGCTGGCGCCCGGCGCGGCGCTGGTGGCCGCCCTCTTCGCCGGGGAGCCGCTGCTGGCGCACTGGACGGAGACCTTCATGGGCAGCGCCGGCCGCTTCGTCGCGCAATTCTTCCCGATCTTCCTGCTCGGCGCCGTGTTCGCGAAGCTGATGGAGGACAGCGGCGCGGTGGCCGCCATCGCCGACTGGCTGACCGCGAAGCTCGGCGCCGGGCGCGCCATGCTCGCCGTGGTGATCGCCGGCGCCGCCGTCACCTATGGCGGCGTCAGCCTGTTCGTCGCCTACTTCGTGCTGGCGCCGATGGCCGTCGCGCTGTTCCGCGCCGCCGACATCCCGCGCCGCCTGATGCCCGCCGCGATCTGCCTCGGCAGCTCGACCTTCACCATGTCGGCGCTGCCGGGCTCGCCGGCCATCCCGAACGCCATCCCGACGGCGTTCTTCGGCACCACGCCCTTCGCCGCGCCCGGCCTCGGCATCGTTGCCGCCGCCGTCATGGCGGCGATCGGCATGTGGTGGCTGAACCGGGCCGAGGCCGCGGCGCGGGCGCGCGGCGAGGGCTTCGGCGACGACCGCCCCGGCGCCGCCGAGGCCGCCGCCGACGATCCCATCGTGCGCGAACGCGCCGTCGCCTCGCGCGACTTCGACCCCGCCGAGATCCATCGCAGCCCGGCCGCCGCCGCCGGCCCGCCGATCCTGTTCGCCGCCCTGCCGCTGATCGTCGTGGTGGTGGTGAACCTGCTGATGTCGCTGGTGATCCTGCCGCGGATCGACACCGGCTTCCTGGCGGAACCGCGCTTCGGCGGCATCACCCTCGCCTCCGTCGCCGGCGTCTGGTCCGTGGCGACGGCGCTGCTGGCCGCCATCCTCGTGCATCTCGCGCTGAACGGGCGGCGCGTCCCGGTGCTGCGCGCCACCATGGATGCCGGCGCCAATGCCGCGGTGCTGCCGGTGCTCTCGGTCGGCAGCCTGGTGGGCTTCGGCGCGGTGGTCGCGGCCATGCCGGCCTTCGCGGTGGTGCGGGACTGGGTGCTCGGCATCGGCGGCGGGCCGCTGGTCTCGCTGGCGGTCGCCACCAACGTGCTGGCGGCGCTGACCGGCTCGGCCTCGGGCGGGCTGACCATCGCGCTCGATGCGCTGGGCCCGACCTACATGGCGCTGGCGGCGGAGCGCGGGATCGACCCCGGCCTGCTGCACCGCATCGCGGTGATCGGCGCCGGCACGCTGGACATCCTGCCGCACAACGGCGCGATCATCACCCTGCTCGCCGTCTGCGGCTGCACGCACAGGGAAAGCTACCTCGACATCGCCATGGTGGCGATCGTCAGCTCGATCGCCGCGCTGGTGGCGGTGATCGTGCTGGGCAGCCTGTTCGGGTCGTTCTGATCCACGGTCAGCGCCGGTCCTGCCTGTCGGACATGGCCGAGGCCGGACCGGATAGGGGCGGGCGCCGTGCGGGATGCACCGCGACGGCGCCGAGGGTGATGGCACGGCGCATCAGCGCGCCCCGATCGTGAGCGTCGCGCCGACCGCCAGGAGCAGCAGCAGCAGCGCCATCCCGGCCACGGGCCAGACGCGCAGCGCCGCCTCGATGCGGGCGATGCCCGCGCCCCAACCCCCGGTCGCGCGCAGCACGCGCTCGGCCGGGTGCAGCAGGTCGCCTTCCGGCACGGCAGGCAGGCGCGCGCCCCAGCGGCGCAGCGCGGCGAAGAGCGCGGCGCCGAGCAGCACCGGCCACAGCGCCTCGGGCATCGGCAGCGCCAGCGGATCGCCGAGGCCGAGCCGCGGATACAGCACCCAGGGCAGCACCATCGCCGCCACGGCAAGCAACAGCCAGGGCAGCAGCAGCCCCGGCGCGACCCCGCCGGCCCCGCGCCCCGCCGCCAGGCGCCGCGTGAAGTGCAGCATCAGCAGCGTCGAGCCCGCGGCCGAGAGTGCCGCCAGGGTGGCGGCCAAGCTCTCGCCGAACAGCGGCTTGGTCGCCGCCTTGGCCAAGGCCCCGCCGGTCAGCGGCGCGCCGCCGAAGCCGAGCGCCAGCACCAGCGCCGGCAGCAGCACGAGCAGCATCGCCCGCCAGCCGCCCAGCCCGGCGATGACGCCCACCGCCAGGAACAGCGCGCCCTTGGCGAGCACGTGGTGCAGCGCGGCGAAGGCGATGGCGAGCGCCGCTCCGGGTTCGCCCGCCGCCATGCCGAGCCCCAGCGCCGCCGCGAGCAGGCCCATCTGGCTGACCGTGGAATAGGCCAGCACCGTCTTCGGGTTGCGCTGGGTGATGCCGCAGCCGACCCCCCAGAACGCCGTGGCGAAGCCGATCGCCGCCAGCGCCGCGCCCCAGCCGGCTTCGCTGCCATCCAGCGGCAGGACGCGCAGCAGCCCGATGATCCCCGCCTTCACGATCGCCCCGCTCAGCACCGCCGAGGCCGGCATGGGCGCCGCCGGGTGCGCCAGCGGCAGCCAGACATGCAGCGGCAGCAGCCCCGCCTTCAGCCCGAAGCCGGCGATGAGAAGCGCAATCGCCAGGTCCGGCGCCTTGCCCCCGCGCAGCGCGGCCACGGCATCCGCGATGGCGATGCTGCCGCCCGGCACCGCGTCGGCCAGCAGCACGAAGCCGAGCAGCAGCGCCACCTCGCCCAGCACCGCCAGCAGCAGCGTCACCGCCGCCGCGCGCCGTGCCGCCGGCGTGCCGTCATGCACGATCAGGCCATAGGCGGGCAGGCTCACCAGCGCGAAGGCGAGATAGAAGCCGATCAGGTCGCCGGCGACGAAGACGCCGAGGCTGCCGGACTGGGTCACCAGCCACCAGGCGGCGAAGCGCACCGCGCCCGGCCCGGTGCCGAGATAGGCACGCGCATGGATGCCGGCCGCGCTCCAGAGCAGGGCGCAGGCGCCGAGCAGCAGCGCGGCCGGCGCATCCAGGGCCAGGGTGAAGCGCAGCCGGTCCGGGTCAAGCACCAGCGGCGGCGCCCCGCCGGCAAGCAGCGCGGCCGCCAGCCCCGGCAGCGGCGCGAGCCAGAGCAGCGCCGGCAGGTGCCGCCGGGTGGCCCGCGGCAGGCCGGCGGCCAGCAGCAGCAACGGCGCCAGCGGCGTCGCCACCACCAGGAGCTGCGCGGCGGTCATGGCGCCATGCCCGGCCGCCCGACCTGCACCAGGCCGAAGCTGTAGAGCGGCAGCATCCCGAGCCCGACCGAGAGCACCGCCAGCCCGAGCGCCACCGCCTGCGGCGCCAGCGGCACGGCGGCGGTCGCCTCGCCCTCGCCGCCGATCGCCGAGGAGAGCACGCGGTAGAGATACCCGCCGGTCAGCAGCCCGCCGCCCACCACCACCAGCGCCCACCACCATTGCCCGGTCTCGATGGCGGCCCCGAGCAGCAGCCACTTGGCGGTGAAGCCGCCGCTCGGCGGGATGCCCATCAGCGAGAGCCCGGCCAGCGCGAAGGCGAGCACGCTGAGCGGCACGGCCCGCCCGGCCGGGCCCAGCGCCGCCACCCGGTCATCGCCGAGCGCCGCGGCGATCAGCCCCGCCGCCAGGAACATCGCCGCCTTGGCCAGCGCATGCGAGACTGCCTGCAGCACGCCGCCAAGCCAGGCGCCCGCCCCCTCCGGCCCCGTGGCCAGCACCAGCGGCCACATCAGCAGCAGGTAGCCGAGCTGCGCCACGGTGGAATAGGCGACCAGCAGCTTCAGCCGCGCCTGGCGCAGCGCCATCACGCCGCCGACGAGGATCGCCGCCGCGCCCAGCGCCGCCAGCAGCCCCGCCAGGGCCGGCGTCAGCAGCGCCGGCAGCGTGCCGAACCACAGCCGCACCAGCAGGAAGAAGGCGGCCTTCACCACCAGCGCCGAGAGCACCGCGCTGACCGCCGCCGGTGCCCCCGCATGCGCCGCCGGCAGCCAGAGATGCAGGGGGAAGACCGCCGCCTTGGCCAGCAGCCCGACCGTCATCAGCACCGCGGCGAGGATGGTGGCCGCATCCGGCCGCACCGCCCCGCGCAGCAGCACCAGGTCCAGCACGCCATACGTGCCATGGAGCAGCGCCACGCCGAGCAGCCAGAGCACGGAGCCGAGCAGCGCGAACATCAGATAGCGCAGCGCCGCCGCCAGCGTCTCCCGGCTGCCATCGAGGCAGACCAGCGGGATCGCCCCGAAGGTCAGCAATTCCAGCGCGATGAAGACGGAGAACAGGTCGTTCGCGACGAAAGCGAGGTTCACCCCGGCCCAGAGCGCCGGCAGCAGCGTCCAGAAGGCCAGCGGCGCCCGCCCCGTCCCCGCCGCCGCGCCAAGGCCGGTGCGGCCGGCAAAGATCGCCGTGGCGCCCATCACCACGGCGCCGGTCAGCAGGAAGGCGGCCGAGAGCCCGTCGGCGCCGAAGGCGATGCCGAGCGGCGGCGCCCATCCGCCCACATGCACGGGGATCGCCGCCCCCGTTCGCAGCACGGCGGCGGCGATCGCCGCCGCCACGGCAAGGCTCGCAGGCAGGAGGCCCAGCACGATCGCGCGCTGCGCCCCGCGCGCGCCGAGCAGCGGCGCCAGGGTCGCGGCCGCCACCGGCAGCATGACCGCGAGGACGACCAGCGAGCCGGCGGGCATCGCCTGCATCGGTCAATCCTGCGGCGGGTCGCCGCCGTGCAGCCGCAGCAGCAGCGCGACCGCCAGCGTGGTCGCGGCGAAGGCGACGACGAGGCCGGTGATGACGATGGCCTGCGGCACCGGGTCGGCCTCCAGCCCGGCCGCCGCGCCGCGCCGCGCAACCACGCCGAAGACCAGGAAGACTCCGCTGCCGAGCAGGTTGAAGGCGAGCAGGCGCCGAAGCGGCTCCGCATGGGCCAGCACGCCATGGAGGCCAAGGCCGACCAGCGCCGCGGCGAGCAGGGCATAGGGCGCGGTCATCACGCCGCCCGCGCCGGCGGGCCAAGCAGCAGCAGCGCCAGGCCGGTGGCGATGGAGAGGGTCAGCGGCGCCTCGATGGCCAGGATCACCGGCTTGGAGAACCCCGCCGGCAGCGCGAGGAAGCTCCCCGCCAGCGCCAGCCCGGCGAGCCCGACCATCAGGAAGACGGCCGGGCCGGCGACCAGCGCCAGCACCAGCCGGCGGCTGCCCACGGGCGGTGGCCGCACCAGCCCGGCCATCCAGGCCAGCACCCACATCGCCGCCAGGATGGCGCCGCCCTGGAACTTGCCGCCCGGCCCATCGGCACCGGCCCAGACGATGTGCAGCCCGATGACCAGGCCGATCGGCGGCAGCACCCGCGCGAGCAGCGCCAGCGGCCCCTCGGCCGGCGGCACCTGCGGCCCTGGCCGGCCGCCCCAGGCCGCGTCGGGCGCCAGCGACCAGACGCCGATGACGGCGAGCAGCACCACCACCGCCTCCAGCAGCGTGTCGAGCGCGCGCCAGGTCATCAGCGTGGCGGTGACGGGGTTGCCGAGCCCGGTCGGCGGC
>JAIEOP010000288.1 GCA_019750465.1 Acetobacteraceae bacterium | reverse complement strand
GCAACACGCTCCAGCCTTTGCCGGGTCGCGGGATTCAGCGTTTGCGGCGATTCTGCCTCAACGCATCCCGCTCTACATGGGGCCCGGCAGGCGTCGGCCAGTTCGGCACCAGGCGTCGAGGCAGTAGCGCAGGGCCTGTAGGTCAATGCCGTCGCGCTTCAGCCGGTCCTGCCATTCGGGCGACAGGACCTTCTCGCCGAGTAGGCAGTCGAGCAGGCGACACAACTCCCCCTTGTCGCCACCGGCGCCGCCATCCTGTGGCGGCCGGTAGGGATCGTCCCCGCCCTTCCAAACCGCCGCGGTCAGCGTCTCTTCCCGCGTGAAGGGCGCGCCGCGCAGCGTGACGCCGCTTGCCATGATCCGGGCGCGGTAGATGCCCGTGTAGGCGGCGAGGGTCGTTGCCTCGAAGGTACCGGGCTCGGTCTCCGCCATCGGCACGATCAGCGTTGCGCCGCCGGGACGGGTGAGTTCCGCTTCCACGCGCGCGCGGCGCTCCACCGGCAGGCCGTACTCGGTCAGCGTCGCGCGCAGCGCGAGCGTCGCGCCCGGCTCGAAGCTGGACTGCTCCAGCGTCGTCGTCATCCGGAGGTTGGAGTAGGTCTGCGCGACCACGCTGTAGCGGGCCCCGTGCGTTGCGAAGGTCTGCAGCCGCGGGTCCTTCTGCTCGCGCAGGCGGGACACGGCCTTTGCGAAGTCGTCCCGGTCAACCCGCAGGACCGCGTTCCAGAGGCCGGCCCGCTGCCCCGCGCCGAGCGCCACCGGCAGCGTGAAGCGGTAGGACCTGGTCTGGGCGCCGACGCCGTAGGTCATGCCGAGGCCAGGCGCCATCGCGGGGTCGATCAGCGTCCCGTCCGGCGCCTCGACGGCCAGGTCCACCACGTTCTCGTCCGTCATCACAAGGGCCGTGCAGTCGATGTCGGCCTCGGTCAGCCGGAAGGGCACCCGCACCACCGTGCCGGGGGCGATGAAGCCGAACGGGTCCACGATGATGCTGGCGTTCGTGACGCCCGCGAGGATCTGCAGGAAGTACTTGCTCAGCCGGAAGTAGTCGTCGGTGGCGGGGGTCAGCAGGCCGGTCAGCAGCAGGGCGCCGCCCGTGCCGTTGGCCAGCGCCCGCAGCGCCGCGGTGTTCACCTGCTGCTCGTTGCCGAGGCCGATGGCGAAGGTCCGGCTGTCGATCGAGCCCACCACGTCCGCGATCCACAGCGGCTGGTTCTCGACCCCGTCGGTGAGGACGATCATCGCCTTCTGCTGGTAGTCGCCGGCGGGCACTGCGTTCAGCACCTGGCGCGCGCGGTCCACCCCGTCGCCCACCGAGGTATTGCCCGCCGGGTTGGCGGCGTGGGCGTTCACCGCGGCGATGGCGGCCACGCGGTCCACGTCGAAATCGGCGTCCGTCGTGATCCGCGTCACCGGGAAGCCCGGGAAGGCCGGGTCGTTCACGGCGTAGGAGTCGTGGTCGAAGCGGATCAGCCCGACGCCGTTGCCCGCCTGTATCAAATCCATGAACCGCCGTGCCGCGTCCTGCAGGACCTGCAGCCGCGTCGCGCCCGCGGTGCCGGCGGGGAAGGACATGCTCCAGGACTGGTCGAGCGCCATCACCACGGCCACCGTCGGCCGCGCGACCGCGTTGGCCTTCAGCACGAAGGCGAACTCCTTGCCGTTCTCCGGGCACTCGAAGGTGACCGACGCATCCGGCACAGGCGCACCGGCGGCACCGGCGGTGAAGGCGATCCAGATGCGCGCCTCCGCGTAGGGCGCGGGGCCGTGCGCCACGGTGACCGAGCCGGAGGCCGGGAACAGCACCGAGAACGGCGCGGCGGGGCCAGCGCCGGCCTTGATGCGCACGGTGGCGGGGCCGCAGGCGTAGATGCGGAACACCGCCGCGCGCATTGTCGTCTCGCCGCTGGGCACGTCGTTGAAGTTGATCGCCGGCGGGGCGCCGGCGTTCATCACCTGGACGATCGGCACCGCGCTGAAGTTGGTGTCGTAGCAGGGCGGTGCCACGACGGAGGGATGCTTGTAGGTCTTCGGGACCTGCTCGTTCTCGGGCGGCGCCCAGGGGCGGTTGCCGGTGCCGCCGGACCACGGCTCGATGTTGCCGTTCAGCGCCGGCGCGGCGCTCTCCGAGCCGTACACGGTGGCGGGGTCCAGCCGCTCGGGGAAGGCCGGGTTGGTCTGCCAGCGGGCGAACAGCCGGTCCACGTTGGCGTGCAGCAGGAAGACGAAGGGATCGCGAAACGCGGTGTGCGTGCCGCCCATGTTGACATAGCCGTGCGCTCGGTCGTGCGCGCGCTCGAGCCCGTCCACCTCGCTGCGCATGGCGGCGTAGTCGGACCGCCCAACGATTGCGTCGTCGCTGCTGACCGATTCCGGACCCGTGCCGAACCCGCCGACGATGCGGGTCACCTCCCGCGGCGGGTCCGCGGGGTTGTTGTTGACGGCGTCGAAGGGGTTGGTGCTCCGGTAGTTCGCCGCGCCGGGCACGTAGTAGCCGGCGTTCAGCCAGGGCTGGCCGATCAGCCCGTTCTTCTCGCCCATGAAGTCGGCCGTGAAGAGGTCCAGCGCACCCGTGGCGCCGCCGCCCAGGTTGGCGTTCGGGACGGCCCGCGGGTCCTGGGTCCAGTCCCAGTAGTGCAGCGAGAGCTGCGGGTTGATCACCCGCAGCATGGCTTCCAGCCGGTTCACGATCTCCCGGTGCCAGGGCAGGAACTCGGGCCCCTGATGGACGTGCGTGGCCTGGTGGATTTCGTCCTGCTTGAACCACCAGCTCACCCCGCCGGGGATCGGGTCGGTCCGGCTGCCGGGGAAGAAACGCTGGTTCAGCTGGACGAGAGCGTCGCGGAGCATCGCCCGCTCGGTGGGATCCACGGACGCGACGTTGCGCCGGATGCCGTCCCCGAGTGCCATGGCCGCCTCCTCAGTTCGGCCCATGCTCGCGCGACCACGGGCCGCCCCGCATCGCCCGATCGGATGAGGGAGCGCTCCCGCCTCCGTCACCCGTGCCGTCAAGGCCGGAGCGAGCGGGCCAAGCCGGTCGCCGCGCCCTGATTGCCCCGCGCCGCGTCGCGTCCGATCGACCTCCCAATGCCGCTCGCGCTCAAGCCGCCCCTGGGCTACGGTCCCGCCATGCGCCGGTGGCCCGCAAGGGCTGAAACGGGAACGCGCGACGCGGGGTAGCCCACGGTCCGATCGCAGCGCCTGCGAAGCAGGCGGGGCGTCAATCGGCCCGGAAGCCGACCCCCGCCAGGCCGCGGCTGCCCCCGCAACTGTAGGCGGTGAGGCCCTGCCATTCGCCATTGCGCCAGGCTCGGGGCGCGAGAAGGGGGCAGGGCCGCGGATCCGGACCGGATCCCCACCGTGAGCCAGGAGACCGGCCGGCGCAGAGCCGTCTCGCGCGTGCCGGGCGGGGTGCACCGGCGCAACGGGCCATCGTCGCGTGTCCTTCCGGGGTTGCGCGGCGCCGCATGCGAGGACGACGCCCATCGTCCCGCCCGGGCAACCGGGTGGGGCATCGTCGTCAACCGCACGCGGAGGACCCCCGGTGCGCATTGCCCTGCCCCTCGCCGCCACAGCGGCGCTGCTGACCATCCACCCCCTCGAAGCCAGGGCGCAGGACGCCTCGGCCGCCCTGCCCGACACCATCGTCACCGGCACCCGCATCGCCACGCCCGAAGGGCGCGTGCCCGCCGCCATCACCATCATCACCCGCCGCGACATCGAGGAACGCGGCTACCAGTCCGTGCAGGAGGCGCTGACCGCCGTCCCCGGCTTCAACCTGGTGCCGACCGGCGGGCCCGGGTCGCAGACCAGCGGCTTCATGCGGGGCAATTCCTCGCGCTCGGTGCTCGTGCTGATCGACGGCGTGCCGGCCAACGACCCGGCCGAGCCGAACGGTGCCTTCAATTTCGGCCAGGACCTGCTGTTCGACGTGGAGCGCATCGAGGTGTTCCGCGGCCCGGCCTCGTCGCTGTACGGATCGGCCGCGATCGGCGGCGTGATCAACCTGGTCACCCGCCGCGCCGATCCGAACCGCGCCTTCGCCCCCTATGGCGAGTTCGCCGCCGGCGCCCCGGCCACCGCGCGCGGCGGGATCGGCGCCACGGGCACGGTCGGCGCCTTCGACTACCTGCTCTCCGGCAACGGGCTGACCACGCGGGGCTTCAACGCCCTGGCGCCGCGCTTCAACGCCAACATCCCGGAGCGCGACGGCTTCGGCGGCGGTGCCGCGGCGGCGCGGCTCGGCTGGACGCCGGCGGAGAACACCCGGCTGGAGGCGCTGTTCCGCTGGCGGCAGAACAGCTTCGGCCTCGACAACGTGCCGCGCGACGACCCGAACTACACCGGCCGCGACCAGCGCTGGTATGGCCAGCTGCGCGGCGAGACTCGGCTGCTCGATGGGCTCTGGACCACCGGGCTGCGGGTGGCGGCGACGCAGGACAACCGGCGCTACGTGAACCTGCCGGACTGGCTCAGCACGGCGGCGACGAACGACACCTACAAGGGCACGCGCGCCGTGCTGGACTGGGGCAATACGCTGCGGTTGCCGGATCTTGGGCCGTTCAGCGCGGGGGCGATGAATTTCGGCATCACCCGTATCGGCGAGCAGGCGGAGAGCACCTCCGGGAGCGCCTTCTTCCGCACCACGGTGAATGCCTCGCAGCACACCACGGCGGGCTGGGCCAGCGTGCAGACCCGCGCCTTCGACCGCCTCGACCTGACGGCCGGGCTCAGGCACGACGCGGTGACGGGCATCGAGGGGGCGACCACCTGGCGGCTCGGCGCGGTGCTGGCGCTGCCGGAGATCAATTCGCGCCTGCGCGCCGCGGCGGGCACCGGCTTCGCCGCGCCCTCCCTGTTCCAGCGCTTCGGCGTGATCCCGGGCTTCTTCATCGGCAACCCGGCGCTCAAGCCGGAGCGGAGCTTCGCCTGGGAGGTCGGGGCGGAGACCGACATCGCCGCCTTCGGACGGGCGAACTTCGCCACGGCCGGCTGGACCTTCTTCCAGAGCCGGGTGCGCGACCTGATCAACTTCGCGCCTGCCTTCGACACCCTGGTCAATGTCGACCGCGCCAACATCCATGGCGCCGAGTGATCCTGGCGCTGCGCCCCGCCACCTGGCTGGAAGGCACGGTGGCCTGGACGATCACGGAGGCCTTCAACGCCGACACCGGGCTGCGCCTGCCGCGCCGGCCGGAGAGCGTGGTCAGCCTCACGGCCCGCATCGTGCCGCTGCCGCGGGTGGTGATCGCGCCGACGCTGCTGTTCACCGGCCGCAGCCCGGAAGGGCCCTTCGCCAGCTACGACGACAACGGTGTCGCCTACACCTACCAGCGCACCAACAAGGCGGGGACGGTGCTCAACCTGACCGCCAGCTGGCAGGTCTTCGACCCGATCACGCTGTTCCTCGAAGCGCGCAACCTGACCAACCAGCCCTTCGAGCCGGCCAACGGCTTCGTCGTGCCGGGGCGCAGCGTGCTGGTGGGGACGCGCTTCGCGCTGTAGCGGCGGGAACGGTGGGCGGACGGTCCCCCCACCCTCCCGCTTCGCGGGTGGGCTGGCGATGCCCCCACCCTCCCACTTCGCGGGTGGGCGGGCGATGCCCCCACCCTCCCACTTCGCGGGTCCCTCCCTCCCCCGCCATGCGGGGGAGGGCCGGGGTGGGGGTGCCGGCTATGTCCCGCGCGTCGCCCCCGGCACCCACAGCACGTCCCCCGCGCCATTGCCGTTCTGCCGCCGCGCCAGCACGAAAAGCAGGTCGGAGAGCCGGTTCAGGTAGCGCACCACCTCCGGGTTCAGTGGCTCGGCCGCGGCCAGCGCCACCGCCGTGCGCTCCGCCCGCCGCGCCAGGGTGCGCGCGAGATGCGCCGCCGCCGCGCCCGGCGTGCCGCCCGGCAGCACGAAGCTGCGCAGCGGCGGGATGTCGGCGTTCATCGCCGCCACCTCCGCCTCCAGCCGCAGGCACTGCGCCGGGACCATGCGCAGCCGCATCTCCCCGCTCTCCGCGCCAGGCACGCACAGATCGGCGCCGAGATCGAAGAGGTCGGACTGGATGCGTGCCAGCATCGCGTCCTCCTGCGTGCCGGCGGTGTGCAGCCGCACCAGGCCAAGCGCGGCATTGGTCTCGTCCACCGCGCCCATCGCCTCCACGCGCAGCGCGTCCTTGCGCACGCGGGTGCCGTCGCCGAGCGAGGTCTCGCCCCCGTCGCCGCCGCGCGTGGTGATGACATCCAGCTTGACCATCGGATCGGGACTCCCTTGCCGCGCATGTGGGGCGCGCCCGGCCTACTGCACGAGGCGGAAATGCACCGCCGTGCGGATGGTGCCGTCCACCGGCGTGCCGTCGCGCATCGCGGGCCGGAAGCGCCAGCGCTGCGCCGCGCGCTTCGCCGCCTCATCCAGCGCCGGGAAGCCCGAGCTGCGGCCGATCTCCACCGAGGACACCTGGCCCGACGCGGAGACGCCCAGCACCAGGCCGACCACGCCCTGCTCGCCGCGCAGCCGGCTGGCGGCGGGGTACTCCGGCTGTGGGTTGCGATGGCCGTCGACCAGCCCGGGCGGCACCACCGCGCCGGTCACCCGGCTGGCACCCGCCAGCACCGCCTCGCGCTCGGCCTCGCCTTGGGGCGCGACGGGGCCGAAGCCGGGGGTGACGCGCATGGGCGCCGGCGCC
>JAIEOP010000260.1 GCA_019750465.1 Acetobacteraceae bacterium | reverse complement strand
GGCGGCCGGGGCGTATCGCCTCCGGGGCTGCCTCAGCGCGTGCGGCTGGCGCTGCGCCGGGTCGGCGCGGTGCGCGGCAGCTCGGCGACCTCCTCGAGCCGCGTCGCCATGGGCTGGGCGTTCGCGGTGCCCACGGCGCTGCCGGTGAAGGCGGTCATCATGCCGCGGGCCGGGCGGTTGTGGATGAAGCCGTAGGTCGGGTAGGTGCGGCCGAAGGCGCCCTGCTCCCAGCCGACCTGCACGCGCACCGCCGTCCAGTCGTTGCGGTCGGACACGTCGATCACGTCCACGTTGCGCATGACCGTGCCGCGGCGGATGCCGGGGCCGCCCCAGTTGGCATGGTCGATCTCGATGTGGCGCGGGCCGTGCACCCGGCTGACCACGGCCACATGGCCGCTGCGCATGCCGCCCGAGGAGGCGAAGGCGAGGACCGAACCCGGCTCCGGCCGCTCGCCGCGATCGTAGGTGCCGGCGGCGTTGTGCCACCAGTGCCCGCCATTGCCGCTGATCTGCATGCCGGTGACTGTGCGCGCATAGGGCACGCAGGAGATGCCGCCATGGGACACCGGGGAGCCATGTCCGCGGCCGCGGTTGCCCCGCGCCGCGGTCACAGGGCGGTTGACGGCCTCGCCGTGGCGCGCGGCGGTGGTCGGCGGTGTGGCGGCCGCGGGTCTGCCGGCCGAGGAACTGCGTTGCTGTGTCGAAGCCGCCTGCGCAGGCCAGGCCAGCACCACGCCGAACATCGCGCACAGGGCAAGCCCTGCCGTCCCCTTGACCTTCATGCAGCCCCCCGTTTTGGCTCCGCCGCGAATGTTTCATTCACGAAAGCGTGATTGAAACATCCGAAACACGGGTAACAAGCGGCAACGGGGGACGACAACCGGCTGCGGCGCAACAGCGCGAAACGTAGTGTGATTTGTCATCCGGACGGGGGATGCACGCCACGCTTGCGGAGGATGATCCTAGGACCCCTGGAGCCGGCTGCCTTTCGCCACAGTGTGGCTGCGCGGATGCCACGATTCTGGGCGACGGGTTCGAGGGCTGTTTGTGCCGGGTGTGGCATCGGCGGGGACTCGATGGGCTCCTGGAGGGGAGGCCCGGCACCCGGGCTGGGGCCGGAACCCGCCCTCACGGCGGGCGCCGGCCGGGTCGCGCCGGATCAGCGGCAGGCGTTGACCATGATCTCCACCAGGTGGCGCGGATCGGCCATATTGGCCTGCACGCAGGCGCGGGCCGGCCGGCCGGCATCGCCGAGCCACTCGATCCACACCTTGTTCATGGCGTCGCGGTCGCGGATGTCCTTCAGCCAGATCTGCGCGTTCAGCAGCCGGGTGTTGTCGGTGCCGTTGGCCTCCAGGGCGGCGGTGATCTTCGCCAGCACCTGCCGGGTCTGGCCGGTGATGTCCTGGCTCAGGTCGTCGGCGGTCATGCCGGCGAGGAAGACGAAATTGTGGTATTCGACGGCGCTGGACAGGATCTGGTTGCTGCCCTGGCGGGTGATCTTGGACATTGGCGGGGCCCTCTCCTCGGTGTGGTTGGCCGCCGCATCTAGCCCGTCATCGCCATGCGAGGGAACCCGCCCCGACGCCAATCCCGGGGGCCTACCGCAGACGGGCGATCCCCGGCACCCGGTTCGGCGATAGCATCGGTCGTCCCGCATGCCCGGAGGTGACCCATGGCTCCCGTCCCGCCCCCCTGGCTGGTCGCCGGCGACCGCCCCGTGATGATGGCCATCGGCGACAGCTTCCTGAACGGCATGCGCTCGCTGACCATCGACGATGCGCTGGCGCGGCTCTCGATCCCCGCTCTTGTCGGCGCGGCGCTGCGCCCGCCGGCAGGCTTTGCGCCCTTCGCGCCCGCCGCCTACCCACGGCCCGTGCTGATCGATGGCGAGGCGCTGCTGCGCCGGCACGTCCGCAGCATCGCCGGGCTGATCGGGCTGGTGCAGCTCGGCGCGGCGCTCGGCGAGATCAAGCGGGCTGTCCGCGCCAACGCGCTCGCCTGGATCCATGGCCGGGCGAGCGCGCCGATGCCGGCCCGGCCGCGGCGCTTCGATAACCTCGCCATCGCCGGCGCGCGGTTGCCGGATGTCTTCGGCGCGGACTACCGCATCGTCGCCGACCGCTGGGCGGTGATGGCCGGCGCGATCACGGCCGAGGCGGATCCCTTCGACTGGGAGGGGCTGCTGGCGGCCGACGACCCCTATGCCGACGACCGCGCCTATGCCGACCAGCCCGGGCCCTTCCCGGCCGATCCGCTGCTGGCGATCGGGCGCGGCTGGGGCGTCGCGGACTGCCACATCACCCTGAACGCGCTGCACCTGATGAACCCGGACGGCGCGCCGGGGCTCGAGGATTTCCGCGTGATCGACATCGTGCATGCGCGGCGGCCGCATGTGCTGCTGGTCGATCTCGGCCCGAACCATGGGCTGGCTGATATCTGCTCCGGCGGGCGGGGCGCGCGGGGCGCGGCGCGACTGCGGCGCTTTGCCCGGCTCTGGCCGCGCTGCGCCGAGGAGCTGGCGGCGACGCCCGATCTCGGCCTCTGCGTGGTGCTGCTGCCGCCGCTGCCGAGCCAGGTGCCGGCGCTGATGCCATCGCGCCTGACCGGCGACGTCGATCCGCCGGTGCCGCCGGCGGGACCGGATGGCAGGCGCTACCACGCGGAATACGTCTCGGCGATGTCGCTCACGCCGGGCGGCGCGGCCTTCTACACGCGGGACGAGGTGCGCGGGTTCGATGCGGCGGCGGAGGAGGCACGGGCGGCGCTGCGCCAGGCCACCCAGGCGGCCTTCGACGCGGCGGGCCGGCGCGTGGCCTTCGTCGATTGCGCGGCGCTGATCGGTGCGCATGACGTGAAGAATTCCATGGGCGACGCCTTCGTGCCCGACCCCGCCACCGGAGTCGGCTACGACAACCGCTGCCTCGGCGACCGCGGCGCGCTGACCGGCCGGCGCCGGCTGCGCGGCGGCATCTGCAGCCTCGACAATTTCCACCCGACGACGATGGGCTATCGCTACGTGGCGCGCGCCGTCGCGGAGGCGATCGCGGATGCGGAGCCGGGCCTGGTCGCCGCGCTGCCGGAGGTCTCGATACGGGGCGACACGCTGCTGGGCGACGTGCCCTGGCCGGCGGTGAACCTGCTGCAGACCTTCTGGCCCTTCGCGCAGGATCTGCCGGGCGGCGGTGGCATCGGCGCCGCGGTCGCTGCCGCCCCGGGCGAGGCGGCCGGCCGCCGCGCCTTCCGCGCCATGCAGCGCTTCGGCGGCATGCGGTAGCCGGGGAGTCGGCGGCGGGTCAGTCCTTGAAGGGATCGAACTCGCCGGCGCCGGCCATGGCCGCCGCGAAGGGCCGCAGCCGGTGCAGGACGCGCACCGTGCCGGCGTGGCTCGCCAGCACCTCCGGCAGGCGGCGATAGGCCATCGGGCTCTCGTCGATGTCGCCGCCCGAGAGCAGCACGTCGCGGCCGCGCAGCCAGTCCTCCATCTGCGCGCGGGTGAAGCGGCGGTGCGCCTCCCTGCGGCCGACGACGCGGCCGGCCCCGTGCACGGTGGAGTACAGCGCGCGGGCGGACTCCGCGCTCTCCACGCCTTCCAGGATCACCGCGTCATCGCCCATGGAGCCGCCGACGAAGCCGCGCTGGCCCGGGAAGGCCGGCGTCGCGCCCTTGCGCACCACCCAGAGGTCGCGCCCCCCATGCGTCTCCCGCCAGGCGTAGTTGTGGTGGTTGTGCACGCTGTCCTGCACTGCGCCGCCGATGATGCGGCGCACGCGCTCCACCACCCATTCGCGCCCGGCATGGGCATACCGGCCCGCCAGCTCCATCGCCGCGATGTAGCGGTGGCCGAGCTCGCCCTCCTCCGCGACAAGGGTGGGCGGCACGTGCATGCCGTCCCGGCCGCCGGCGGCCTTCAGGTAGCGCGTGGCGCTGGCATGACCCAGCCCGCGCGAGCCGAAATGCACGCCGATCCAGACGAAGCCCGCCTCGTCCTTCAGCAGGTCCACGTAGTGGTTGCCGGAGCCGACCGTGCCGAGCTGCGCCATCGCCTTCTGGCGGTAGTGCTCCATGTCGGCCGCTGCCCAGGCCTCCGCGTCGTCGAACAGTGCGTGCTCCACCCGCTCGGCATTGGCGCGGCCGATGCCGAAGGAGATGGCGCGCCGTACGTCGCCGAGGATCTCGGGCACGCGCCCGGCGATCTCGGCCAGGCGCGTGTCGAGCCGCGCGGCGAGGTTGCCGCAGCCGATGTCGAAGCCGACGCCGGAGATGCTGACCTGCCGCTCATAGGCGATCACGCCGCCGACGGGCTGCGCATAGCCGAGATGGCCGTCGGCGCAGAGCACGCGGGCGACGGCGTTGCCCACGGCCATGCAGTTGCGCATCTGCGTCACGGTGGCGTCCTCGTGCGTGCCGAAGACCGCCAGCGGGCTGTCGCGGTAGGCCGCCGGCTGCTGCTCGCCGAGCCCGGCCACCGCCTGGGCCTGGCGCTCGGCCGTCCAGGCGGCGCGCGCGGCGTCGCGGAACGCCGTCCAGGCCGGCATGGTCTTGCCGGGCCTGGCGGGGTTGTCGATGCGCGCATCGGGGTCCTGCCCGGCGGCAAGGCACAGGGCACGGGAACGGGCTTCGGACGGGTCTTCGCGGCGCATGGCGCCTCTCCTGGTGGCGGGACGGTTGCGTGGTGGGGCCGCCTGGTGGGACGGCGGGCGACACAACGCGCGCCAGTGCGGCGTGGAGGCCGGGTTGCCTGCGGGAGCACCGGGGCAGCGCGCGGGGCGGCCTCCGGTCAGGCGGCGATCAGCGCGCCATGCGCCTGGACCGACGTGCCCCGCATCCCCGGCGGAGGCCGGGGATGGCTTCGCCGGCTTGCGCTTCCAGGCCGGCAGCGTGGCGGGCGGACAGCGCGGTGCGCGGCGGATCGCCGCCGCGCAACAGCGCGCCGGTCCTCTCCTGTCTTGCCCGTCGCATGATGCCGGCCATCGCATCCCCCTCCTGCGGAGACCGGACGCATCTATGGGATTCCGCTGCGCGATGGAATTGAAAACCGCGCGTGCGTGGTCAGCGCGCCGGCTTCGGCCCCGGCTGCGCCACCTCCAGCACCGCGGCCATGCGCGGCAGCCGCGTGAGGCCCCAGGCGAAGACGAGCAGCGCCAGCAGCATCGCCGCCAGCACCGGCCAGCGCAGCCCGAAGACCTCGCCCGCCGCGCCGAGCACCAGCGCGCCCAGTGCCGGACAGGCACGGGTGATCATGCCCCAGAGGCTCAGCACGCGCCCGCGCATGGCGGGATCGGACGCGCTCTGCACCAGGGTCTGCACGTTGATGCCGTGCACCGACCCGGCGGCGCCCATCAGCGCGCCGCACAGCACCGCCACCGGGAAGGAGGGCGTGGCGATGAAGCCGATGGTGAAGACCGCCTGCGCCGCCACCGCCCACACCCCGAGCCGCGTCGCCCCGGCCAGCCGCCCCCGCCCCGCCACCCAGAGGCCGGAGATCAGCGCGCCGATGCCGAAGGCCGCCGTCAGCATTGCCAGGCCCTGCGCGCCCTGGCCGAACAGCCGCTCGACGAAGGGCGGCAGGATTTCCGGGATGCCGCGCATCAGCACGGAGGCGGTGGCGGCGAAGACCAGGATCGGCCCGATCCCGGGATGCCGCCCCGCATAGCGGAACCCGTCCGCCACCTCCGTCCAGACGCTGTTGCCCGGCGCATGGCCGCGCCGCTCGGCCTGGGCAGGCCGCAGCAGCGGCATGGTGGCGGTGGCGAACAGGTAGGCGAGCGCGTTCAGCATGATCGCCGGCACCACGCCCCAGAACGCGATGATCGGCCCCGCCAGCGCCGGCCCGACGAAGCGTGCGACGTTGAAGCAGAGCGAGTTGCACGCCACCCCCGCCGGCAGGTCGGCGCGCGGCAGCAGCCCCGGCAGCAGGCTCTGCCGCGCCGGCTGCGCGAAGGAGGAGGCGACGCCGCTCACCACCTCCAGCAGCAGCAGGGCGCCGATGGTCAGGTCGCCGGTGGCGATCAGCAGCCCGATCGCCACGGCCTGCAGCGCGATCGCGGTCTGCGCGATCATCGTCAGCCGCACCCGGTCCATGCGGTCGGCGACGGCGCCGGCGATCGGGCTGAACACCACCGCGGGGGCGAGGTCGCAGAAGGCAACCATGCCGACCCAGAAGGCGCTGCGCGTCATCTCCCAGGCCAGCCAGGTCACCGCGATGCGGTGCACCCAGAGGCCGGTCCAGGACACCACGGAGGCGAGGAAGAACAGCCGCGCGTCGCGGTGCGACAGCGCCCGGCCGAGCGCGCCGGAGCGGGAGAACAGCGGGAAGGCCATGCAGCGGGCGCCGGGACCTGTCCTGTCCCGGCCCGCCTAGCGCCGCGGCGGCAGGGGGCGGTTGGCGTCCACGCAATCCTCGACCAGGCGGTCGCGGGCGAAGAGGCGGCCAAGCCGGTCCGAGGTGAAGCGGCTGTCGGCGAGGCTGGTGGAGGCGCCGACCCGTGCGGCCTGCTCCTCCTCCCGCAGGATCTGGCCGCGGTCGCGTTCCAGGATGGTGCGCTCGGCCTGCTGGCGGCAGGCGGCGACGATCGCCGCCTGGTCGCGCTGCGCCGCGGTGGGCGGCGGCGAGGCGTAGACCTCGCCGGGGCGCGGCGCCGTCAGCGGCGGCGCC
>JAIEOP010000447.1 GCA_019750465.1 Acetobacteraceae bacterium | reverse complement strand
GCCGCTGCCCCGCGCGACGCCCGCCGGCGGCGCGCGGCCCGGGACCGCGGCGCGGCGATGCAGCGCCGAGAGGGAGAGTCGCGCCGTGAATGGAGCCGAGAGCCTGGTCCACACCCTGCTGGGGGGCGGCGTCGATGTCTGCTTCACCAACCCGGGCACCAGCGAGATGCATTTCGTCGCGGCGCTCGACCGCATCCCGGGCATGCGCTGCATCCTCGGCCTGCAGGAGAACATCGTCACCGGCGCGGCGGATGGCTACTGGCGCATGGCCGACCGCCCGGCCTGCACCCTGCTGCATTGCGGGCCGGGGCTGGCGAACGGGCTCGCCGGCCTGCACGATGCCCGCCGGGCGCGCTCCGGCATCGTCAACATCGTCGGCGACCAGGCGGTCTATCACCGGCCCTTCGACGCCCCGCTGACCGCCGATACCGAGGGCTGGGCGCGCGGCGCCTCGGCCTTCGTGCGGACCTCGACGCGCAGCGAGGATGTCGGGGCGGATGCCGCCGCGGCCATCCAGGCGGCGAAGACCTCGCCCGGCCAGGTCGCCACGCTGATCCTGCCCTCCGACTCCTCCTGGAACGAGGGCGGCACGGTGGCGGCGCCGCTGCCGGTGCCGGCCACCCCGCAGGCCGACCCGCATGCGGTGGACGGGGTCGCGCGCGTGCTGCGGGAGCGGCGCGGCGGCGTGCTGCTGCTGCTCGGCGGCATTGCGCTGCGGGAGGGGGCGCAGCGCCAGGTGCAGCGCATCCTGGCCCATACCGGCGCAAAGGTGATGTGCGAGGGCTCGAACGGCCGCATCGCGCGCGGCCAGGGCCGGCTGCCGCTGGAGCGGGTGCCCTATGTGGTGGAGCAGGCGACCGAGGCGCTGGGATGGGTGGAGCACCTGGTGCTGGTGAACGCCCGCGACCCGATCGGCTTCTTCGGCTACCCCGGCAAGCCGAGCCGGCTCTATCCGCCCGGCGCCGAGATCCACGTGCTGACCCGCAACGAGCAGGACGCCGAATCCGCCCTGCGCGCGCTGGCCGACGCGATCGGCGCCCCTGCCAGCGTGGCCATGCCCGATCCCGGCCCCCGCCCCGAGATTGCGCGGGGCGCGCTCTCCCCCGAGGGCCTGGCGCAGACCGTCGCCGCGCTGATGCCGGAGGGCAGCGTGGTGGTGGACGAGGCGGTCACCTATGGCCGCGGCTTCTTCCCCCATACCCATGCGGCGCCGCCGCACGACTGGCTGCAGAATTGCGGCGGCGCCATCGGCTACGGCCCGCCGGTGGCGACCGGCGCGGCGGTCGGCGCCGGCGGCGGCCGGCGGGTGATCGCGCTGCAGGCCGACGGCTCCGCGATGTACACGCCGCAGGCGCTCTGGACCCAGGCGCGGGAGCGGCTGCCGGTGACCACGGTGCTGCTGTCCAACCGCAAGTACCAGATCCTGATCGGCGAATACCGCAACGTCGGCGCCAATCCGGGGCGGACCGCGATGGACATGCTGGACCTCGGCAACCCGGACATCGGCTGGGTGGGGTTGGCGAACAGCCTGGGGGTGGAGGCGGCGCGGGCCGAGACGCTCGACCGCTGCGCCGACCTGATGGCGCAGTCCTTCGCCCGGCCCGGACCCTTCCTGATCGAGCTGGCCATCGCCTGACCGGGCCGCGCGGAGTGCTGGCAGGGATGGCAAAGGTCGCGCGCCGGGTCCCCGGCGCGCTGACGGCGCTGGGCGGAATGGTGGCGCTCGGCGTCCGGGACTACGCGAATACCGACCTGCATCGCATCATGCGAGACGATTTGCGCAGTTCAAGCTTTCTCCGGATTTAGGTTTCGCCTAGGCTGGGGTAAGCATGGCGCGCGTATGGTGCGTGCCACCAGGGCGGAAGTCCGTCGGGTGCGCGTGGTCGCCGTCAGGCTGCAGCGACCGTGGAGGCCTCGCTTGACCCTGGTCGACCCTTCATGAACCAAATCCGTCCGGCACCGGACGGTGGCGCAACGCCCGTGCTTGCTGCCCGGACCAGCCCGGCGGCACGGGCCGGGAGCCATGCCGTCGCGTTGGGGCCCGCCACTCCGGTGGACGCTGTCCGGATGGACGCCGCGCCGATGGAGCGCGCCGTACCGCCGCCGCCCGGCACCGCGGAGGCACCGCCCACGGGGCGCCGCCGTCGGCGCCTTCTCTGGGGCGGCCTCGGCGGCGCCGCGCTGGTCCTGGCCGCGGCGGTGGCCTTCCGGGATCAGTTCCTCGGCGAGGCGCCGGCGGACCGCCCGCAGCCCGCCGCGGGCGCCGACGAGCCGCTCTCGCAGGGCGAGTTCCGTCTCTCCGACTCCGAGATGCGGGCGCTCCGCATCGAGGCCGTCGGCGCTCGCCGATTCCGCGCGGAGCGCATCGCCGAGGGCCGCATCGCCGTGAACGAGGATCGCGCGACGCCGGTCTTCTCTCCCTACAACGGGCGGGTGGTGAAGGTCATCGCCCGTCTGGGCGAGGGGGTGCAGGCCGGCGAGACGCTGTTCGAGATCGAGACCACCGACCTCGCCGCCGCCGCCTCCGACCTGCTCGCCGCCGGCGATGCCGTGCAGAAGGCGACGACCACCCTGGAGCAGGCGCGGCGCGAGGAAGCGCGGCAGGCCAGCCTGTTCAGCGCCCGCGCCGCCGCGCAGCGCGATGTCGAGCAGGCCCGCGCCGCCGCTGCCACCGCCGCCGAGGATCTGCGCACCGCCGAGGCCACCCGCGCCGCCGCCCGTGACAAGCTGCGCGTGCTCGGCCGCTCGCCCGAGCAGGTCCAGCGCATCGAGCAGACCCGGCGGGTCGATGCCATCGTGCCGGTCACCGCCCCGATCAGCGGCACCGTGACGCAGCGCCGGGTCGGACCCGGCCAATGGCTGTCCGCCGGCAGCGGCGATCCGGTCTTCACCATCGCCGACCTCTCCACCGTCTGGCTGGTCGCCGCGGTGCGCGAGATGGACGCGCCGCTGGTGCGCAACGGCCTGCCGGTGGAGGTCACGGTCGGCGCGCTGCCCGGCCGCACCTTCCCGGCCCGGATCACCACCGTCGGCGCAGGACTCGATCCGATCACCCGGCGGCTGACGGTGCGGGCCGAGGTCGAGGACCCGGAGCGGCTGCTGAAGCCCGAGATGTTCGCCACCTTCCGCATCGCCCTCGGCGACGATCACCAGGCGGTGGCGGTGCCGGTCAGTGCGGTGATCTACCGCGGCCCGGAGGCCAGCGTCTGGGTCGCGCTGGATGGCCACCGCTTCATCCTGCGCCGCATCCGCCCCGGCATCCGCGACGGCGCCATGCTGGAGGTGACGGAAGGGCTGAACGACGGCGAGCGGATCGTCACGGGCGGCGCGCTCTTCATCGACCGTGCCGCGCGGATGGACTGACCTGCGTCCCGCACCGCACGGCACGCACCGCACCGCGCTGAAAGACTGACATGCGCCAGATCGTCGCCTTCTCGCTCCAGCGGCGCCCGCTGGTGATCCTGCTGTTCTTCACCTTCATCATCATCGGCCTGGTGGGCTTCACCAGGCTGAACATCGAGGCCTATCCGGACCCGGTCCCGCCGCAGGTGGTGATCATCACCCAGAACCCCGGCCAGAGCGCCGAGGAGATCGAGCGCTACGTCTCGATCCCCATCGAGGTGGCGATGGCCGGGCTGCCGAACCTCACCTCGGTGCGCTCGACATCGCTGTTCGGGCTGTCGGACGTGCGGGTGCAGTTCAACTTCAACTACACCTACGACCAGGCGCTGCAGCAGGTGCTGAACCGGCTCGGCCAGCTGCAGGGCCTGCCGGAGGGCGTGGAGCCGGCGATCTCGCCGCTGTCGCCGATCGGCGAGATCATGCGCTACCGCCTGGTCGGGCCGCCGGGCTTCTCGCTCGCCGACCTCAAGACGGTGCAGGAGTGGATCCTGGACCGCCGCTTCAAGCGGGTGCCCGGCGTGATCGACGTGACTTCCTTCGGCGGCCATACGAAGAGCTACAACATCGTCGTGGACCTGCGGCGCATGGCAGCCCACGGGCTGACCCTGCCGGGGGTGATCGCCGCGGTGCGCGCCGGCAACGCCACCGTCGGCGCCGGCATCATCCGCGTCGGGCCACAGGCCGCGGTGGTGCAGGGCATCGGCCTGGTGCGCGGCCTGGACGACCTGAACGCCATCGTTGTCGCGGCCGAGGCCGGCGTGCCGGTGCTGCTCTCCGACATCGCCACGGTGGAGGTCGGGCACATGCCGCGCCTCGGCATCGCCGGGCACGAGGGCGACAGCGACGTGGTGCTGGCCACCGTGCTGATGCGCCGCGGCGAGCAGACCCTGCCCACCATCCGCGGCGTGCAGGCCGAGGTCGCGCGCATCAACGCCGGCGGCGTGCTGCCGCCGGGCGTGAGGATCGTGCCGCTCTACGATCGCGAAGACCTGGTCAAGATCACCACCCGCACGGTGACCCACAACATCGTCGAGGGCGTGCTGCTGATCCTGCTGGTGCAGTACCTCTTCCTCGGCGACTTCCGAGGCGCGCTGGTGGTGGCGGCGACCGTGCCCTTCGCCTTCCTCTTCGCCATCCTGCTGATGCTGACGCGCGGCGAGAGCGCCAACCTGCTCTCCCTCGGCGCGCTCGATTTCGGGCTGCTGGTGGATGCCACGGTGATCATGGTGGAGAACATCTACCGCCACCTTGGCCTCGCCCGCTCGCACGGCGGCCACCGCATCGCTGCGCCGATCCAGTCGCGCGAGCTTTCGGGCATCTCGCTCACTATCCTGCGCGCGGCCGGAGAGGTGGACAAGGCGATCTTCTTCTCGGCGCTGATCATCATTGCCGCCTTCATCCCGCTGTTCACCCTGGGCGGCATCGAGGGGCGGATCTTCGGCCCGATGTCGAAGACCTACGCCTACGCCATCATCGGCGCGCTGCTGGCGACCTTCACCGTCACCCCCGCGCTCGCCGCCGCGCTGCTGAGCGAGAACAGCCGCGAGCACGATACGCTGGTGGTGCGCGTGCTGCGCTGGTCGCACCGTCGCCTCTACGGCCTGGCAATGCGGGCGCGCACGCTCTGCATCGGCCTTGCCGGGCTGCTGTTTGCCGCGGCGGTGCTGCTGCTCTCGAACCTTGGTGCCGAATTCCTGCCGACGCTCGAGGAGGGCAACCTCTGGGTGCGCGCCACCATGCCGGGCACCATCAGCCTGGAGGAGGGCAACGCCACGGTGAACCGCATCCGCGGCGTGCTGCTGGAATTCCCCGAGGTCATCACCGCCACCTCGCAGCAGGGCCGGCCGGATGACGGCACCGACAGCGCCGGCTTCTTCAACGCCGAATTCTTCCTCCCCCTCCGCCCGCCGGAGCAGTGGACCACCGCGCGCAACCGCGACGGGCTGGTGCACGCCATGCAGGCCCGGCTCTCGCGCGAGTTCGTCGGCATCGATTTCAGCTACGCCCAGGCGATCAGCGACAACGTCCAGGAAGCCGCCTCCGGCGTGAAGGGCGCCAACGCGATCAAGGTGTTCGGCCCCGAGCTCGACATCCTGGTGCGCAAGGCGGAGGAGATCCGCCGGGTCCTGGCCGGTGTGCCGGGGGTGGCGGACCTGGCCGTGTTCCGCTCGCTCGGCCAGCCCACCGTCTCCATCCGCATCGATCGGGCGCGGGCGGCGCGCTTCGGCCTCTCGGTGGACGACATCAACCAGGTGGTGCAGGCGGCGATCGGCGGGCGCGAGGCCGGGCGGCTCTACGAGCCGGGCGGCGACCGCAACTTCCCGATCGTCGTCCGCCTCGATGAGCAGTACCGCGACAACCTGGAGGCGATCGGGCGCATCCCGGTCGGCGGCGGCCGCGGCGCGACGCTCGGCGATGTCGCCGAGATCCGCCTCGTCTCCGGCGTGAGCTACATCTACCGCGAGGATGGCCAGCGCTACGTGCCGATCCGCTTCTCGGTGCGCGGCCGCGATCCCGCCAGCACGGTGGCCGAGGCGCAGGATCTGGTGGAGCAGACCGTCGAGCTGCCGCCCGGCTACCGGCTCGACTGGGTGGGCGAGTTCCGCAACCTGCAGGAGGCGCTGAAGCGCCTGATGGTGGTGGTGCCGGCGGCGCTCGCGCTGATCCTCGTGCTGCTCTACGTGCAGTTCAACTCGCTGCGCGAGACCTTGCTGGTCTTCGGCATCGTGCCGCTGTCGATCACCGGCGGCGTGGTCGCGCTGTGGCTGGCGGGGCTGAACTTCAGCGTGCCCGCCGCCATCGGCTTCCTGGCGCTGTTCGGCATCACGGTGATGGAGGGGATCATCCTGCTGTCGCACTTCAACCACCTGCGGCTCGAGGGGATGCCATGGCGGGAGGCGCTGGACCAGGCCGGGCAGGACCGGCTGCGGCCGGTGTTCATGACCTGCTTCGCCAGCTTCTTCGGGCTGCTGCCGATGGCGCTCGCTTCCGGCATCGGCGCCGACGTGCAGAAGCCGCTGGCGCTGGTGGTGGTGGGCGGCATCGGGCTGGTGCCGATATTCATCCTGGTGACCTTCCCGGCGATGATCGACCTGCTCGGCAAGCCACGCAGCCTTCGCATGGCGGAGCGGCGGGACGACGCGGTGCGGCTGGGCGCCCGGGCGTGATCCGGCGGCGTCCCGGGCACGCCGCCGCCGCGGCGCTGGCGCTGCTGCTGGCCGCCGGCGG
>JAIEOP010000362.1 GCA_019750465.1 Acetobacteraceae bacterium | reverse complement strand
CCGCCCGCCCATGCTCTCCGGCCCCTCGCCCCCCAACGCGACGGCGGTGAAGCGCCGCTCCGCCTGGCCACGCTGCACCGCCGGGCCGAAGGCCGGGTCGCGCGCGAGCAGCCCCTCGATGCGGGCCATGAGGTCGTCGTTGACCGTGGACGGGCCGGCGGGCGCGTAGTTGCGCACCGTCGCCGGCCCCTTCATCAGCAGCGGCACGTCGAGGCCCACCGCCAGCCCCGCCTGGCCGCGCGCCGCGCCCGGCAGCCCGTTCAGCGCCCGGTTCAGCCAGCCGGAGGAAAGGCGTTCCGCAGCGCCGCTCTCCAGCATGTCCTGCGCGTCGAAATGGCTGCGCGAGCGGTAGGGTCCGGCGACCGCATGCACCACCAGCGCCTGGTTGGCGCGGTAGAGGCCATGCAGCCCGCCCATCGCCGGATGCAGCCCGAACCGCCCGCCGAGATCGAGCACGCCGCCCTCCCGGCCCGGTTGCGGCGGCGCCAGCGGGCCGCGCAGGGCGGCGAAGGCCGGGTCGCCATAGGGCTGCACCGCCGCCAGCCCGTCCAGGCCGCCGCGCAGCAGCACCACGACGAAGCGGCTCTCGCCCGCCGCCGGCGCCTGGGCGAAGGCCAGCCGCGTGCCGCCGAGGGCGAAGACGGAGCCGAGGCCGAGCAGCGCGCCGCGGCGGCTGATCCGCGGGCCCGCGCACGGCGCGTCAGCGCCGATCCCGGCGCGGGCCGTGTCCTGGGTGTCGTCGGGGTTCATCGCCGCTGGAACTCCGGGCTCACGAGGACAAGGGTCAGGGCATCCTGCGGCGAGCCGGCACGCCCCGCCTCCCGCAGCGTCTCGGGCGCGACCAGCGGCCCGAGCGTGGCCTCGGCGAAGCCGCGCGCGTCGCGGCGCTGCTGCGCGAAGCGGCCGGCCAGGGCGTGCGCCCACTGGATGCGGTGCAGCAGCGCCTCCGGCTGGGCCCATTCCTCGGCGTTGTCCGGCCAGCCATTGGGCTGCGGCGCGGTCCACACCGGCTGGCCGAAATCGGCGCAGGCCTGCATCAGCCCCTCCGCGTGCTCCGGCCCGAGGCCGAGCGCGCGGCCGACGCCGAGCACGTAGTCCAGCGGCGCGCGGACCTTGGAGAGCGGCGGCGCCCAGGCCTGCGGCAGCCGCACCAGCGCGCGCGAGGCGGCGCCGAGATCGCCCCCGGTGTCGCGCAGCACCGCCTCCAGCCGCGCCACCGCCTCGCGCGGCGGGTCGTCGGCGACGAAGTGGCGGGCGAGCTTGGTGGCCAGGTGGCGGTGCGTCGCCGGATGCCGCGCGAGGAAGCGCAGCGCCGCCAGGCCGCCCTCCTCGCCCTCCGGGAAGCGCTGGCCGAGCAGGGTCTTCGGTCCCGGCTCGTGGGTCTGCTCGCGGAAGCGGAAGCCGGCGCCGGTGTCGCCGCGCTCGATGCGCCAGCCGGTGAGGATGCGGGCGAACTCGGTCACGTCCGCCTGGGTGTAGCCGCCGGCGGGCGAGAGGGTGTGCAGCTCCAGGATCTCGCGCGCCAGGTTCTCGTTCAGCCCGCGCTGGGTGCCGCGCGCGGCGCGCGACGCCGCCTCGCTGTTCGGCCCGGTGGAGCGCCCGTTCGAGAGGTAGATGATCAGGCCCGGTTGGCGCACCGCCGCGACCAGCATGTCCTCGTAGCGGCCGAACTGGTTGGGCCTGATCACCTCGCGGATCAGCGGGCCGACGAACATCCCGGCATTGCGCACGCGGCGGCTGACGGTGAGGTGGTTGGCCCAGAAATTGGTCAGCCGGTCCTGGAATGGCTGCTCCGACACCAGGCAATGGCCCATCCAGGCGATGGCGTCGGCCTCGGTCACCCGGCCGATCTCGCGCAGGATGGTGTTGTCGCCGCGCTCGCGCATGGCGCGGCGCTGGTAGAGCTCGCCCGCCTGCGCCTGGGTCAGCGGCGCGGCCAAGCCCGGCAGGGTGCGCTGCGGCGCCGGCCGGGCGACCTGGCGGTCGAGCCAGGCGAGGGGATCGGCGGGCGCGTCGCCATCGGGCCGCCGCCCGAGCCCGAAGCGCACGGCGGCGATGCTGCTGCGGAGGTCCATGCGCGCCTTCTACCCCGGCGATGATGGCGCCGGGATGACGAAGTGTGACGATCCGCAACCGCCCCGTGCCGCAGGTAGTTGGGCCAGCCTGGCGGGAGTGTCGGACATTTTCCGTTCACCGGGATTCCAGCCGCGTTGCGCGGCGACCTTGCGCGGGTCGGCGGCCCGTGCCGTCCGGGGATAGGCGGCCCGCGACGGTCGGGGATAGTCTCTCCCGACACAGTCGAGGAGCCGAAAGAGCGTGGCAAACTTCCCGAAACCCCGATGGTACATGCGCCTGCGCTACCGTGCGCGGCGCGCGCTGTGGGAGATCAGGGGCGACTATGAGGAGCCCGAGTACTACCTGCTCCCGTTTCTCGTGGACCCGGGCCGCGCGGCCATAGACGTCGGCGCGAACTACGGCGGCTACGCTGGCCGGCTGGCGACGCTGACGCGCCGGGTCCACTGCTTCGAGCCAAACCCGGACAACGTAGCCGGCCTCCGCGCGCGCATGTCCGATTCCGTGGTCGTCCACTAGGCAGCCGCATCAAGCCGCAACGGCAAGGCGGAGATCGTCATACCACGCGGCCTGGGCGCGGCGCAGGCCGGCGCGCAGGCCACGATCGAGCCGGAGAACCCCGTCGCAACCACGCCCGGAAGCGAGCGAATCGTGGTGAATGTCGTGCGCCTCGACGACGAGGTCCGGGAGCCGGTCGGCTTCGTCAAGATCGATGTCGAGGGTCACGAATTGGCGGTGCTCGAAGGCGCGGAGCGCATCCTGCGCGAGGACCGGCCGGCCCTGCTCGTCGAGTCCAGCCCGGTCAGCAACCCGGCCGCGCCGGGCAACGTCTTCGACTTCCTGGTCGAGCGCGGCTACGTCGGCCTGTTCCTGTTCCGCGGCCGGCTCACGCCGCTGTCTGCGTTCCGCGCCGATATCCACCAGGCTCTGGGGGCCGACGGGAGAATGGCGCGGGACCACGTCTTCAACTTCGTGTTCGTGCCCGGCCCAGCCAGGTGATGCATCGTCGTCCGGCAATCGCCCGGCGGCGCCGGCCACCCGACGCCTTCACCGGGCTTTCGCAAGGCGAGACCACACCGGCCCGCACACCGCTGCGCCGCCGCTGCGCCAAGCCGGCACTAGGATCCTATTCGACCAGCCCGATGCCCTGTCGCACAGATCCTTGCGCCGATGCGCCATTGGTGTAAGCAGCCGGGCTATCACGCAATCCGGAAGCCCGCCCTTGTCCGTCGTTCCCGTCATCCTCTCCGGCGGCACTGGCACGCGGCTCTGGCCGCTCTCGCGGGAGGGCTACCCGAAGCAGTTCTGGCCGCTGGTCTCCGACCGGACCATGCTGCAGGAAACCGCGGCCCGGGCGAACGGCCCCGGCTTCGCGCCCCCGGTCGTGGTCTGCAACGAGGCGCACCGCTTCCTGGTCGCCGAGCAGCTGCGGGCGGCGCGGATCGAGAAGGCCCGCATCCTGCTGGAACCGGCGGGCCGCAACAGCGCCCCGGCGATCGCCGCCGCCGCGCTGCTGGTGCGGGACGCGGACCCGGACGCGGTGCTGTGGATCCTCGCCGCCGACCACGCCATCGCCGACGTGGCGCGGCTGCATGCGGCGCTCGACCAGGCGGTGGTGGCGGCGCGGCAGGGGATGATCGTCACCTTCGGCATGCGCCCGACGGGGCCCGAGACCGGCTATGGCTACATCGAGACCGGCGCCGGCCTGTCTGGGGCACCGGGTGTCTCCGCGGTCGCGCGCTTCGTCGAGAAGCCGGATGCGCGGACGGCGGCGGATTTCCTCGCCGGCGGGCGGCATCTCTGGAACAGCGGCATGTTCGTCGCCACCGCGGCGACCCTGCTGGCGGAGCTGGCGGCGCACGCCCCGGCCGTGCTCGCCGCCGTCGAGCCGGCGATGGCGGGCGCGACGGCCGACCTCGACTTCCAGCGCCTCGCCGTCGAGCCCTTCCTGGCGGCACCCGCGATCTCGATCGACTACGCGGTGATGGAGCGCACGGCGAAGGCGGCCGTGGTGCCGGCCGATATCGGCTGGTCCGACCTCGGCTCCTGGTCTGCGCTGTGGGACGCCGCGGCGGCGGTGCGCGACGCCGAGGGCAATGTCGGCGTCGGGCCGGTGGAGATCGTCGCCAGCCGCGGCTGCTACGTGCGCAGCGAGGGGATCCTCACCGGCGTCGTGGGGCTCGAGGACATCGTCGTCGTCACCACCGACGATGCGGTGCTGGTGGCGCCGCGCGCCCGGGCGCAGGACGTGAAGCTGCTGGTGGACCGCCTGCGCGCCGCCGGCCGGCCGGAGGCAACCGGCCACCGCCGCGTCTATCGTCCCTGGGGCCACTACGAGGGGCTGATCCAGGGCGACCGCTTCCAGGTGAAGCAGATCGGCGTGCGGCCGGGACAGAAGCTCAGCCTGCAGAAGCATTTCCACCGCGCCGAGCACTGGGTGGTGGTGCACGGCACCGCCATCGTCCATCGCGACGGCGAGGATCTCCTGCTGCGCGAGAACGAGAGCGTCTACCTGCCGCTGGGCTGCGTGCACCGGCTGGAGAATCCGGGCAAGATCCCGCTGACGCTGATCGAGGTCCAGGTCGGCAGCTACACCGGCGAGGACGACATCGTGCGCATCGAGGACACCTATGGACGCGCCTAGCGCACCTGCGGGGCGGCATGGCCGCGCCTAGCCCGCGGCGCGGCGGCCGGACCGGGGCCGAGTCGGCGCCGCGCGCCGCGCTTGGCCTCGATCGGCCGCTGCTGATCGGGCACGACATGGACCCGGACGCCGTCACCCTGCGGAACTTCGACGCACCGGAGGACGACTTCGCCTGGTCCATGGGGCGCTACGCCGAGGTGGAATTCACCGCTGACGGTGCCGGCCCGCTGCGCCTGCTGCTCGACATCGACGTGTTCCGCGCGCCGCCGGTGCTGACCGGGCAGAACGTGCTGGTCTACGTCAACGGCCTGCGCCTGCATTCGGCCTTCGTGACGGGCCGCAGCATGCTGGAGATCCCGATGGGTGCGGGCGTTCTGCAGCCCGCGGGCAATACCTTGGTCTTCGACCTGCCGGACGCGATCCGCCCGCTGGAGTTCGGCATGGATGACGGCCGCATGCTGGGCGTGAAGCTGTTCTCCCTGACGCTCGAACCGGGGGACGGGTGAGGCCGCGCGGCGCCGGCAGCGGGCCGGACTGACGCATGGCACGGTCCCCCGCACCGGCCGCGCCAAGGCGGCGGACGACGATTGGCGGTGCGACCGAACCGCTCACCGCCATCGCGCCCGCACCGATGGCTGCCGCGCCGCCGCAAGCAGGCCCGGCACCGGTGGATCCGCCCGACATGGCCAGCCTGGCGCAGCGCGTCGCCGCGGGCGGCTGGCGGCTGTTCTTCGACGTCGGCACGCTGCGCGAGACGCAGTTCACCGGCATCCCCAACGTCGCCGCGAACCTGGCGCGGGAGATCGTGCTGGCGGGCCTGCCCTGCGGCTTCTTCATCGGCGACAACCTGCTGCGCCCCGACCACGTGCGCTTCCTGCTGGACAGCGGCGGCGGCGCCTATTTCGGCTACCACCACCAGCTCGGCCAGACCGTCGCCGGGCCGCTGCTGGCCGCGGTGCGCGCCGCCGGGGGCCGCACCATCGGGCTGTTCCCGGCGGAGAAGCCCTTCCACCGCATGTTCGACGTGGAGGCGCAGGTCCTGCACGATTTCTCCACCGTGGTGACGCCGCACTTCCACCTGCGCGCCACCACGGAGCTGCATGGCGCCAACCTGCTGCGCGACATCGCCAGCAACGACCTGAACGTCTGCGTCTCGGCTGCCACCGCGGAATACCTGCGCCGGCTCTGTCCCGAGGCGGCGGGGAGCGTCGTCGTGGCGCTGAACGGCGTGCGCTGGCCGGAGCGCTTCGCGCGTCTGGCGGACCGGCTCTACGGCAACCTCGCCTTCGAGCCCTACGTGGTGATCCTCGGCACCATCGAGCCGCGCAAGAACCTGGAGATCGTGTTCCGCGCCCTGGCGCAGGACCGCGGCCTGCTGCGGCGCTACCGCTGGATCTTCATGGGCAGGGAGGGCTGGCTGTTCGATTTCGGCCAGGCCGCGCAGCGCCATCTCGGCGCCATGCCGGACAACTTCACCTATGCCGGCTTCGTGGGCGAGTTCAAGAAATACGCGCTGCTCCGCTTCGCCGCCTTCACCGTCTATCCCTCCCTGTTCGAGGGCTTCGGCCTGCCGATTGCGGAGAGCTTCAGCCTCGGCACGCCCTGCGCCCACTCGGCCTCGTCGTCGATGCCGGAAGTGGCGGGCGATGCGGGCTTCGCCTTCCGCCCGGAAAGCGTCGAGGAACTGCTCGGCGCAATCTATCGGCTGGAGGCCGAGCGCGAGCGCGATGCCGCGGCGCTCGCCGAGCGCTGCCGCGCCCAGGCCGCCGACCTCACCTGGTCGCGCATGCTGCGGGTCATCCTGGATGGCGCGCTGACCCGGGCGGAGGCGGCGGCGCGCCACGCCGGAGCCGGCGCGTGAGCGACCAGCCAAGATCGGAAGAGCG
>JAIEOP010000046.1 GCA_019750465.1 Acetobacteraceae bacterium | reverse complement strand
GTCTGAGCCGCGCGGATGCGCGGCGCCCGGCGTCCGAGGGGCGTTGATGTGTCAACATCAACGCGCGTTGGTATGAGGCGCGCGGGGGCGCCTCAGTCGAACGAGTAGAGCTCCCCGTTCACCCAGCCCTTGCCGGCCGCCAGCGTGCCCTTGCGGTTCAGCACCACGTGCCGGAACTGCGGCCGCGACAGCCCCGCCCGCAGGTGCGACAGCACCAGCAGGTCGAGGCGCGCGCCGCTCAGCGCGTTGCGCCAGAGCTTCGCGTTCTTCCGCGCGTCCCGGTCATGGCCTCCCCCTATGGGGCGGTTCTCCAGGAAGTCGCAGACCAGGTCGTCGGCACCCCCGGGGCCGGACAGCGCCTTGAAATTCTCCACATCGGCGCGCGTCAGCCCCTTCAGCGAGCCGTTCTGCGTCACCAGGTCGAAGAACCAGCAGAAGGCGCGCAGGTCGGCCTTGCCGCCGGTCCAGTCCTGCGTCAGGGCGAGCGCCGTCTCGCCGTCGCCCTGCGCGCGGTCGCGCATGGCGGCGCGCATCTCCTTCGTGCCGAGCAGCGCCTGCAGCTCCTGCGTGACCGCGGCATTGAGCCGGTTGCCCGATTGCCAGCGGCGGACGATGCGCAGCCCCTCCGGGATCCGGCCGTTCGCCGCCGCCCACATCTCCGCGCCGAAATTCGGCATCGTCCGCTTCACCAGCGCCTCGCCGCAGCCCTTGACCAGTGGCTGGAAGGAGCCCGAGCCGATGTTCACCTGCTGCGGTCCGCAGGAGATGCCCATCCCGTCGAAGTCGCCGGTAACGGCGGTCCAGGGATCGCCGGAGGTCTCGAAATCCCCGGTGATGGTCAGCGCCCGCTCCAGCCATGTGGTATCGACCGCCATGCCACCCTCCTCCGAGGCCGTGTCCGAACCATTCTACGCCCGTTGCGCCGGGGCGGCGCATCCTTTGATCGGGCGATGGTGGCGGCGGTACGGCAGGGGGGGCGCCGGGCTGCCCGGTGCGCGGCGGATGAGGTCGACCATCGGGCTCGCCCGCCGCGCGCTGCTGCTGGCGGCGCTGGCCCCCGGCCTCCCGGCCGGGGCGGACCCCAACCCACTGCACCCCGACCCCGAGGTGCCGCTGCGCGGGCCGGCCCGGGCGGCCGGCGCGCTGGTCTGGGTGCATGCCTACTACACCGAGGGCGCGCCGCCCGGGCCGCCGCCCTTCCTCGTCCCGCTCACCCTGGGCGATGCCGGCTGGGACCTCTGGCGGCTCGACCGCGCCCCGCGCCAGGACCCGCTGCTGGCGGGCGTCGAGGCGCTGGTCGCCGGCACCGCGGCGCTGCGCCGGCTGGGCTACCGGCAGGTCGCGGTGGTCGGCGAATCCCGCGGCGCCTTCATCGCCGCGATGGCGCTGCGCCGGCCGGGCCTGGCCGACGCGCTGCTGCTGATCGCGCCGGCGGCGCACGGCACGCGGCCGGAGCGGCGCGCCCAGGCACTGGCCGACTGGCGTGCCGCGCTGGCGGCGATGGCACCGGACGCGCTGCGGCGGGCCGGCCTCGTGCTGTTCGCCGAGGATCCCTACGACCCCGATCCGCCGGCCCGCGCCGCGGCCTTCACCGCGGCGATGCGCACGCACGGCGTGCCGGCGCTGCTGCTCGACCGGCCCGTGGCGCCGACCGGCCATGGTGGCGCGCGCGACCCCGAATTCGCCGCCCGCTTTGGCGGCTGCCTCGACGCGCTGCTGACCGGGGCGGGAGAGGTTGCCTGCGTGACGGACGCGGCGCCGCGCTGACTCGCGTCTGGCAGCCCCAGGCGCATGGTGCGTAGCATGGCGCGATGCGCGGCGCCGGACCGCGGCGGGAGGGAACGACCATGGACAGCGACCTGCGCCGGATGCTCGCCGGCATCTCCACCGCGACGTTGACCACCGTGCTGTTCAAGCGCGGCTTCCGCAACCTGTTCCTCCAGGGCCCGCGGCTGATCAACCCGCGGGCGCCGCGGCTGGTCGGGCCGGCCTACACGCTGCGCACCATCCCGGCGCGCGAGGATCTGGACCGGCTGGAGGCCTTCCTCGATCCCGACCACCCGCAGCGCCGCGGCATCGAGGAATGCCCGCCCGGCCATGTCTTCATCGTGGACAGCCGCGGCGATGCACGGGCGGCGAGCGCCGGCGGCATCCTGCTCACCCGGCTGATGGTGCGCGGCTGCGCCGGCGCCGTGACGGACGGCGGCTTCCGCGACACGCCGGAATTGGCGGCGATGGACTGGCCGATCTACCACGCCGCGCCCAGCGCCCCGACCAACCTGATCCGCCACCACCCGGTGGAGACGGGCGTGCCGATCGCCTGCGGCGACGTGCCGGTCTACCCCGGCGACATCCTGGTGGGCGACGGCGAGGGCGTGGTCTGCATCCCCGCCCACCTCGCCGAGGCGGTCGCGGCCGAGGCGCGGGAGCAGACCGTGGTCGAGGACTTCGTAGGGGAACGCATCGCCGCCGGCCACACCATCCGCGGCCTCTATCCCATGACCGATCCCGCCAACCGTGCGCTGCTGGAGGCCTGGCGGAAGGAACGCGGACGGTAGGGCCACCGCGCGGCGGCTGGGTCCGCGCCGGGGCAACGGCGCCTTCCCGCGCCGCCACGCACCACGTTATGCTGCGCCATGAACCTCGTGCTGCGGGAGCCATGGACCGTCGAGCGCTTCCTCGCCTGGGAGGACCGCCAGGAGGGGAAGCATGAATTCGACGGCACGACCATCATCGAGATGACGGGGGGCACCCGTGCGCATCAGCGCATCGCGTTCAACCTCGCGCGTCTGCTGGACGACCTGCTCGATGCCGACCGGTTCGAGGTGGTGCAGGAGATGCGCATCACCAACGGCCGGCAGGTCCGCTACCCGGACGTGACCGTCTGCGCCGCTCCCGTCGAGGGCAGCACGAAGGCGCTGCGCGACGCGATCGTGCTGTTCGAGGTGCTCTCGCCCGACACCGCGGAGACCGACCGGATCGCCAAGCGCGCGGATTACGCGGCGCTGCCCGGCCTCCGCCGCTACGTGCTGCTGGAGCAGGATCGCATCGCCGCCACCGCCACCGTGCTCACGCGCACGGCCGAGGGCTGGACGGAGGCGACCGCCGCCGAGGGCGCGATCGCGCTGCCGGAGATCGGCGCAAGCCTGCCGCTCCCGGATGTCTACCGGCGCGTGCCCTTCACGCCGGCGTAGCGCCCTCGCCCTCTCCGCGCGGATGTTGTTCGCCCGCCCCACCTCGCCCCGGCGCGCATGGCCGCGGCGCGTGATGGCGGCCAGCTTCTCCGGCATGCCGCCGCCGGCGCCGCCGCGGGTGTCGGTCACCACCTGCTGGCCGGGCGCCGCGTGCCTGTTCAATGGCACGGCGGCCGGGGCGGGGATCTCGCGTCCGTCCTTCCATGTGCTGCCCGGCGCACCGGGAGGTTCCCCCACCGGCCGCGGCGCGCCAGACTGGCCGGCCCTTGCCACGCACCGGGAGAGACGACCATGCATGCCTCGATCACGCGCCGACGCGCGGCGCTGCTGCCGCTCGCGGCGCTCGCCCTGCCCGCCCTCGCCCACGCCCAGGCGCCCGCATTTCCCAGCCGCGCCGTGCGCATGATCGTGCCCTACACGCCGGGCGGCGTCTCCGACATCACCGCGCGGCTGATCGCCGAGCCGCTCTCGGCCGCCTGGGGCCAGCCCGTGCCGGTGGAGAACCGCACGGGGGCGGACGGGGTGATCGGCACCGATGCGCTGGCGCGGCTGCCAGGGGATGGCCATGCGCTCGGCCTCGTCTCCGTCGCGCATGCGGTGAACCCGGCCTTCCACCGCCTGCCCTTCGACACGGTGCGCGACTTCACCTTCATCACCCAGACCACGGCGACGCCGCTGGCGCTCTGCGTACCGAAATCCTCGCCGGCGAACACCCCGGCCGAGCTGGTGGCGCTGGCGAAGCGCACGCCGGGGGGCGTGCCGGTGGCGACCACCGGCGGCGTGGTGCGGCTGGCGCCGCAGCTGCTGGCGCAATCCACCGGCATCGAGGTGACGGACGTGAACTACCGCGGCAGCACGGCCGCGCACCCCGACCTGATCTCCGGCCGCGTCGCCTTCATGTTCGACACCGTCGCCGCCATCCTGCCGCACATCCAGTCCGGCGCCGTGAAGGCGCTGGCGACGACCGGCGCCCGCCGCGCGCCGCAGCTGCCCGACGTGCCGACCCTGGCGGAGGCGCTGCTGCCCGGCTTCGAGGCCTCGACCTGGGGCATGGTCTTCGCGCCCGCCGGGCTGCCGCCGGCGGTGGTGGCGAAGGTCAATGCCGACGTCATCGCCGCCCTGCGCCGCCCCGAGATCATCGAGCGCCACCGCACGCTGGGCGCCGAGGTCGTCACCTCGACGCCGGAGGAGGCGCGCGCCCTGGTGGTGAGCGAGATGGAGAAATGGGTGGGCGCCGCGCGCAAGGCCGGGATCCAGCCGCAGGGCGGGTAGCGGCCGTCAGTCGCGCAGGCTGATCTCCGCCAGGGTGGTGGGCAGGCCGAGCTCGGAATGCGCGCGCAGCACGGCCCGCACCGCGCCGTTGCGCAGCGCGCGCGACAACCCGTCGCGCATTGCCACGTCGCGGGTCAGCAGCGGGATGCGGTTGACGATGGCATCGGTCGCGGTCGGGCGGTCGGCCGCGCTGAGATTGCCCGTGGTGGCCAGTGCCGTGTCAAGCAGCCGATAGGCGTTGCGCCGCTCGGGCCGGAAGAAGGGCACGTCGCCGTCATCCCGGATGATCTTGCCGGTGCGCCGGTAGTCGTCGACGAACGCAAGCTGGGCGGCGAGCGCGCCGGCCGGCATCCGGCTGGACCGGGGCGTCAGCCCGGCCAGCTCGGCCCAGACCTGCGCGTTCACCTTCAGGCGCAGCCGCTCGGCCGGGGCGTTCATGACGAAGGTCAGTTCATCGTCCCAGGCGCCCCGGTTGGTCAGGTCGATGACGACGTTGGCGTCGATGAGGATCAGGCGCGCATTGTCGTAGTCGGGATGGGGCCGCACCCTGGCGTACCAGGACGGCACCGGCATCGGGCCGGGCATCCCGCCGGCTCCGCGCGCCCGCCCCGGTCAGCTCTTCTCCACCTCGCCCCCCGCCTCGACCCAGTCCTTGAAGCCGCCGAGGTTGCGCACGTCCGTGTAGCCGAGATCCTTCAGCAGCTTGCCGGCCAGCGCCGCGCGCCCGCCGGAGGCGCAGTAGGTGACCACGACCGGCTTCTGGAAGGCCGCGTTGCGCTCCGGGTTCTCGGGATCGGCACGGAATTCCAGCAGGCCGCGGGGGATTTCCAGCGCGCCCGGCACCTTGCCGGAGGCCGCGACCTCGGGCGGCTCGCGCAGGTCGATGAACACGGCGCGGCCTTCCGCGTGCAGGGCCTTGGCATCGGCGGCGCCGATCCGCGGCACGACGGCGTTCGCGTCGGCGACGAGCTGCTTGACGGTGGTGGGCATGTCCGGGTGCTCCCTTCGGGATGTGGCGCGCCGACGCTACCCGAAACCGCCGCCCGCCTACAGCCCCGCCAGCGCGAGCGCGAACAGTGCCGCGGCGGACACGCCGAGCACCGCGAAGGTCAGCCCCATGCCCAGGGTGCGCCAGCGCAGCACCTCCGGTTCGCGCGAGATGCCGAAGGCATGCGCCGCCCGCGCCGCCACCAGCGCCGTGCCCAGCGCGTGCAGCCACCAGCCCGGCAGGCCCATGCCCTCCAGCAGGCCGAGCAGGATCAGCGCCAGCGGCACGTACTCGGCGAAATTGCCCTGCGCCCTGGCGACGCGCTCAACCATCCGGTGCGGCGTGCCGAGCGCGACGTGGTAGCGCCGCCGCGCGCCGATCACGCGGATCGAGAGCAGGATGAACAGCCCCGCCAGCAACGCGGCGTAGAGCGAGGCGATGGGCAGCGGCATCGGGCTCAGTCCTCGCGGATGTCGGCGGCAGAGCCGGCAGTCAGGTGCAGCAGCGCCGCCGGCGTCGTCTCGAACACGTGCATCGGCGATCCCGCCGCCGCCCAGACCCGCTCCAGCGCCAGCAGATCGGCATCCAGCACCACCAGCGGCGGCGTCAGGTGCCCGACCGGCGCGACGCCGCCGATGGCGAACCCCGTCACGTCCCGCACCCAGCCGCCATCGGCGCGCTTCACGGCGAGCCCCGTCGCCGCCGCCACCTTCGCCATGTCCACGCGGTTCGCGCCGGACGCGATCGCCAGCACCGGCCGCGCCCCGGCGCGGAAGACGATGGACTTCGCGATGGCGGCGACGTCGCAGCCCACCGCCGCGGCGGCATCGGCGGCGCTGCGCGTGCCCTCCGGGAAGGCCCGGATGGTGTCCGCATGGCCGGCCGCGAGCAGCGCCGCGCGCACGCGCTCCACCGAGGATCCGCTCAAGCCCCCCGCCTTCAAGCCCCCCGCCTTCAAGCCCCCGCCTTCAAGCCCCCGGCCTCCACGCCGCGATCGCCCCCGGCAGTGCCGCCGCCAACACGTCCTCCAGCGCCCGCAGCACGCCGTCGTCGCCATCGGCCCGCGCCGCCGCGGCCGCACGGATCGCCGCGCGCCGGGCCTCGCGCC
>JAIEOP010000353.1 GCA_019750465.1 Acetobacteraceae bacterium | reverse complement strand
CCGCGCGCGTGCTTGGCCTGCCGGCGCGGCTGCTGCGCGCCGATGCGCTGCTGCGCGGCGTCGGCGGCCCCGCCCTGCTCGCGCCCTACGGCGCGGAGGCGCCGCTGCGGGTCCTGATCGAGGACTACCACCGCCAGGCCAGCCTCACCCTGGTCGGCAGCATCGCCGCGCGCTTCGACCTGCAGCGGCTGCTGCGCAACCTCGCCGCCCTCGCCGAGCGCGAGGCGCGGCACCCGGATCTGCCGGCCCTGCCGATCGAGCGGCCGATCTTCATCACCGGCATGCCGCGCAGCGGCACCACCTTCCTGCACAAGCTGCTGGCCGAGGATCCGGCCAACCGCTTCCCCGCGGTGTGGGAGACCATGTTCCCGCTGCCGCGCGGCGCCGACGACCCGCCGGCGCGGCGCATCGCCACCGTCACCCGCCAGCTTGCCGCCTTCGCCCGCATGGCCCCCGGCTTCCGCGCCATGCACCCGATCGAGGCGACATCGCCGCAGGAATGCATCGAGATCACCGCCCATGTCTTCCGCAGCTTCCGCTTCGAGCTGACGCACCACATGCCGGGCTACCGGCGCTGGATGCGCGCTGCCGACCATGTGCCCGCCTACCGCTTCCACCGCCGCTTCCTGCAGCACCTGCAATACACCGATGGCGCGCCGCGGCGCTGGGTGGTGAAGGCGCCCGACCATGTCTTCACGCTGGACGCGCTGGCCGCGGTCTACCCCGATGCGCGCATCGTCATGCTGCACCGCGACCCGCTGGAGGTGCTCGCCTCCACCGCCGGGCTGACCGCGATCCTGCAACGCCCCTTCGCCGCGCCGCGCGATCCTGCGCTGATCGGGCGCGACGTGCTGGGGGATTGGCGCGACGGGGCGGCGGCGATGCTGCGGGCGGAGGAGCGGCGGCTGTTCCCGCCGGACCGCATCCTGCACCTGCGCTTTCGCGACTTCATCGCCGCGCCGGTGGCCGGCGTCGCCCGGGTCTACGCGCACTTCAACCTGCCTCTCGGGGCCGAGGTGCGGCAGCGCATGGAACGGCGCGTCGCCGCCCTGCCGCGCGGCGGCTATGGCGGGCTGACGCACGCGCTGGCCCGGTACGGCATCGACGCCGAGGCGGCACGCCAGGACTTCACCGCCTATGCCGCACGCTTCGGCGTCGCGACGCGGCAGGCCCCTCAAGCCGCCGCGGCGGGGCCGAGCTGAGGCAGGATGTCGCGCCGGGCGCGCGCCACGTCCTCCTCGAAGTCGATCTCGATCCAGGGCAGCGCGCTGATGTCGGCGGCGTCGAACCGCTCCGGCGCCGCCAGGATCAGGTCGCGGATCGCCTCCTCGTATTCCAGGTCGCCGCGCCCGGCGGCGACATAGGCCTCGCAGCGGTCGGCCAGCGCCGCCGCCATCGCCGCCGAGAAGCGGAAGAAGCCCACGGACTCCCCGAACCACTCATGCGCATGCTCGGGCTTCTTGCGGAAATCGACGATCCGGCCGTCGCGGAAGCAGAGCTTCACCGGCTCGTCGCCGGGCTCGATGTCGCGGTCCACCAGCAGGCTGCTCTCCCCCGGCGCTGCGAGCAGCGCGCCGATCATGCGCGGGTCGTAGAGCACGTCGCCATCCATCAGCAGCAGCGGTTCGCCGGACCGGAGCCGCGCCGCCTGGACCGCCAGCGAGACCAGGCTGCCCTCCCGGTAGCGCGGGTTCTCCACCAGCGTGATCCGCCCGCCCCAGCGGACCCGCGCCACCGCCGCCGCGACCAGGTCCATCTGGTGCCCGACGGTGATGCTGACCTCCCGCACCCCATGCGCCTCCAGCGCCGCAAGATGCCGCGCCAGCAGCGATTCGCCGGCGAATTCCAGCAGGATCTTCGGCCGGTCGCCGGCATTGCCGAGGCGATGGCCGATGCCGGCGGCCAGGATGATCGCGGTGGTGACGGGTGCGATGGGCAAAGGCGATCCTCCCGCGGAACGCCGTCCGCATTGCAGAGCGATGACAAGGGCGCCGGTTAGGCCCATTCCCCGGGGGCAGCAAGGCACGGCTCGACCGGCCGGCGCAGCCCCGATGACCCCGGACCTCGTCGCTGGACCCCATGCCCCGCCGCCCTTCCACCCCCTCCGGCGCCCGAATGCCCGGGCGCGCCCCATGAGTCGCAGCAGCCTGATCAGCCTGGCGGTGGGCCTGCTGGTTGCCGCCTCCCTGATCGCCGCCAACGACCCCACGGCGATCCTGCGCACGCTGCTGCAGGCCGGCTGGGGGGTGGCCGCGGTGGTCGCGCTGCACCTGCCGCAGATCCTGCTCTCGGCGCTCGGCTGGGGAGCACTGATCGCCGATCCGGCGCGGCCGGGCATTGCGACGCTGGCGCATCTCCGCTGGGTGCGCGAATCGGTGAACAACCTGCTGCCCGTGGCCCGGGTGGGCGGGGAGATCGTGCGCGGCCGGATGCTGGTGCGGCGCGGCGTCGCCGGCGTCACCACCGCCGCCAGCCTGGTCGTCGACCTCGCGGTGGAGACGGCGACGCTGGTGGTCTTCGCGCTGCTCGGCCTGATCGCCCTGGCGCTGCTGCCGAACGCGGGCGGCCCGGCGGCCTGGATCGCCGGGGCGGCGACGGCGGTTGGCGGGGTGGCGGCGATTGCCTTCATGCTGGCGCAGTCCGGCGGGCTGTTCCGCCTCACCGACCGCGTCATGCCCTGGCTGGCCCGCCGCACCGGCTGGCAGGCGCCGGATGGCGGCGCGACGCTGCATGACGCGGTGGTGGCGATCTACCGCACGCCGCACCGGCTCCGGCGCAGCGGCGCCGCGCATCTCGGCTCCTGGCTGGTCGGCACGCTGGAGATCTGGGTGGCGCTGCAGGCGCTCGGCATCGAGGCCGGCTTGGCCGAGGCGCTGGTCATCGAGAGCCTGGGCCAGGTGGTGCGCAGCATGGGCTTCCTCGTCCCCGGCGCGCTCGGCGTGCAGGAAGGCGGCTATGTGCTGGTCTGCGGGCTGTTCGGCATCCCGCCGGAGGGCGCGCTCGCTCTCTCGCTGGTCCGGCGGCTGCGCGACCTGCTGCTGGGGCTGCCCGGCCTCGCCGCCTGGCGCTGGGAGGCGGCGCGGGCGGGGCGCGCCGCGGCCTGATACCAACTCGGTCAAAGGCTGACCCATGCGGCGCGCCAGATGGCGCGCCGAGGCCGCGGACGCGGCCCGCGCCCAATGGCGCGAAGCCAAGCCGCGCGGATGCGCGGCGCCCGGCGTCCGAGGGGCGTTGATGTGTCAACATCAACGCGCGTTGGTATGACGCCGTGGATTTCGGCTAACTGCCCCTTGCCTGCCGCCCCGACCAGCCGATCCACAGCGCCGCCAGCGGGGTGATCGCCGCGGCGGCCACCAGCATGGGCAGGGCGGCGCCCAGCCAGATCAGCAGCGGCACGAAGACCATGGCATCGTCTGGATCGACGGTGATTCGCCCGCCGAACAGCGTGTGGCCCCGCACCTTGGCCAACCGCAGCACGTTGAGCTGCCAGAACAGCGCGCCGATGCCGGCCCCGGCCAGCACGCCCAGCAGCGGCGCCGCCCAGCCGAGGGCCGGCACCAGGCCGATGCCGAGACCGATGAAGGCGGCGACGCTGGACGTGCAGTCGCTGATCAGGTCGTAGACGTGGCCGGCCCTGCTGGATTGCCCGGTCTGCCGCGCCAGCTCGCCATCCGCGCGATCGAGCAGGAAGGAGAGCAGGAAGATGGCGCCGCCGAGGACGAGCCAGGTCCTGCTCCCCTCGGCGAAGGCGGCGGCCGCGGCGAGGCCGGTGATCAGCCGCAGCGTGGTGAGGTGGTTCGGCCTGACGCCGGTTGGCGCGATGGCCCGCACCGCCGGGCGGACGACGCGATGGACGATGGTGTCTTGGCTCAACGCTGCGATCCCGGCCTGCCCCGACCCTATAGGCGCCGCCGCGCGACTGTCGAGCGCGCCGGCCCTGCCGCGGCGCATCCCTGGTCCCGGCACGGCCCGCCGCGAATTCCGGGGTTGCGATCGGCCAGGATCGGCCGCGAAGGGCGGGCGGTGACCGGACGCGTTGCAGCCTTGTCCCTGGCTTTCGGGGTTGACCGCATCCGCGGCCACGCGGCCCGCAAGACCGGCGCGGAGTGCGTGACGGAAACAAGGCTTGTTTCCTGACATGAGATTATTTAGATTTTGATAACCGATTGAGAGGTCGAGGCGACCCATGCACCAGATCGCAATCCTCGCATTTCCCCGGCGTCCGGAAGACCGTCTCCGTCTGGCCTTGCGCCGGTTGGACGAAGCGCTGGCCGGGCAGCGCGAGGCGGTCAGGGCCTGGCGCGGCGAGCTGGGAGGGCTGGCCCATGCCACCGCGGCGCTGGACGATTCGCTTGGCAGCTTCCAGGACGCCCTCGATGAGGCCGCCAGGGACGCCCGGCACGCCGATGCCGAGGCGCAGCGCCTGACCCGGACTATCGACCTCTGGGCCAGCATGAGCCGCGGCGCCTGAGGCGGGTGCGGCCGACCAGCATCCTGGCGCCGCAGGGCTCGGCCGGGGCCGACCGCCCATTCGTGATCGCCCGGCGGCGGCGGGACACCGTCCCGCGGCCGCGGCGAGGGTGGCCGCGGCCGGGGCAATCCCCCATCCTCCCCGCCTGGAGGGTACGCCATGCCTGATCGCCACGGCCTGATCGCCACGCTGCGCCGCGCCCGCGTCGTGCCGGTGATCCGCACCGCGAGCGCCGCCCACGCCGCGACCGCCGTGACCTGGCTGCGCGATGCCGGCTTCACGATCTTCGAGATCACCCTGACCGTGCCGGACGCCCCCGGCCTGATCCGCACCCTCGCCGCCGAGCCGGGGCTGGTGGTCGGCGCCGGCACGGTGCCGGACCGCGCCGCGGCCGAGGCCTGCCTCGCCGCCGGCGCCCGCTTCCTCGTCACGCCCTGGATCGATGCCGCGGTGGCGGAGGCCGCGCGGGCGGCGGGCGCCTGCGCCATGCTCGGCGCCATGACGCCGACCGAGGTGCGCGCGGCGCTGGCCGCCGGCGCCGACGTGGTGAAGATCTTCCCCGCCGGCTCGGTGGGCGGGCCGGCGCATGTGAAGGCGCTGCGCGCGGTCTTCCCCGACACCGCCTTCTGCCCCACCGGCGGCGTGGACGCGGCCAACGCACCGCACTACCTGGCCGCCGGCGCCGCCTTCGTCGGCATCGGCGGCAGCCTGGTGGACGAGGCGCGCATCGCCGCAGGCGACAAGGCAGCCATCCAGCGCGCCGCCCGCTCGGCTCTCGGGCTGCTGGAGGCCTGACCACCATGCCGGACATCCTCTGCATGGGCGAGGCCATGCTGGAGTTCAACGGGCTTCCGCCCGACCCCGATGGCCGCGTGCTGTTCCTGGAGGGCCATGGCGGCGACACCTCCAACGCCGCCATCGCCGCGGCCCGCAGCGGCGCCGGCGCCGGCTACGTCACGGCAATCGGCCAGGACGGGCCCGGCGACAGCCTGATGGCGCTCTGGGCGCGCGAGGGCGTGGACACCGCCACCGTCATCCGCAGCGCCGAGGCGCCGACCGGCGTCTACCTGGTCACCCACGACGCGCACGGCCACCACCCCACCTTCTATCGCCGCGGCAGCGCCGCCAGCCGCTACCGGCCGCAGGACGTGCCGGAGGACGCGATCCGCGCGGCGAAGGTGCTGCATGTCTCCGGCATCAGCCAGGCGATCAGCGAGGGCGCCTGCGATGCCGTGTTCCACGCCATCGGCGTGGCACGGGCGGCCGGCGTGCGGGTGTCCTACGACACCAATTTCCGCCCCGCGCTGTGGCCGCGGGCGCGCGCCGTCGCGGTGATGCATGCGGCGATCGCCGAGGCCGACATCGCGCTGCCCTCGCTGGACGACGCGCGGGTGATGACCGGGCTGCAGACGGCGGAGCGGGTCGCCGAGTTCTACCTGCGCCTGGGCTGCCCGCTGGTGCTGGTGAAGTGCGGCGCCGACGGGTTGCTGCTCGCCACGGCGCAGGACCGCACGCGCATCCCGCCGCACCGCGTCGCCGCGGTGGATGCGATCGGCGCGGGCGACACCGTCGCCGGTGCGTTCCTCGCGCGGCATGTCGGGCTGGGAGAGGACGCCCTCGCCGCCGCCCGCTACGCCAATGCCGCGGCGGCGCTGACGACCACGGGCTATGGCGCGGTGGCGCCGATCCCGCGCCGCGCGGCGGTGGAGGCGCTGCTGCAGCGCGACGCCGCGGTTTGACGGCGCCGCGCGCATCTGCGTGATTGCGTTCCCCGGCATGATCGCCCTATCGGTCGTGCAGCATGCGCAGCGTCGCGATCCTGACCTTGGCCCTCGGCCTCCTGGCCTGCACGCCCAGCCCGCCGCCTGTGCCGGGGTCCGGCCTGGATCAGGCGGGCAGCGCGCGCGCCATGCTGGTGGGCCAGCACATGCGCGCCGCGCTGGCCTGCAGCGTGGCTGTGCCCATGGCCTCGCAGGATCGCGCCGCCGCCATCGAGGCGGCGGCGCTCGCGCACGCGCAGCGACAGGGCGGCACCGCGGCGCGGGACGCCTACCTGCGGGCGCTGGCCG
>JAIEOP010000258.1 GCA_019750465.1 Acetobacteraceae bacterium | reverse complement strand
GCAGGGGCTCGGGCTGTCGGACACTACGCCGCTACGCGGCTCCGCGCCCGACAGCCCGAAGGTGCACCAGTGAGCGGGCTACCCCGCCACCGCGAGGCGCCGCCGCTTCTCCGCCGGCGGCAGCGGCGCGTCCCAGACCTTCGTGGCCCAGGGGCGGGCCGCGGCCAGCAGCGCATCGGTCTCGGCCGGCGTAAGGGCCTCGATGAACTCGGCGGCGGTCAGGATCCCGGGGTTCCAGGCAGCGGCGAGGCCCATGACGAGGCGCGCGTCGCGACCCGGCGGCGTGGTGCGCAGGCCGTGGCCGCAGCCCGCAGCGGCCAGCGCCATCACCTGCCGCGCCGTCACCAGCACGCGCGCCGCGGCGTCACGGCGCATGCGCTCCGCCATCCCGCCGGCGACCAGCTCGGCCAGCGAGGCCAGCACGCGCTCGCGCATCGCCGCAGGCGGCGATCCCATTCCGATATCCGGCACTTCCATCACTCCCCTGGGCGGCGCCGGGCGCGCAGCCCGCAGCGCCGCCATCCCCGCCGCAACACGGCAAGCCCCTGATGGTTCGGCACGCGATGGACACAAGACTCCGCGGGCCGGTTCCTCGGGGCGATGCGGGAGAGGTTGATGCGGCGGGCGGCGTGACGCCCCATGGGGCTGGGGCCAAGCGTCAGGGGGGCGGGGGAACTCGCCCCCGTCGGACGTATACGTCCGACCCCCCCACTCCTTCTTTTGGACGTTGGAGCGGGACGGACGGACGGGGGGCTATTTGCCGCCCCAGGTGACCTTCACCGTGAACTCCGCCTCGCCCTCGCCGGAGACGACCCAGAGGTCGCACTCCCCGGTGAGCTTTGCCCGGAACTCCATCTCGATGGAGTCCGGCCGCTTCGGGATGGCGCTCACGGCGGTATCCAGCATCCGGAACAGGTCGGCGAGGGTGGCAAGGCCCTTGCCGAAAGCCTCCGCGCCGGCCTTTGGCGATCGCCGAGCGCCTGGCCGCCGCCGACCCGGGCAACGCGGAGTGGCAGCGCGACCTGATCGTGTCCTGCGTCAAGCTGGTGGATGCGGAGCCGGAGGCGGCCCGTTCCTGGCTTGCACGCGCGCTGGCCGTCGCAAGGGCGCTGCGGGCGGCGGGACGGCTGGCGCCGGTGGATGCGTGGATGCCGGCCGAGCTCGAACGCCGGCTGCGCAACGCCGGCGGCGCGCCGGATTAGGCACGGCGCGCCCGGCCGCCTGTCCCTCTCCATCCCGGCGTGCCCTGGCGCCCGGCGCGTGCTAGGCTCGCGCCATGTCAGCCTCCCTGAAGCTGCCCGCCGCGATGACCGTCCCGGAGTTCCTCGACTGGTGCCCGGAGGACGGGCAGCGCTGGGAACTCGTCGATGGCGCCCCGCGCGCCATGGCGCCGGCGAAGCTCGGCCATGGCGCCATCCAGAGCGAAATCGCGGCACTGCTCCGCAACCACCTGCTCGATCGAGGCCAGGCCTGCACCGTGGTCACGGCGCCCGGCGTCATCCCCCGGGTTCGTGCCGCGACGAACCTGCGCGTGCCGGACCTGGCCGTCACCTGCGCGCCGGTGTCGCCCACGGACGCGACCATGGCCGAGCCGGTGCTGATCGTCGAAATCCTCTCGCCCAGCAACGGGGCCGAGACCTGGGCGAATGTCTGGACCTACACCACCATCCCGAGCGTGCGGGAGATCCTGGTGGTGCACCAGGTGGCCCAGCGCGCCGAGCTGCTGCGCCGCGACCCGCGCGGCGACTGGCCGCCCGAGCCGCTGACGCTCACGGAGGGCGAGCTGGCGCTGGACAGCATCGGCTTCCGCGTATCGCTCGCCGCTCTCTATCGCACCGCGCCACCACTGCGGTTGCCGGGATAAGGCTTGTCATAGGCTTTATTTCCTGACACGATGCACGTCCCTTGAGGGGGTGCATCCCGATGGCCATCCTGCCCGCCCCGACCCGCCAAGCCCCGACCCGCCAAGCCCCGACCCGCCAAGCCCCGACCCGCCAAGCCCCGCCCCGCCAAGCCCCGACTGCGCCCGCCGGCCGCGCCCCGCGCCTGACCCCCATCGCCGCCCCCGCGCCCTGCGTGCCGGTGCGCGCCGAGCCCCTTCCCGGCCCTGCGCTCCACGCCAAGGTCCCGGCCGTGGGATTTGTCCTGACCCCGCACATCGTGCATCCCCGTGCAATGGCTGCGCCACGACCACGCTCAGGGCGGTCCGGGGGGCGCGGCCACCTGGCGGGGTGTCCAGAGGGGCAGCGCCCCGCCCGCGGCCGCGCCGGCATTTGCCCGCATTCCGCGCGGGGCACCACCCAGCGGCAGACCGCTCCCGGCGGGATGCCCAGGGGAGGGATTTGTCCGAACCCTGCATCCTGCGCCGCCCAGCGGCGAACCGGACCGCCCGGCGCCCGCGGGGGTTTGTCCGAAACCCGCATCGTGCGACGACTCACCGGCGCGGCGCCGCCGCGCCGAGAGGAGGCTGAGCATGCAGGACCCTCGCCCGCTGGAATTCGGCTGGTTCATCCCGACCTCCGGCGACACCATCTGCTACGGCGACCCGCGGGCCGTGATCCCGCCATCGCAGGAGATGTTCGAGCGCGTGGCGCGCGCCGCGGAGGCCGCGGGGTTCGAGTACCTGCTCGTCCCCGTCGCCACCACCTGCTGGGACGCCTACATCGCCTCGGCCTTCGTCGCCGCGCGCACGTCCAAGGTGCGCATGCTGGTCGCGGCCAGGCCGGGCTACATCAACCCGGTGCAGATGGCGAAGATGATCGCCGCCTTCGACCAGCTCTCGGGCGGGCGCGTCGCGGTGAACCTCATCGCCGGGCAATCCGACATCGAGGCCCGCGCCGAGGGCATCACCCTGTCCAAGGAGGACCGCTACGCGCTGATGGACGAGGACGTCCAGGTGATGAAGCTGCTCTGGACGGCGCGCGGCGGCGTGGAGTTCGAGGGGCGCTTCCATTCGCTCAAGGGTGCCCGCATCGCGCCGAAGCCGCTGCAGCAGCCGCATCCGCGCTTCTACCTCGGCGGCGGCTCGCAGGAGGCATGGGAGATCAGCGCAAGGCATGCGGATGTCCACCTGTTCTGGGGCGACACGCCGGACGCGATCGCCGCCAACATGCGCACCATCCGCGACATGGCGGCGCGGCACCGGCGGCGCGACGCAATCGGCTTCGGCATGCGACTGCAGGTCTGCTGCCGCGAAACCGAGGCGGAGGCGTGGGCCGCCGCCCGCGCGCTGATCGAGGGCGTGACCGAGCAGCAGACGAACTTCATCCGCACCCACTACGCCAGCAGCGCGGCGAACCGCCGCGTCCAGCAGCTGGCACGCGAGCATGGCGCGCTGATCGCCCCGCATCTCTGGACCGGCATCAGTCGCGTCCGGCCCGGCGCGGGTATCGTGGTGGTGGGCGATCCGCGGCAATGCGCGGATACGCTGCAGTCGTTCATCGACCTCGGCTGCCGCAGCTTCTGCCTCTCCGGCTACCTGCACGACGCCGAGGCGGAGCGCTTTGCACGCTGGGTGCGGCCATTGCTGGCGGAGCGGAATCCAGGGCGGAATGCTGGCCAGCGCGGGGAATCGGCCGGACCTGCCGCGCGGGGGTTCGAGCGGTCGTGATCGCGTCCAAGCCGCGACCCGCGACGGTTTTGGCCCCGTCGCGCGGGTCGCCCGTGCAACCTTCCATGCCGCCGGGCGCTGCCGGGTCGGGACCGATCGGGAGGCTCCGACATGAAGTCCACCCTTGCCGTCCTTCTTTCCCTCGGCCTGCTCAGCGTGGTGTATGGCGGTGGGGTCATGGCGCTGATGACGCATTCGCACGGCATCGCCGTCGCCCTCGCCGACTGACCCACGCACGCCTGCCGGTGTGGTGCCCACGATGCCCGGTGCCGCCGGCATCGGACGGGGAGGACCGGCAGGCTGCTGAAATGCGCGGCAGGGGTGGCCCGGGCCGCAGGTGCCGCAACGGCGCCGGATACCAGGGACGCGGCACCTGCCAGGACCCGCGCCCCGGAGATGCCGGGTAGTCGCGGCCGGCGGGCGCCCGGGTTGCGCGGCGCAGCGCCAGCCGCCATTGCGGCGCCGTGCCTGACCTTGCCACCCTGCTGCCGCCACCCGTCCTGTTCTTCGCCCTCGGCTTCTTCGCCGGCGCCGTGCGCTCCGACCTCAGCGTGCCGGACGCGCTGGCGCGGGCGCTCTCGCTGTACCTCATGGTGGCGATCGGGCTGAAGGGCGGGGCCGCGCTGGCGACGCCGGGCGCGGCGGAGGGGTTGTGGGGCGCGCTGGCCGGCGGCGTGCTGCTCTCGCTGCTGCTGCCGCTGCCGGCCTTCCTCGCGTTGCGCGCAGCGACGCGGCTCGACCGCGCCACGGCGGCGGCGGTGGCGGGGCACTACGGCTCGGTCAGCGTGGTCACCTTCGCCGCGGCCGCGGGCATCCTGCAGGCCCGGGGCGTCGCCTACGAGGGCTTCATGCCCGCCGTGCTGGCGGCGATGGAGACGCCGGCCATCCTGACCGCCCTGCTGCTGGCGCGCGCCGGCGCGCCGGCCGGGCAGCGGGTGCCGACGCGGCGGCTGCTGCGGGAGGTGCTGCTGAACGGCTCGGTGGTGCTGCTGCTCGGCAGCTTCGCCATCGGCTGGCTCGGCGGCGCCAACGCGAAGGCGCAGCTCTCGGTGTTCACCGAAGGGTTGTTCCCCGGCGCGCTCTGCCTGTTCCTGCTGGAGATGGGGCTGGTGGCGATCCGCCAGCTGCGCGCCGCGGGACGTGGGCTGCAGCCGGCGCTGATCGGCTTCGGCGTGCTGATGCCGCTGTTCGGGGCTGCGGGAGGACTGACGGCGGGCACCTTGGCCGGGCTCTCCCCGGGTGGCTTGGGGCTGATGACGGTGCTGGGCGCCAGCGCGTCCTACATCGCCGTGCCGGCAGCGATGCGCCTGGCGCTGCCGGAGGCGGACGCGGGCACCTATGTCACGCTCTCGGTCGCGGTGACCTTTCCGTTCAACGTGGTGCTTGGAATCCCCGCCTATCTGTGGCTCGCCGGAGCGGTGTAGCCTGCTGCGATGCACGCCAGGAAGCGCATCGAGATCGTCGTCGAGGCCGTGCGGGCCGAGCAGGTCACCGACCTGCTGGACCGGCTGGGCGCGCCGGGCTGGACCATGCTGCCGGTCACCGCGGGACGCGGCCGGCAGGGCCTGCGCCGCGGCGGCGACCCGGCCGGCGTCTTCGACAACGTGCTGATCCTCTGCATCGCCTCGGATGCCGTCACGGACCGTATCCTCGAGGCACAGGAGGAGTTGCTCGGCGCCCGCCCCGCCATCGTCTCCGTCACCGCCTGCGAGGTGCTGCGCGGCGAGCATTTTTGACGTCCCCGCGACGATGGCGCGACACTGCCGACCTTGAACGAGGGGGATGCATCGACCGTGACGCAGGGTGATCACCCCTTGGCCGGCGTCCGCGTGCTGGAGGCCGGCGAGGGCTTCGCCGTTGCCTACGCAGGCAAGGTTCTTGCCGATTTCGGCGCCGAGGTGGTGAAGGCGGAACCGCCCGGCGGCGATCCGCTGCGGCGGGCGCCACCGCTGGTGGAGACGGGCGCGGGGCCGGAGAGCGCGCTCTTTGCCTGGCTTTGCACGAACAGGCGCAGCATCACCGCCGATGCGGCGACGCCCGAGGGGCTGGCGCGGCTCGGTGCCTGGCTGCGCGGCTGCGACGTGCTGCTGGACGGCCGCACCCCCGCGGCACGCGCGGCCTCGCCCATCCCGGGCTCCGACGCTCCCGGGCTGATCGCCTGCGACCTGTCCTGGTTCGGCGAGACCGGTCCCTATGCGGGCTTCGCCGGCACCGATGCCGTGGCCCGCGCGCTCGCCGGCGTGCCTTTCTGCACCGGCCCCGCCGAGGGCCCGCCGCAGATCCTGGACGGCTTCCCGGGCGAGACGCTGGGCGGCCTCGCCGCCGCCATCGCCGTGCTGGCCGCGCTGCTGTCACGCGCGGAGGGCGGGCGGCGGGTGGAGACCAGCGTGCTGGAGACCAACCTCGCGGTCAGCGAATACTACGTGACCCAGGCGGCGATGACGCCGGGCTCGGTGCGGCGGCATGGCCGCGACCGCTTCTTCCCGACCTGGCCGATGGGCGTCTATCCCTGCGCGGAGGGGACCTGGCTTGGCGTGACGGTGGTGACGCCGGCGCAGTGGCGCGCGTTCTGCGACATGCTCGGCCTGCCGGCGCTGGGTTCCGACCCCGACCTCGTGGTGGGACCGAACCGCGCCGCCCGCGCCGCCGAGTTGGAGGCGCAATTCGCGCCGCGCCTGCTGGCCCGCCACGCCGCCGCCTGGTTCGCCGAGAGCCTGGAGCGCCGCCTGCCGATCGCCGCGGTGCCGAGCATGGCGACGCTGCTGGCAACGCCGCAGCACCGCGGGCGCGGCGCCTTCGCCCCCGTCACGCTCGGCACGGCGCGCTTCGAGGGCCCGGTCCTGCCGCACCGCCTGCTGCGCACGCCGCCCGCACCTGGTGGCGTCGCGCCC
>JAIEOP010000094.1 GCA_019750465.1 Acetobacteraceae bacterium | reverse complement strand
GGCGGCCGAGGGCGCCGCGCGGCTCGCCGACGTGCTGGCCGCGGCGGCGCATGGGCCGGAGGGAGCGCGCCACGAAGTCGCGGCGCTGCGGGAGAGCGCGCTGCGCCGGGGCGACGTGGTTCTGGTGGACGGGTGGGTGCTTGCGCGGACCGAGGCGGAACTCTGCGTCCTCGCCCTGACGGGCTGAGGTCACGCCTTGTTCGCCGAGTTCCATCCGCTCGCGGGCGGCACCGACATCGAGGCCGACGTCTGCATCGCAGGGGCCGGAGCCGCCGGCATCACGCTCGCGCTGGCGCTCGCCGGATCCGGCTTGCACGTCCTTCTCCTGGAAGGCGGCGGGCTCGACTTCGAGGACGAGGTGCAGGCCCTCTACGCGGGCGAGAACGCCGGGCTGGAGTACTACCCGCTGGACGCCTGCCGCCTGCGGTACTTTGGCGGCACCACCAACCACTGGGGCGGGCGCAGCCAGCCGCTGTCGCCCTGGGATTTCGCCGAGCGCCCCTGGGTGCCGCACAGCGGCTGGCCAGCCGGCCTCGCCGAGGAGCTGGACCACTACTACCCGCGGGCCCACGAGATCTGCGGCCTCGGCCCCTTCGCCTACAGCCCCGAGGTCCTGGGCCGGCTCGGGGCGCCGGTGCCGCCGCTCGACCCCGAACGCCTGCGCTACGCGCTCTGGCGCTACAGCGCCGGCAGGCAGCCCGGGCAGCCCGTGCTGTTCGGCGAGGATCATCGGGAGCGCCTCCGCCAGGCCGGCGACGTGCGCGTCCTGCTCCACGCCAACCTCACCGCGATCCGCCTCGATCCGGCGGCGCGCCGGGTCGCGGCACTCGAGGTCCGCTCGCCGGCAGGCGCCACGGCCACCGTCCGCGCGCGGTGCCACGTGCTGGCCTGCGGCGGCATCGAGAACGCCCGGCTCATGCTGCTGTCGGACGACGTCGAGCCGCACGGCGTGGGCAACCGGCACGACCTCGTCGGACGCTTCTTCATGGAGCACCCGGACGCGAGGTGCGGCGTCCTCCGACCGAGCGGCGCCGCCCAGGCCGCGCAGCTGTTCCGGTATCATTCGCTGGACGGCCGCACCATCCTCCCCGGCCTCCATCTCGCGCCGGAGCTGCAGGCCGCGGAGGGCGCGCTCGGCTGCGCCGCCGGCCTGTGGTTCGAGAACGATCCGGAGAGCCCCGCGCTGGCCCTGCGCGACATCTACAGGGACCTTGCCCGGGGCCGCTGGCCCGGCGCTCTGGGGCGGAAGCTGGCCACCGTCCTCGGCGACCTCGACCGCCTGGCGGGCGACGCCTACTGGCGGGCGGCCGACCAGGTGGCCGGGACACGGTCGGCGGCCTATCGCACCGGGCTGCTCAACATCGAGGTCGAGCTCGAGCAGGCGCCGAACCCGGACAGCCGCGTCACGCTGGCGGGCGAGCGCGACGCGCTGGGGCTGCGCCGGGCGCGGCTCGACTGGAAGCTCACGGAACTCGACAGGCGCAGCCTGCTCGTCTTCACCAAGGCGGTGGGCGCCGAGTTCGCCCGGCTCGGCCTGGGCCGGGTGAAGGTCGCCGACTGGCTGCTGGACGGCGGCGAGGCGTGGGGCGGCGACATGCACGGCAGCTTCCACCATCTCGGCACGACGCGGATGGCCGACGATCCGCGGCGCGGCGTAGTGGACCGCGACTGCCGCGTGCATGGGATCGACAACCTGTACGTCGCCACCGGCTCGGTGTTCCCGACCGCCGGCCCCTCGAACCCGACGTTGACGATCGTGGCGCTGGCCCTCCGCCTCGCCGATTGCCTGAAGGAGCGTCTGGCCCGGAGCACCGGGGCCCCGGCGCCGCGCAGGACCGCGGTCGAGCCGGCTGGCGGATAGGGTTACGGCGAGGGATCCCTGCGGGTCCTCGCGGACGACCACGGCGGCGGCGTTGGGCCCACGCCTGCGCGAGCGCGCGGGCTCGCCGGGATCCCCGCGCCTACCGGGTCGCCTTCTGCTGGGTCGTGGGCGGCAGGCGCTCCCCCGCAGGCCCCAGGACCTCGCCGGCCCGTCCCGCCGGCAGCGAACCGCCACCCTCGAGCCGGTGCAGGTCGGCCAGCAGGCGCCGGCGCCACAGCAGCAGCATGGCCGCGTAGATCGCCGCGCCAGCCGGCACGCTCACGGCAAGCGACAGGTGGCGCAGCAGCAGCACGCCGGCGGCCATCACGGCGGCCGCCAGCGCCGGGCCGGCCAGGGACGCCGCGAGCGCGCCCGACGGGCCCGTGCGGCGGACCGCCACCGCCGCGAGGATCATCAGGACGGACTCGCCCGCCAGCATCGCGGCCGCCGCTCCCGCCGCGCCGCCGAACCAGACGGTCGGCCCGGTGACGGCCAGCCCCACAACCGCGGCGGCGACCACCAGCCGGAGATCGAGCCCCTGCCGGTGCCGGGCCTGCAGCACGCGCCGCAGGTTGTCCGAGAGCCCCATGACGACCACCATCGCCATCAGGATCCGCAGGGGCAGCGCCGCCGCGGCGTACCCAGGGCCGAAGACGAGCGCCAGGACGGGCTCCGCGAGCACGGCAAGGCCGACGCACAGCGGCACCAGCAGCGTCCCCAGCAGGTGGAAGGTGGCGGTGACGACCTTCGCCTCCTCCGGTCCGCCCCGGCGGCAGGCCCGCGCGGTGGCGGGGAGCACCACGAGCCCGAAGATGCTGCTCACCAGCAGCAGCCCCAGGGCCAGCCGGAGCGCAGCGCCGAACTCGCCGACCACCGCGTCGGGCCAGGTGTAGGCGAGGACCACGACGCCCGCGGTGGACATCGCCCCCCGCAGCGCCCGCGACGCGCCCATCGGCCAGGACCGGCGGAGCACGGCCCACGCCCTGGCGAGGCGGAACGCCGCCCGCCACGGCAGGCCGCCATGCGGCACGAGCGCGGCCAGGCAGAGCCCTGCCGCGGCCAGGTCGGCCACCCCCTGCCAGAGCGTCGTGTAGCGGACGTCGCCGGGCGCGCCGACCAGCGCGACGGCGAGCCCGGCGAAGACCAGCCGCTGGAGCAGGTTGGCCGCGGCGACGGGCGCCGCGACCTCGATGCCCCGCAGCGCCCAGGCCGGGTTCAGCGCGAAGCCGAGCAGCGACACCGCGCCGAAGGCCAGGGCCCAGCCCCGCTCCGGCCCGAAGGCCCCGGCGGCGGCCAGCGTCACCACGGCGGCGGCGGCAAGGCCGGCCAGCGCCAGGCGCAGCCCGACGACGCCCGCCACGGCCGGTCGGAGCCGCGCCGGGCGCGTGCTCACCTCGCGCATGCCCCAGGCCTCGGTGCCCGCGTCCACCACGACGGTCAGGTAGACGATCACCGAAACCGCGAAGGTCCAGATGCCGAAGCCGCCCGGCCCCAGCGCCCGCGCGAGATGCGCCGTCACCAGGAAGGCGACGACCTGGCCGGCCATCTCGCCGAGCAGCAGCAGGGCGAAGTTGCGCGCCACGCGGGGCCGCGGCGCCGCTCGCCCAGGGGTCGTCGTGTCGGCCACGCCAAAAAACTAGCGCCCTTCACAAGATTGGGCCACAGTCCAGTTGAGGCCGGCTGCGGTTCAGGCGATGATGCCCGCCCGGAGCGAGCCCATGCAGCACACCATCGCCCTCGTCGGCCTGGGTTCCGCCGCCCGGCGGATCCACCTGCCGGCCTACCGGAAGCTGCGCAACCTCAGGGTCGTGGGCGGCGTCGAGGTCGCCCCGGGCGCGGCCGCGGCGTGGCCCTTCCCGGTCTTCGGCTCGCTGGAGGAGCTGCTGGCCCGCACCCGGCCCGACATCGTCGCGATCGCCACCCCACCCTCCTCCCATTTCGAGGTCGCACGCGCGGCACTGGAGGCCGGCTGCCACGTCTTCTGCGAGAAGCCCTTCATGGAGACGCTGGAGGAGGCGGACGCGATCGTCGCCCTGGCCGCGCGCGCCGGCCGCCTGGTCGCCGTCAACAACGAGTTCCGCTTCATGCGGAGCCACCTCGCCGCGAAGGCGCAGATCGGCGCGCCCGGCTTCGGCCGGCTGCTCTTCGTCGCCATGCACCAGACCTTCTTCGTGACCGAGGAGACCGAGAGCGGCTGGCGCGGCCGGGACACCCGGCGCACGGCCAAGGATTTCGGCACCCATGCGCTGGACCTCTGCCGCTACTTCTTCGGCGAGGACCCGGTCTCGATCAGCGCGCGCATGCCGCGCGGCGACCGGCCGGACGGCCCGGACCACCTCAACCTGATCCAGCTCGAGTTCAGCGGCGACCGGGTCGCCCACATCATCCTCGATCGGCTCTCGCGCGGGCCGCACCGCTACCTCGACATCCGGTTGGACGGCGAGGCCGGGTGCGTCGAGACCAGCCTCGGCGGCAAGCTGCAGGCGAGCCTCGGCCTGCACGCCGCCGCGCGGCGCCCCTTCCTCGCCCTCGACGTGGCGATGGGCGGGCGGGCCCGGCTGTACCACGGCGAGCGGTACTCGCTCCTGGCGACGGACCCGCTGGACCTCTTCGCCGACGCGACGGGCCGCCTCATGGCGGCGTTCCTCGCGGCCATCGAAGGGGGCACCGCGCCGCCCTGCGACGCCGCGGACAACCGGCGGAGCCTCGCGCTGATGCTCGCGGCCTACGAATCGGACGCCAGGGGCGCGCCGGTCCCGCTGACGGGGCTGCCCGTCGCGGCCGTGCCGAGGGAGACGGCCGCGGTTGGGCGCTAGCACCGCCACCGCAGTGACCGTCGCACCCGCGCCCACGGCATCCCCGGCGCGCCTGGGCCTTGCCGTGGCCGCGAAAGCGCCCTGCGATCCGGCGCCCTTCCTTGACGCCCTGCGCGCAGACCCAGGCTTCGCCGATGCGGGCGTCGAGATCCACGTCGCCCATGACGGCGACTGGCCAGCGGCCGTCGCCCCGACGCCCGCGGTGAAGGTCCACGCACACGCCTGCCCCCCCGGCTCCTCGGCGTTCCGCCTCTGGGGCGTCGCCGTTGCGCGCGCGGCGGCGGCGGCCGACTACGTCGCCATCCTCGACGCCCAGGCGCCGCCGGGCGCGGGCTGGCTCGCGCGGGCACGGGCGGAGATCGCCCGCGGGACGCCGCTGTTCTTCGGGTCCGTCGAGCCCGGCTGGGGCATGCGCGACCGCCGGATCGTCGGCTACCTGGCCGAGTACGCGCAGTTCAGGGCGCCGATCCCCCGTGTGCTCGCCGAGGTCCCGGGAAACAACCTGGTTGGTCGGGTCGACCTCTTCGCCGGGACCGGCAATGCGGCGGCCGATAGCTTCGTCAAGACGCTGATGCTCCGGCGGCTGGCGCGCGACGGCGGCCCCTCGCCGCAACCGCTCGACGACATGCCCGTCGTGTACCGGAAGGGCTTCGCGCCCGCGCCGTACCTCGCCGCGCGCGCCGCCCAGGGCCGCGCCTTCGCGGTGCGGCGCCACGACGATCCCGGCCAGCCGGGCAGGCTCCTCTGCGCCGCGTTCACGCCGGCGCTGCCGCTGCTGCGGCTGTGGCGCATCCGCCGGGCAGTGCGGCGGGACCGCATGCTGCACCGCGCCGCGCTGCGGCACCTGCCCTTCCTGCTGCTGTCGGAGGTGGCCTGGTCGCTCGGCGAGCTCTCCGGCTACCTCACGCGCGGGAGCCGCGATGGCCGATGCGGAACGCGATGAGGATGCGGCCGGGGAGGCCGGCTTGAATCGCGCCGCGGGAGCAACTATCCAGCTGGCGCGGCGGGAACGCCTCCCCGCCCTGCATGCGGGGGTCGGCGATGCAGGCAGAGACACCGACGCGCCGCGACATGGTGGGCCGCGACACGGTGGGGCCCGCGCCGTGGGGCCGGCGCAGGTCCGCATGATGGCTCCCGCGGGGGGGGCGTCGGCCACCGGTGACCGCCTGCGGCGCCGGCTGCTCCTGGCGGGGGCGGGCATCGGCGTCACCGCGGCGGTGGCGGCGCTGACACCGGGGCACGCGCCGGTCGCGCGGCTGAGCCTCGGCACGGCCTATGCCGGCCTGCTGTTCCTCGGCGCCGCACTGGCGATCGGCCCGCTCAACGTGCTCCGCGGGGCGCGGAACCCGCCGTCCAGCGCGCTGCGGCGCGACGTCGGGATCTTCGCCGGGGTGTTCGCCCTGCTGCACGTGGCCGTCGGGCTGCAGGTGCACTTCGGCGGCGACATGCTGGCCTACTTCCTGCACCGCGACGCGGCCGGCGGGCTCCACCCGCGGCTCGACGGGTTCCGCCTCGCCAACTTCGCCGGCCTCGCGGCGACGCTGCTGTTCGTGATGCTGCTGGCGCTCTCCAACAACGCCGCGCTGCGGTGGCTGAAGGTGAAGCGGTGGAAGGCGCTGCAGCGGTGGAGCTACGCTGCCGCGGCCCTGGTGCTGGCGCACGGCGCGATCTACCAGCTGCTGGAGCGGCGGGGCGCGGCCTTCGTCGCGCTGTTCCTCGCGGTCGCGGCGGCGGTGGCGGCCGTGCAGGCGGCCGGGTTCCTCCGCCGCGGCCGCGACGCGGCGCGCGAGGGCGC
>JAIEOP010000438.1 GCA_019750465.1 Acetobacteraceae bacterium | reverse complement strand
CGCGTCCACCGTCGTGTCGGGCGTGTTGATGGCCGAGGTCGGACGGATCTCGGCGAGGTTGGCGACCTTGTTCATCGTCATCCGTTTCAGCTGTCTGGCAAACTCTAGGGCAGGGACCCGGGTCCGGCTACCCAGGGGGTGCAGGGCCGAGTGCGGCGCACGGCTGCCTCACGAGGCCGCGGCCTCCGCCCCGGCGGCGCGCGCCCGGGCCGCCGCAGCACCCAGCCGGGCGCGCACCAGGCTGTAGGCGCGGTTCACGTCCTTCAACTGCTCCTCCGCCCCGCGGTCGCCGCCATTGGCATCCGGGTGCAGGCGCTTGGCGAGTTCCTTGTAGCGCGCCCTGAGCGCCGGCTGTTCCAGCGGCCAGTCCAGGCCGAGAACGTCCAGCGCGGCGCGCAGTTCGGGCGGCGGCACGGCGGGCAACCCGCCCGCCCGGGCCGCGGCTTCGGCCTGGCGGCGCCGGCGCGCCTCATGCAGCGGTGTGCCGTGCAGCGCGCCGAGCGGGTCGCGCAACGCCTCGGGATCGAAACGCGATTGGCCGCCGAGCCGGCCGAGCGGCCAGGTCGGCCGCTGCCAGGCGGTGTCCTGGCGCAGGTGGCCCTCGATCTCGCCGGCGCTCATGCCCCTGTAGAAGTCCCAGGCGGCGTTGTATTCGCGCACGTGCGGCAGGCAGAACCACAGGTATTCGTCCAGCGCCTGGCGCGAGCGCGGGGCGCGGAACTCCCCGGCGGCCGCGCAGCCCGGCGAGTCGCAGCCGCGCGGCTCCGCGGACAGCGGGCGCTGCGGCGCATAGGCGGCGGAGCGTGTGCCACGGCGGGGCATCCCGGCGTTATGGGCGTGGTGCAGGGGGTCCGCAAGCCGAGGCCGGCGGGCTTGCCGCGATGCCTGGGCGGCCCGATCTCCTGCATGCCATGATGAATCGCGCCGACCGCATCCAAGCCGCCCTCGCCGCCGCCTTCGCCCCCGCCACGGTCGCGGTGCAGGACGACAGCCACCGGCACGCCGGCCATGCCGGTGCCCGGCCGGAGGGCGAGACGCACTACAGCGTGCTGGTGGTCTCGCCCGGCTTCGCGGGGATGAGCCGCGTGGCACGGTCGCGCGCCGTGCATGCCCGGTTGGAGGAGGAATTCGCGACCGGCCTGCACGCGCTGGCGCTCAGGCTGCTGACGCCGGACGAGGCGGCGCAGCCGTAGCCGGCTCAATCGTCCGGCGCCCCCGCCGTGCTGTCCGTGACGCCCGGCGGATCGGGATAGAGGTCGGACGGCACCTTCGCGTCCGGGTTCCGCGTGGTGCGGGGATCGGCGTGCACCCGCTCCACCGTGGTCTTCGACTTCGGATCGGCGCTGTTCATCCGCTCGGCGGCGCCCGTCGGCTGCGGTTTTTCGTCATCGTCCATGAGTCGCGCTCCCGCTGACCGGGCGACAACGCACGCGGCGGCTGATCGTCGTCGCTACCCGAGCGCCTTCGCCGCCGCCAGCACCGCCGCCGCGTGCTCCTCCGGCTTCACCTTGCGCCAGACCTTCACCACCCGGCCATCCGCGCCCACCAGGAAGCTGCTGCGCTCCATGCCCATGTAGGTCCGGCCGTACATGGATTTCTCCACCCACACCCCGTAGGCCTCCGCCACCTTGTGGTCGGCATCCGAGGCCAGCGGGAAATCCAGCCCGTACTTCTTCGCGAACTTCTCGATCGGCCCCATCGGGTCGGGCGAGACGCCGATCACCGTCAGGCCGGTCCGGCCCAGCGCCGGCAGTGCCTCCTGGATGCCGCAGGCCTGCTTGGTGCAGCCCGGCGTATCGGCCTTCGGATAGAAATACAGCAGGTAGGGCTGGCCGCCGAGCGACGCGCTGCTGATGGTGCGGCTGCCGGAGGCGTGCAGCGTGAAGGCCGGCGCCATGTCGCCCTCGGCCGGGCCGGCCGGTGCCGCCGCGGCGGGCGCCGCCGCGGCGGGCTTCTTCACGGCCGCGGCCTTCTGCGCCGTCGCCGGCTTCGCCCCCGCGGCAGGCTTCCTCGTCGTCGCCATCCCCCAACACTCCTCACCTGTTCGGCCGCGCGCCCGCAGCCACGTGCCCGCAGCCGTGCACCGCGCAGCGCCCGCGTCAGACGCCGCCCAGATCGGCGACATGCCGGTTGAAGGCGGCCCGCACGCGGGCCGCGCCGTCACGCATCTGCGCGCGCAACCCGGGCAGGTCAACCGCCGCCGCAACATCACGCGGCGCCAGCAGCGGCGCGGTGGCGCGCAGCAGCGCCGCCTCCGCCGGCGCCGGCAGCGCCTCCTCGCGCGAGCGGCCATGGGTCAGCCGGATCAGCCCGACCACCGTGCGCCACAGCCGTTCGGCGCGGATCAGCCCCGCCGCCTCCTCCGCATCCAGGATCCCCGCCTTGCCGAGCCGTTCCAGCGCCGTGCGCGTGGTGGTGGCCAGCACCTCCGGCCGCGCATGCGCGTGGCGCAGCTGCAGCGCCTGGGCGATGAACTCCACCTCCACCAGCCCGCCCGGCATCGCCTTCACGTCCCACGGCCCTTCCGCCGGAAGCTCCTTCAGCATGCGCGCGCGCATCGCCCCGGCATCCTCCAGCACCGCGCCGGCGCGCGCCGGGTCGAGGATGGCGGCGCGCAACGCCTCGGCGATGCGGCGCTTCAGCGGCGGCGGGCCGGCGATCGCCCGGGCGCGGGTCAGTGCCATGCGCTCCCACGTCCAGGACTCCGTCGCGTGGTAGCGCTCGAAGGCCGAGAGCCGCACCGCCACCGGCCCCTTGTTGCCGCTGGGGCGGAGCCGCATGTCCACCTCCCACAGCCGCCCCTCGCCGCCCGGCGCGGTGATCGCCGAGACCATCTGCGGCGCCAGCCGGATGAAGTATTCGCTCGGCGCGAGCGACCGCCGCCCGCCCTCGCTGCCCGCCGCGTCCTCGTCGTGGTCGTAGATCAGCACCAGGTCGAGGTCGGAGCCCGGCAGCATCTCCCGCCCCCCGAGCTTGCCCAGCGCCACCACCGCCAGCGCGCCGCCCGGCACCTTCCCGTAGCGCTCGGCGAAGTCGGCGGAGACCCGCGGCAGCAGCGCGGCGATCGCGCTCTCGGCCAGGTCGGAGCGCAGCGCGCCGGCGGTATCGGCATCCAGCGCGCCTTCCAGCGCGGCGGCGTCGATCTCGAACCGGCGCTCGGTCGCGATGCGGCGCGCCGCGTCCAGCGCCTCCTCCAGGTGCCGCGCCTCCTTCACCAGCGCCGGCAGCACCGCGGAGGGGTCGGCGCCGTTGGTGCTCAGCGTGCCGGCCAGCAGCCCGTCCAGCGCGGCGGGGCTGCGGGCGAGGTGATTCGCCAGCTCCGGCGCCGCGCCGAGGATGCCGGCGATGCGGTCGAGCAGCGCGGGGTTGCGGTGCAGCAGGCTCAGCACCTGCACGCCGGCCGGCAGGTGCGTCAGCACCGCGTCGAACCGCGCCAGCGCCCCGTCCGGATGGTGCTGCCGCCCGAAGGCCGCCAGCAGCGCGGGCATCAGCTCGGTCAGCAGCTCGCGCGCGCGCTGGCTGCGGGTGGCGCGCGGCCTTCCGTGATGCCAGCCGCGCACCATGGCGGCGACCGAGGAGGGGTCGGCATAGCCCATGCCGCGCAGGGTCGCGAGCGTCCCCGGGTCGTCCTCCACGCCGGTGAACACGAGGTTGCCGCCGGCCTCGGCCGCCTCGCCCGCCAACGCGCCGGGCGCACCCTTCCGCGACGCACTGGGCACGTCGCTCCGCGGCGCACTGGGCACGTCGCTCCGCAGCGCATTGGGCACGTCGCTCCGCAGCGCACTGGGCACGTCGCTTCGCGGCGCACTGGGCACGTCGCTTCGCGGCGCACTGGGCACGTCGCTTCGCGACAGGGACGGCGCGCTCTCGAAGAGGCCGCCATAATGCCGCTCGACCCGCCCGAGATGCGCAAGGAAGGTCTGCGCGAAACCCTCCGGGCTCTCGAATCCCATGAAGGAGGCGATGCGCGCCATCCCGGCTGCGTCCTCCGGCAGCCGGTGGGTCTGGCGGTCGGCCACCATCTGCAGCCGGTGCTCCAGCGTGCGCAGGAAGACATAGGCATCGGCCAGGTCGGCCGCCGCGCGACGGTCCAGCTTGCCCGCCGCCACCAGCGCCGCCAGCGCGCCGAGCGTGGTCGGGTCGCGCAGCGCCGGGTCGCGCCCGCCCCAGATCAGCTGCAGCACCTGCGCGGTGAACTCGATCTCGCGGATGCCGCCGCGGCCGAGCTTCACGTCGTGCCCTTCCAGGGCAATCACGCCGCCGGCGCCCTTCGGCCCCTTGTGCGCATGGATCTGCCGCTTGATGGAGTGGATGTCCGCCATCGCCGCGAAGTCGAGGTGGCGGCGCCACAGGAAGGGGCGGATCTCGCGGAGGAAATGGTCACCCAGCGCACGGTCCGCGGCGACGGGGCGCGCCTTGATCATGGCGGCGCGTTCCCAGTTCTGCCCCATGCTCTCGTAGTACTGGATGGCCGCCGCCATCGAGACCGCAAGCGGGGTCGCCGCCGGATCGGGGCGCAGGCGCAGGTCGGTGCGGAACACGTAGCCCTCCGCCGTGCGCTCCTCCATCAGCTTCACCAGGTCGCGGGCCAGGCGCACGAAGCAGGCGCCGGCGCGGTCCTCGTGATAGGCTGCCCTGGCGTCATAGAGCAGCATGAGGTCGATATCCGAGGAGTAGTTCAGCTCGCGCCCGCCGAGCTTGCCCATGCCCAGCACGATCAGGCCGCTGCCCTTGCCGATCGCGCGGGCGTCGGCGCGCGCCCCGGCGGAGGGGCGTGGGATGCGCAGCTCGCCCCGCTCCGCGGCGGCCAGCAGCAGGTGCGCGCAGGCGAAATCGAGCGTCCGCTCGGCAACGTCCGAAAGCGCGCCCGTCACCCGGTCCAGCGGCCAGGCGCCGGCGATGTCCGCCGCCGCGACGATCAGCGCCGCCTGCCGCTTGGCCTGCCGCAGCAGGGTCGCCACCTGCTCGCGCGGCGCCGCCGGATCGGCGCGCGACAACGGATCGAGCGCCAGCGCCAGCGCCTCGTCCGGACCGCGCTCGACGACGCGTTCCAGCGCCAGCGGCTCGCGCAGGGCCAGCTCCGCCAGGTAGGGGCTGTGCCCCCCGAGGGCGGCCAGCAGCGCCCCCCCCTCCGCGCCGTCGGCGAAGGCGCGCGCGGCGGCGTCGCGCTCGGCGAAGCGCTCGGCCAGGCGCGAGGCGGCCTCCGGGTCGAAGGGCCGCGGCAGGCGGTCGGCGGCGGCGGGTCGGGGCTTGTCGGGCATGCCCGGGGAGCCAAGCCGTGAGGCAGGCCACCGGTCAAGCGCTGCGCTGGCTGCAGCGGCTGATCCGCGTGCTGCTGCCGCTCACCCTGCTGGCCACGCTGGGCCTCGGGGTGCTGGCCTGGCGGCTCGCCCAGGGTCCGCTCCCACTGCCCATGCTGGCACGCCAGATCGAGCGGTCGGTGAACGCCGAGGGCGGGCTCCGCCTGGAGATCGCAGCCGCCGCCATCGCCTGGGAGGGCTGGCGCGCCGGCACCGCGGCGCCGATGGACATCCGGCTGGACGGGGTGCGGCTGCGCGACGCCACCGGCGCGCTGCGCGCCGACCTGCCCGACGTGGCCCTCACCCTGTCCATGCGCGCCCTGCTGCAGGGCCGCCTCGCCCCGACGGCCATCGAGCTGCGCCGCCCCAGCCTGCTGGTCACCCGCGAGGCCGATGGCGGCATCAGCCTCGGCGCCGGCATGGCGATGACCGGGCCCGACGACGCGGCGGAGGCGACTCCCGGCGGCACCCCGCTCGGCGGCGTCATCGAGGCGTTGCACCGCTCCAGCGCGGAGCGTGCCGGCGCCCTCGCCAGCTTCCGCCGGCTGCGCATCCAGGCCGGCCATGTGCTGGTGCAGGATCGGCTGTTGCACCGGCGCTGGTCGCTCAACGGCACGGCCATCGAGATCCGCCGCAGCCCGGCCGGCGGCCTTGCCGCCGAGGGGGCCGCCACCGCCGAGAGCGTCGGCCTCGCCGTGCCGGTGCGCCTCGCCGCCCGCATGCCGGCGGAGGAGCCGCCGCGGCTCACGGTGGAGCTGGCGTTGCCGGCGCTGCGACCGGCCGAATTGGCGGTGCTCTGGCCGGAACTGGCACCGCTGCGCGTGCTCGACGCCCCGATCACCCTGGCCGCCCGCGCCGTTTTCGAAGCGGCGGGCGAGGCGGCGGGCCGGCCCACGCGCATCCAGGCGCGGCTGCAGGGCGGCACCGGCGCGCTGGATTTCGGCGGCGGGCGGCGGCTGCCCTTCACCAGCCTTGGCGCCGCGCTCGATGGCGACGAGGGGCGGCTGCGGCTGACCGCGGCGACGCTGACCCTGCCGGGCAACCCGGCCCCGGTGCTCCGCGCCGGGGGCGAGGCGCAGCGCGATCCGGAGGGCTGGACGGCCTCGGTGCAGGCGGAGCTGGACGCGCTGGCGCTGGCCGCCCTGCCCGGGCT
>JAIEOP010000069.1 GCA_019750465.1 Acetobacteraceae bacterium | reverse complement strand
CCGGCATGCCTGCCGCGCCCGACCCCCGCCTGCCCGGGCTCGCCGGCTGGCGCGCGCTGGCGCCGGCGCCGCTGCCCGGGATCGACGCCCGCCCCGAGGACTGGGACCTGCACCGCCTGCGCCTCGGCCTGCCGGACGGCGCCCGCGACCTCGAGGCCGAGCAGAGCGTGCTGCTGGAAGCCGGGTTCGACGCGCTGAACGGCGTGTCCTGGACCAAGGGCTGCTACATGGGCCAGGAGCTGACCGCGCGCACGAAGTACCGCGGCCTGCTGAAGCGCCGCCTGGTGCCGGTGCGCGTGGACGGCCCGCTGCCGCCGCGCGGCACACCGGTGCTGAACGGCGCCGGCGCGGAGGTCGGGCAGCTCCGCTCCGGCCGCGAGGGCCATGCGATCGCGCTGCTGCGGATCGAGGCGCTGGAGCGCGGCGACGCGCTGACCGCCGGCGGGGCGCGCCTCACGCCCGAGCTGCCCGCCTGGCTGCGCCTGCCGGCTTCGAGCCCGGCGTGACCGCGGCTGGAGACACGCATGGCCCCGGCGTGCGCATCCCGCCGCCGGTGCTGGTGGGCAGCACCATCCTGGCCGCCTGGCTGCTGATGCGCCTGGCGCCGGTGCCGCTCGGCCCGCCGCTGCTGCCGTTGGGGAACACCGTGCTGTTCCTTGCCCTGGCGCTGATCGGCTGGGCGATCCTGGCGATGGCCCGCGCCGGCACCGACCCGCGCCCCGACCGGCCCGACGCCGCGCTCATCGAGACCGGCCCGTTCCGCTTCGGCCGCAACCCGATCTACCTGGGCTTCCTGCTCTGCGCCGCCGGCTTCGCGCTGCGCTGGGGCGACCTGTGGGGCTGGCTGGCCGTGGCGGCGAGTTTCTGGATGCTGGAGCGGCTGGTGATCGCGCGGGAGGAGGCGTACCTCGCGGCGCGGTTCGGGGCGGCGTACGAGGCGTATCGGCGGCGGGTGAGGCGGTGGGTGTAGGGGCGACTCGCTCCAGCCAGCAGTGAGTCTGCCTTATACCGCCGCGCCGAGTTGTTGACCCATGCGGCGCGCCGGATGGCGCGCCGAGGCCGCGAACGCGGCCCGCGCCCAATGGCGCGAAGCCAAGCCGCGCGGATGCGCGGCGCCCGGCGTCTGAGGGACGTTGATGTGTCAACATCAACGCGCGTTGGTATTACGCCAGTTTCGTCGGGCAAAGCGGCCAGTGCTACGGCCGCACCACGAATGGCGCAGTCTGGCGGCGCTACCTAGCCCGCCGGCCCGATGGTGCGGAGCGCAGGAAAGGGGTTCACCTCCAGCAGATGGTCCAGCGTGGCCGGCGTGACGACCCTGCCCTCGGTTGCGGCAATCACCGGCGCGAGCGCGTCATTGACGCGCGCCCAGCCGATGCCTCCCAGGACCGCGAACAGGGCGACGCCGCCGAGCCTGACGCATTCCCGCTGCAGCGTCCTGAACCGCCCTGCCTTGTCGCGCGCCGTGCCCCCGTCGTTCGTGCCCTTGCACTCAAGCATCGCGCGCAGATCGTTGGTCGCCGGGTCATAGACGACAAAGTCAGGCGCGGGCGCCACCGTGATGTTGAAGCGTTCCCGGATGAGCCCCTGATCCGTGCTCCCCGTGCGCAGGAAGGCGATGCCCGTGTCCACGAAAAGCTTCTGGACCGCATCCTCCAGCCGGTCTCCGCGTCGGCCTGACGTGGCGTCCAGCACTTGCCGGAACGCGCCGCCGTAGTGGCGCTGGTGGAGGAACAGACTGAGCGGCACCCCCTCCGACGCGTATCTGCGCACCGTGTTCCAGCCGTCCTCGGTGTCGGGCTTGTCCTGCTTGAGCCTCTGGCCCGGCGGGGCCTCGCCGAACAGTGTCCGCGCCATGACCGCGGCGATGGTCTTTGCAGCCACCAGCGCCTCCTTCTGCCGCCGCTCTCCCTGTGCGTGGCCTCGCGCGCGCGAAGGCCCGGCCGCGGGCTCCCGCCGCTCGAAAGCGTCCACCCTTGAGCCGGACATGCCGGCGGAGCCGTCGAGTTCTGCAATGATCGCCGTCGCATGGGCGAACTCGTCCTTCGTCAGCCCGAGGATGGTCCGAAAGACGAGCAGGGTCGCAGGCACTTCCTGGAGGGCAACCGTCAAGTCGGCCTCGGTGACGTTCTCGAAGCCGCGGGTCAGCCGCTTCGCCTGAGCATATGCTTTCTCGAAGTAGCCACGGCTGTAGAAGGGCGCGTCATGGATGTAGGCGAAGTCCGGCGCCAAGGTCTTCACGTAGAGCTTCCGTGCGACGGCCGCGTAGACCGACATGGCTTCACCGGCGCCGTGGCGCTCCGGGATGAGCCGGAACTGCTGGACGCGCCTGTTGAGTGTCTCGGCCTCGACGATGGCGCGGACGGTCTCCTCGACGCTCATGCTCCCAAGCCGGCAGCGTAGCGGAAAAGGCCGCCGGGAGTGTCGTCGGCCACGTCGTCCGCGATGCGCCGTCGCGCCTCGGCGACGTGCCGCTCGTGCAGCTCGAAGCCACCGCCCAGCCTGCCCAGGCGGCGTGCGACGACAATCGTAGTCCCGCTGCCGGCGAAGGGATCCACGACGACGCCGCCGGGGGGACTGGCCGCCCTCACGAAGAACTCCGCCAGGCCCTCCGGCATGGCGGCCGTATGCGTGACGCCGCGGTGCTGGTTGTAGGTCTGCGGCACGCTTATGACGTTGCCGGGATCGGCTCCTCCCAGCAGATACGTCTTCGTGCGATCGCGGCCGAACCCTGCCGCGGTGCTGCGCCTGCCGAGCGTGTCCTGCTTGCGGCGGGCGATCTCCGCCTCGTTCGCCTTGTAGGGGACGCGCACGGCATCCACGTCAAAATACGGCTTGGGTCCCTTTGCGAAGTGGTAGACGTACTCGAACGCATCCTTGGTTCGCGGACCGAAGCGGCCCGGGATCGCGTTCGGCTTCATCCAGATGTAGGTCTCGATCCAGCGCCAGCCCATGTGCTGCATGGCAAGCACGAGCTGGTAGACGTAGGGATGACGTTGGCCCTTGAGCGGGCCGCGGTTGGCGACGCGGTTCTTGATGTTCAGGATCAGGCTGCCCGACGGCTTGGTCGCGGCCAGCATCCCCCGTGCGAAGCCAAGGAACCAATCCACGTAGCGGTCGGGATGGATCACGCTGTAGGCGCGGGCGTCCGCATAGGGAGGACTACTAAAGAAGAGGTCAACACTGGCTGCCGGGAGCCTGGCCAGCAGTCGCTCCGCGTCACCCTGGACGACGCCTTCGGAAAGGAGATGCCGCAACAGCGCCACCTCCTGGAGGCCGTCGCATGGCGCGCCGGGAGGGCACTGGGCCGGGCCGCCATCATGGACGAGGCGAAGCTTCGCCGTCTTCATCATCCCTCACGGCAGGGTCACAGGATCCGATCTCCCAACTTCAACCACGACAAGGCATCCAGCGGAAGCCGATTCGGCGGCGACCGGGCCGGGCGGACGAAGAGCGGCTGATCCACGACTCCGCCATACCGGTGGACATCAGAGGCAAGATAAGGAAAAATTTCCTTGACAATTTCGTCCCTATTTCGCTATGGCTGGTGGTTCCGCCTCTTGCTGCAACGGGATCCCCGATGCCCTGCCGCCCCGCCCCCATCCCTCCCGACCTCCTCCCCCCCGACTTCCTCCAGAAGCACCACCTCGACTTCCGCCTCTACGCCGGCCCCGTCTTCGCCCTCACCCCGCCCCACCCCTGGGCGTCGATGACCGACGAGGAATGGGATTTCCTCCGCCGCCTGCTCCCGCCCGGCATGGCCGGCCTGCCGGGCCGCCCGGGCCGTCCGCTCGCCGACATCTGGGCGACGCCCGACGGACCGCGCGCCGACCCCGCCCGCGCCCGCCTCGACGCCGTCTTCCGCGCCACCATGACCAAGCGCCCCGAGGCCAGGGGCGGCGGCCGCGCCGCCTGGACGGACAGCCCGCCCGAATGCGGCCGGCCCGATACCCTGCGCGTCACCTTCCGCCGCCTGGCCGAGGCGGGGTTCTTCCACCGCCTGCTCCGCGCCGTCGCCGACCTGACGCGCCGCGGCGGCCGCGGCCGCTCCATCCACGCCCGCCCGGGCTCCTTCCTGCTCGCGCTCCGCTACCGCGCCTGCTGCGCCTTCCGCCGCATCGGCGTCCGCCGCCTCGGGCTCTCGGGCCTGGCGCTGGCCCGGCGGCTCTGCCTGTTCTCCGCGCTGCCCGCGCCTTCGGCCGCGCTGCCGGACCGGGATTTGTCCGCGATCTACCGGCCCGTCCTCCTGCGCACGGTGGCGCGCATCACCGCCGACCCCGGGCGGGTCTGGCACCCGCCGCGATCCGTGCTCGGCGCGCTGCGCTCCATGCACCGCATGTGCGCCGGCCTCGCCCGCATCCCCCGTCGCCTTGAGCCGGCATGATCCCGCGGCCGGCCGCAGTCCGCCAGATGCCGGTCCGGCGGCGCGGCTCAACGCCCCGCAGGGCCAAGCGGCCCCTGCACCGCGACGGCGACCTGGAGGCTGGGAGAGTCGCGGTTGAGCCCGGCCCCGATGGCGATGCCGAGCACCGGGCCCGCGGCGGACAGGCGATGCCGGACGCCGGCCTGGATCAGCGAGACGTCGCGCTCCCCCCGCTCCTGCCGTTCGCGCACCCAGGTCGCCACCAGCGCCGTGTCGAAGGTCACGGCCTGCCCGATGGAAACACTCACGAAGCCACGGCTCGGCCGCTCCCCTGGCAGCGGATCGAAGCGGCTGGTCACGTCCAGGTTCAGGGGCAGGCCGAGCGGCCTCGCGGCGGAACCAAGGATGGTACCGGTTGGCAGCACGCCTTCCGCCCTCCTGCGCCGGCCGCCCGGGGCCGTAGACGGCGCGGACGCGCCCGTCGAACAGCTCGTAGAGCGCGCCGAAGCGCGACGCCCTGCCCCATGCGGCCCGCCCTGCCGCCTCCGGGCCTGGCTGGTCGAAGCCGGCCGCGTCCGGGCGCCTTCGGGTTTCCAGGTTCCCGTAGGCCCCGGCCTGGCCGATGCGCAGCTCCAGCCCGGGCGCCACGCCGATCTCGATCTTGGAGTCCGCGCCCGAGGTGCCACGCACCCGCCCGCGCCGGGCGCGCTCATGGAAGACGGCCACGCCAGGCTCCGCGGTGCCCGGGGCGGCGGCAAAGGGGTCGGTGATCTCGAAGGGATCGTCCGCGAGTTCGATGGGTTCGTCCTGCGCGGCTGCGCCGGCGACATGCAGCAGCATCGCGCCCGGCAGGGCGGGCGCCAGCCGGGCCACCGCCCCGCGCCGCCGCGGGTGCCGCTACCCGTTCACCACCGTGCCGCCATTCGGGTGCAGGGTCTGGCCCGTCATGTAGCTGCTGTCGGCCTCGCTCGCGAGGAAGATGTAGCAGGGCGCGCATTCGTCGGGCTGGCCGGCGCGGCCCATGGTGGCGGACTCGCCATGCTTCGCCGTGCGCACCGCATCGAAGCTCGCCGGGATCAGCGGCGTCCAAATCGGTCCCGGCGCCACCGCGTTCACGCGGATCTTCCGGCTCTGCCAGAGCTGCTGCGAGAGGCTCCGGGTGAAGGCGAGGATGGCACCCTTGGTGGAGGCGTAGTCCACCAGCACAGGGCTGCCCTTGTAGGCGGTGATCGAGGTGGTGTTGATGATCGCCGCGCCGTCCGGCATGTGCGGCAGCGCCGCCCGGGTGACCCAGATCATGCCGAGGATGTTGGTGCGGAAGGTCCGCTCCACCTGCGCGTCGCCGATCTCGGCGAAATCCTCGCAGACATGCTGCTCGGCGGCGTTGTTCACCAGGATGTCGAGCCGGCCGCCAAGCGCCCGCACGGCCTCGTCGACGGCCCCGCGGCAGAAGCCGGGATCGCCGATGTCGCCGGCAGCGGCGTGGCAGCGGCGGCCCTCGGCCTCGATGTGGCGCCTGGTCTCCTCGGCGTCCCCGTGCTCGTCCTTGTAGAGGATGGCGACGTCCGCGCCCTCCTTGGCGAAGCCGATGGACACCGCGCGGCCGATGCCGGAATCGCCGCCGGTGACCAGCGCCACCTTGCCGGCGAGCTTGCCGGCGGGACGCCAGCCCTCCATCCGGTCGCGCGGCCGCGGCGTCATCCCGGCCTCGATGCCGGGCTGCCGGTCCTGGGTCTGGGGCGGGAATTCGGTCTTCTGCTCGTCGGGCATGGCGGGGATCCGGGGGCTGGGTCTCCCGCGGCAACGGGGCGCACCGCCGTAGGGTTGCGCCGCCATGGGCGGAACGCCCGGTTAACCCGCGCGCGGCATGGTCGGCGGATGGATCGGGTCTCGGGAACCGGCGGCGGCACCGCCGGCACGGTGGCGGCCGCGGCGCCAGGGCGCGCGGTGAAGCCCGGCGTCGCGTTCAAGCAGGCGATGGCGCGCGCGATGGAGGGCTGGGGCCCGGATGCCCCGGCGGCGCAGCTGCGCGCGCGGCCCATGCCCGCCGCCGCGCGCGC
>JAIEOP010000395.1 GCA_019750465.1 Acetobacteraceae bacterium | reverse complement strand
CGCGCCCCTGGGCACGGTGCTGGCGGCGACGCTGCTGGCGATGCGGGCGGGGTAGCGGCGCCGGCGGGACCGGGCCGCCACGCCGACAGGGGCGTCAAGCCCGGCGGAGGCGGCGGTCCGGCGCATCGGGCGGGTGCAATAGAGCGGGATGCGTTGAGGCAGAATCGCCGCAAACACTGAATCCCGCGACCCGGAAAAGGCTGGAGCGTGTTGCGTGAGCGCATGCGAACGCAATCCGCTCCAGCCCCGATGCGCCGCGCGAGCCGGCGCAGCCGTCTCAGCGGTTGAAGGCGCGCTTCAGTTCCTCCACCAGGTCCGTCCGCTCCCAGGTGAAGGTGCCGCGCTCGGGGTCCGGGGTGCGGCCGAAATGGCCGTAGGCGGAGGTGGGGACGTAGATCGCCCGGTTCAGGTGCAGGTGCTCTCGGATGCCGCGCGGCGAGAGGTTCACCAGCTCCCCCACCACGCGCGCGAGCTTCACCTCATCGACGTCGCGGCCAGAGCCGTGCAGGTCGAAATAGACCGAGAGCGGCTTGGCCACGCCGATCGCGTAGCTCACCTGGATGGTGCATTTCTCCGACAGGCCCGCGGCGACGACGTTCTTCGCCACGTAGCGCGCGGCATAGGCGGCCGAGCGGTCCACCTTCGTCGGGTCCTTGCCGGAGAAGGCACCGCCGCCATGCGGCGCGGCGCCGCCATAGGTATCGACGATGATCTTGCGACCCGTCAGGCCGCAATCGCCGTCCGGCCCGCCGATGACGAAGGTGCCGGTGGGGTTCACGTAGAGCTCGGCATCGGGGCACATCCAGCCCTTCGGCAGGCTGCTCTCGATGATCGGCTTCACCATCGCCTTGATCTGCGCCTGGTCCAGCCCCTCGACGTGCTGGGTGGAGAGCACGATGGAGGTGGCGCCGACCGGCCTGCCATCGACGTAGCGCAGCGTGACCTGGCTTTTCGCGTCCGGCAGCAGGCCCTTCACGGCGACGTCGCCGACGCGGCGCATCTCGCTGATCCGGCGCAGGACCAGGTGGGCGTAGTAGAGCGGCGCCGGCATGAGTTCCGGGGTTTCCGTGCAGGCGTAGCCGAACATGATGCCCTGGTCGCCGGCGCCCTCGTCCTTGTTGCCGGCGGCATCGACGCCTTGCGCGATGTGCACGGACTGGGCGTGCAGGTGGCATTCCACATGGGCGCTCTGCCAGTGGAAGCCGTCCTGCTCGTACCCGATGTCGTGCACGGCCATGCGGGCGCGGTGGATCAGCAGCTCGGGCGTGATGTGGCCGGGGCCGCGGGTCTCGCCGGCGATGATGATGCGGTTGGTGGTGACCAGCGTCTCGCAGGCGACGCGCGCATAGGGATCGGCCTCGAGGAAGGTATCCAGCACCGTGTCGGAGATGCGGTCGGCGACCTTGTCCGGATGGCCTTCGGAGACGCTTTCCGAGGTGAAGAGATACTCGCCCGTATCGCGCATGGCCTGATTCGTCCTCTTGTCGCGCGGACGCCAGGCGGGGCGCCCGGCCGCACTGCCAGTGGGTAGCGCACCGGCATGGTCGGGCCGCGCGCCGGCGGGCGCCGGCCCGGCCGGGGCGGCGGGTGTTTCGCAGCCGGGGGGCAGGGGGTCAAGGCTGCAGCGCCGCGGCGGGTCGTCGCGAATTCGGCGCAGGAGGCACGGTTCGGACATATTCCCAGGGCGGCGCAGGAGGCACGGTTCGGACATATTCCCGGGGCGGCGCCGGATGCCGGGTCGGGACACCCGTCCCCGGCTGCGCGGTGCGGGGTGACTGCGCACCGCGCAGCCCGGAAGCCCGCCGCCAGCGTCCGCGATACGGCGGAGAACCGCGTCGTGACGACTCCAGGGCGCCAAGGCGGCCGGCCCGGCGCGTGCCGAGCGGGAAGAGGTCAGGACCTGGGCCGCGCGATGCGCCATGCCGGAACAATACAAGAACAACGGCATCGTCGCAAGATCAAAGCGGGCCACGCAGGCCGATTGCCCGGGCCGGCCGCGCCTGCGCCCTGGCACTGCCTTCTCCGCGGACCCCGGCCCGATCTCCATCGATCCCTTGGCCGGTGCGGCAGCCGGGGCGCCCGCCAGGACGTTCCGCCCTACTCCCGACAGGCGAAGGGCAGGAAGGTGCCGGCCAGCCCGGCATTCAGCGCCGCCAGCGTCATGGCGTCCGCCAGCGCCAGTTCCTCCGACGTCCGCGGGCAGACATCCCGCTGCGGCGGGCATCCCGCGGCCAGGAAAGCCTCGTGCCGATCGAGGAAGGCCGCGCCGAGTCCCTGGCGGCCGAACCGCGCCAGCGCCTCCGTCCAGGCCGCGCCGTAGCGGGCGCACTTCTCCGCCTGCCAGGCAGCGGCCCGGTCCTGTTGCGCCAGGGCCGGGGCGTGGATGGCCGCCAGGCCGACGAGCAGCACCACGGCCAGGGCAGCAGGTGAAAGGGCGGCCGCAGGCAGGCCTGTCCTCCGCATCGTCGCGTTCCGTTCAGGTGTCGACACATGGCAATGGGAAAAAAGGGCCGTTCGGCATCCCAGGCCGCGGCATCTGTCACGATCCGCCCGATCGTTCCGGACGTCTTTCCGACCCCCTACGCCATCCCCACCACATGCTTCATGTCATACAGCCCCGGCACCCGCCCCTGCACCCACAGCGCCGCCCGCACCGCCCCCGTGGCATAGACCCGCCGGTCGAAGCTGCGATGGGTCAGCGCGATCTGCTCGGACCCGGCGGCAAAGATCAGCGTGTGCTCGCCCACCACCTGGCCGCCGCGCAGCGCGGCGAAGCCGATGGTCCCCGTCCTGCGCGCGCCGTAGTGCCCGTCCCGCCCGCTCTCCATCCCGGCCGCCTCCAGCGTGGTCTTCCGCCCCCGCGCCACCGCCCGGCCGAGCGCGATGGCCGTGCCGGAGGGGGCATCCACCTTTTGGCGGTGGTGCATCTCGAGGATCTCGGCGTCGTAGGTCTCGGGGGGCAGGGCCGCGGCCATGCGCTCGGCGATCGCCAGTGCCAGCGTGACGCCGGGCGAGAAATTGGCGGCATAGACCACCGGCACCCGCTCCGCCGCGGCCACCACCGCCGCCTCCTCCTCGGCCGAGAGCCCGCTGGTGCCCAGCACCAGGGGCTTGCCGGCCTGCGCCGCCGCGGCGGCATGGGCGGCGGCGGCCGAGGCATGGGTGAAGTCGATCACCACGTCGGAGGCGGCGAACAGCGCCGGCGCATCCGCCAGCACCCGCACGGGTGCGCCACCCCGGGTGACCGAGCCCGGGCGCATGGTGCCCCCGGCCAGCGCGGCGCCGGCGGCCGCCACCTCCTCGGCCAGCAGCCGCCCCATGCGGCCGGCGATGCCGGCGATGCCGATGCGAAGGGACATGCCCGAACTCCCGCCTGCGTGGCGCGGGCGCCGGGATGCCGGCGGCCCGGAGACCACCGGCGACCGGAGCGCCGCCTTGGCCGCAGCCTTGGTCGGCGCGGGCGCGCGGGTCAAGCGCGGCGTCAGGCCCCTGCCCGGCGGCCCGCCTGTTCACGGCGCTCCATGACGCCGCGGACAGGATCACCGGCCGCAACGCGCCGTCGGCAGGGCACGTCGGCAGAGCACGTCAGCGCGCCGTCAGCGCGACGCCTTCCACAGCCGCTCCGCCACCTCGAACATCTCCTCCGGCGCGTAGTCCGGGGCGAAGGCCGAGGCGACGCCGGTCAGGTCGTGGACCTTGCCGCCCTCCGGCGGGCCGTCCACCACCTCCAGCTCGCCCGGCGGATCGCCTGGCAGCGCCTGCTCGCCATTGCCCCAGATGCCCGCCATCTCCCGGTAGTCGTCCGGGCTGAAGCGGTAGAGCCGGCGGTGCGAGCCCTCGGCCAGGTATTTCTGGCATTCCGGGATGCGGTCCAGCGGGATGTTCGGCGTCGGCAGCACCTTGGTGATGTCGGCGCCGGTGATCTGCTTCAGCGCCAGCGCATAGGCGTGCGCGTGGACAGAGCCGCGCACCAGCAGGTAGCCGCAGACCTCGCGCCCCGTCGGCTCGGTCAGCGTCTCGTAGACCCGCAGCTTGTGCAGCCGCGCGCCGCATTCGAGGTGGAAGTTGTGCAGCAGGTCCACCACGACGTTGCCCGTGGTCGTCACCATGTCGGCGTTCCAGGACATGGAGTTGCTGTTCACCGGCATCGCGCCCCCGGCATGGGAGGCGAAGCTGGCGAAGGAACGGATGTCCTGCATCGCCGCGAAGGGCGCGTTGGAGATGTCGGCGCCGCCCGCCTCGCCGGCATCGGAATCCGGGCCGTTCGCCAGCATGGCGACGCCGTTCGAGACCAGCTCGACATGGCCGAGCTCCTCCGCGGTGATGGCGGCGACCAGGCTGTAGAACGGGCGCAGCTTCGACTTGCTGCGGAAATTGAAGCTCTGGAACATGTAGTTCCCGAGCGTGGACATCTCGCCGTACTTGCCGCCGAGCAGTTCCTGCAGCGCCGCGGCGGCGTTGGGGTCCTGCTTGGTGGGCGCGGGCAGCTCGGCCTGCAGCCGGTCGATGCGGAGGAACATGGGGGTCTCGCCTTGGCGCTGTGGGCGGGGCGAGAACGGCCGAACGGCGCCGCGGTTCGCGCGACGCGGCTCCGAAAGCATGCAGGCATCGGGGGAGGAAGGGGGGCGGGCGGCGACACGGGTGGGACCGCTTCCGTGCCGCCGCCTGCCAGGCCGCCGTTGGGGGAAGTACGGCGGTTGCGGGCTGAACGCCGGTCTGCGGGGACGGTTCCCACGATCGCCCGCGCGCTACGCTTCGTGAGTGCGCCGGCAGCGCCACTTCGCCGCGCGACGGGCGTGGCGCTGCTCGCGGGAGGGCCTTGCCGGCCTGCCGCCCGCGCTGCCCTCTACCGGCCGCCCAGCCCGTCCCAGAACTCCTTCACCTTGGCGAAAAAACCCTCAGCCTCCGGGCTCGTCCTCCCGCCCCTGGCTGCCTCGGCCTCGAACTGCTCCAGCAGCTCGCGCTGCTTCGGGGTGAGGTTCTGCGGCGTCTCCACCGAGACCTGCACGTACATGTCGCCACGCGCCGCGCTGCGCAGCACCGAGAATCCCTTGGAGCGCAGGCGGAACTGGTCGCCCGCCTGGGTACCGGCGGGGATGGTGACGCGGGCGCGGCCGCCATCGACCGTCGGCACCTCGACATTGCCGCCGAGCGCGGCCTGGGTCATGCGCAGCGGCACGCGCACGAAGATGTTGGCGCCCTCGCGCTGGAACAGCGCATGCGGCTTGATGCCGACATCGACGTAGAGGTCGCCGGCCGGCGCGCCGCGCAGCCCGGCCTCGCCCTCGCCGGCCAGGCGGATGCGCGTGCCGTCCTCGACGCCGGCGGGAATGGCGACGGCCAGGGTGCGCTCGCGCTGCACCCGGCCGGCGCCCTGGCAGACCTTGCACGGATTCTTGATGGTGCGCCCGCTGCCCGAGCAGGTCGGGCAGGTGCGCTCGATGAGGAAGAATCCCTGCTGCGCCCGCACCTTGCCGGCGCCGTTGCAGGTCGGGCAGGTCTGCGCGGCGGTGGCGCCGCCCTCGGCGCCGCTGCCGTTGCAGGCCTCGCACTGCACGGAGGTCGGGATGCGCACGGTCTTCTTCGCGCCGGCGAAGGCTTCCTCCAGCGTGATCTCGACATGGGTGCGCAGGTCGGCGCCGCGGCCGGAGGCCTCGCGCCGCCGCCGTCCGCCGGCCGCGCCGCCACCGAAGCGGCCGAACATCTCCTCGAAGATGTCCTCGAAGCCACCGGCGCCGCCGGCGCTGAAGCCGCCGGCCCCGAAGCCGCCGAAGCCGCCCGCGCCGCCGCCGCCGGCCTGGTCGAAGGCGGCGTGGCCGTAGCGGTCGTAGGCGGCGCGCTTCTCGGCATCCTTGAGGATGTCGTAGGCCTCGTTCACCTCCTTGAACCGCCCCTCGGCCGCGCCGTCGCCCTGGTTGCGGTCGGGGTGGTACTTCATCGCGAGCTTGCGGTACGCCCGCTTCAGGTCGTCCTCGGTCGCGTCGCGCGCGACCTCCAGCACCTCGTAGTAGTCCCGCTTGGCCATGGCCGAGCCCTACCCCCAGCTCATCGGCAGCGGGCCCGGTGGCCGCGCCCGCCGCAACATGGCGGCGCCCGGTCCCCTGCCGAGAACCGGGCGCCGCACCTGCACCGCCCCATGCCGGCCGCCCGGGCGGGCCAGCCTGCATGGGAGCCTTTCGTCACGTGGAACGCAACGGAAAGACGTGGATCAGCCCGGCTTCTTCTTGTTGGGATCGACCTCCTCGAAGTCGGCATCCACGACCTTGTCGCCGCGCCCGCCAGGCCCGCCTGCGCCAGCCCCCGGGCCGGCGCCCGCGCCGCCCGCCGCGCTGCCC
>JAIEOP010000236.1 GCA_019750465.1 Acetobacteraceae bacterium | reverse complement strand
CTGTCCGGCTTCTCCGCCACCGCCAGGCCGAGCCGCGCCGCCTCCGCCCGCACCGCCGCCTTGTCCGGCATGTCGCCCAGCGGGAAGCGCGCAAAGGCCAGTTGCTCGCGCGTGGTGGCGAACAGGAAGTAGCTCTGGTCCCGCGCCGGGTCGGCGGCGCGGTGCAGCGCCGGGCCGTCGGGTCCGTCCACGCGGCGGGCGTAGTGGCCGGTGGCCAGGGCCTCGCAGCCGAGGTCGCGGGAGAGTTCCACCAGGTCGTGGAACTTCACGGTCTGGTTGCAGCGCACGCAGGGGATCGGCGTCTCGCCGCGGGCGTAGGTGGCGGCGAAGTCCTCGATGACGGCGCTGCGGAAGCGCGCCTCGCGGTCCAGCACGTAGTGCGGGATGTCGAGCGCATCGGCGACGCGACGGGCATCGTGGATGTCCTGCCCGGCGCAGCACGCACCCTTGCGCGCACCGGTGGCCGCGCCGTGGTCGTAGAGCTGCAGCGTGGCGCCCACGACCTCGTGGCCCGCGCGCTTGAGCAGCCCCGCAACGACGCTGCTGTCCACGCCACCCGACATGGCCACCAGGATCCGCATCAGGCGTTCCGGCGCGCCGCGTCGAGTCCCTGCTGCCAGAAGCGCTGCTCCAGCCGCGCTGCCTCCGAGAAGGTGGCGCTCAGCGTGGCGAAGCGCGCGGCGCCGCCATGGCTCTCGCCCAGCGCATCGATGCGCTGGGCGGCGGCGCGGGCCATCGCCTGGTAGCCGGGGTCGGCATAGGTGTCGATCCAGGACTGGTAGGCGTTGTCCCCGGCGCGCCGCGCCGGGTCGGCCAGGATGCGCAGCGCCACCTCCCCGTAGCCCACGGTGCAGGGCGCCAGCGCCACCTCCAGGTCCAGGATGTCGCCGGCCAGGCCGCGGTCGATGACGTAGCGCGTGTAGCTGACGGTCTCCGCGCTCTCGGGCGTCGCGCGCACCTCGGCCTCCGGGATGCCCCAGCCCTCGCAGTAGCGCAGATGCATCGTGGTCTCGGCGAGGATGGCGCGGATCGCCTCGGTCTTGTCGCGCATCGCCTCGATGCTCTCGGCCTTGAAGACGGCCAGCGCCTTGGCGCGGGCGAAGTGGATCAGGAACAGGTAGTCCTGGATCAGGTAGGTGCGGAAGGCCGGCAGCGGCAGCGTGCCGTCCGAGATCCCCTGGCAGAAGGGGTGCCATGTATAGGCCTGCCACTCGGCGGCGCAGGCGGCGCGGAGCCGGCGGAACAGGCCGCCCTCGGTGCCGAAATCGGTGTCCCAGGCGTTTGGCATGATGTCCCCGTCAACGCCTCCACCCCGCTGGCGAGGAGAGGTCGGGTGGGGCGGCGGCGGGTGCGGGGGGTCCAGGCGGCGCCACCCCCACCCCGGCCCTCCCCCGCCAGCAGGGGAGGGGGCGCCGTTGTGCTATCCTTGAGCGTTCCGCGTGCCGGCGGGCAGCGTCACCACCAGGCCGTCCAGCGCCTCGGTCATGATGATCTGGCAGCCCAGCCGGCTCGTCTCCTGCAGATCGAAGGCGAGGTCCAGCATGTCCTCCTCGTCCTCGGTCGGCGAGGACAGCCGCCCGAACCAGGCCCCGTCCACGATGACGTGGCAGGTGGAGCAGGCGAGCGAGCCCTCGCAGGCACCCTCGATGTCCACGCCGTGCTTGTGCGCGATCTCCAGCACGGAAAGGCCGAGCGGCGCGTCCACCTCGCGGCGCGTGCCGTCGCGCTCGATGAAGGTCATCTTCGGCATGCTGCCCTATCCCGGCTGGTGCGCGGTCACCTGGCGCCAGGCGGCGGCAAGCGCCGCGGCGGCCAGGTCCACATCGGCCGGCGAGGTAAAGCGCCCGATCCCGATCCGCAAGGTCGCCCTCGCCTCCGCCTCCGGCAGGCCGAGCGCGCGCAGGACGTAGGAGGGCTCCACCGCCGCCGAGGAACAGGCGGAGCCGGTGGAGACGCAGAGCTCGGGCGCCGCCGCCATGATCGCCTGCGCATCGACACCCCCGGGGAAGGTGAGGTTCACATTTCCCGCCACCCGCTGCTCCGCATCGCCGTTCAGCCGCAGCCCGGGGATGGCGGCGCCGAGGGCGGCCATGAGGCGGTCGCGCTGGCTGCGGATGCGCCCCGCATCGAGCAGCCCCTCGATGGCGGCGAGGCGCGCCGCCTCCCCCAACCCCACCACCAGCGGCGCCGGCAGGGTACCCGAGCGCAATCCCCGCTCCTGCCCGCCGCCGGAGAACAGCGGCAGCAGGCGCGCCCGCGGCCGCCGCCGCACATAGAGCGCGCCGATGCCCTTCGGCCCGTAGATCTTGTGGCCCGAGATCGACAGCAGGTCGGCCCCGATCTCCCCCACATCGAGCGGGATGCGCCCCACCGCCTGCGCCGCGTCGGTGTGGAAGGTCGCGCCGGCCGCCTTCACCACGGCACCGATGGCGGCGAGGTCCTGCACCACGCCGATCTCGTTGTTCACCGCCATGACGGAGACCAGCAGCGTCGGCGCCTCCGCCAGCGCCGCGCGCAGCCGGTCCGTGTCCAGCAGGCCGGAGGGCTCGACCGGGAGGATGACGGGCTCGAATCCTTCGGCCGCCAGGTCGCGGACGGATTCAAGGACGCATTTGTGCTCGGTCGCAAGCGTCACGATGCGGCGGCGCTCCGCGCCTTGCGACGCGGCGAAGCGCGTATCCGATCCCGCGCGCGCAAAGCGCGTATCCGATCCCGCGCGCGCAAAGCGCGCGACGCCCTTGATCGCAAGGTTGTTGCTCTCCGTGGCGCCGGAGGTGAGCACGATCTCCCGCGCGTCGGCACCGATCAGCTCGGCGATCTCGGCCCGCGCTGCCTCCACCGCCGCCTCCGCGGCGCGGCCCAGGGCGTGCTCCACGCTGGCGGGGTTGGCGAAATTCTCCTCCCACCAGGGCCGCATCGCGGCGAGCACGCGCGGATCGACCGGCGTGGTGGCGTGGTTGTCGAGATAGACGGGGCGGTTGGGGCGCGGCATGGCCAGGGGTATGTGGCGCGGCGCGCAGGCGATGGGGAGGGCAGGCACGCGCATGGGTGCATGGCGCGCGGGACGCGTGTGTGGACGGCCCCTCCGGTGCAAGGGGGGCTTTTCGGGGAGAGACCCGGGTTGCGGTGCGATTGCGGTGGTGTGTCCGGCCTGTTGGCGCGGCACGGCGGCCGCTGGCCCGGATGGGCTGCGCGCGCGGGTCCCGAGCGGACAAACGGCCTGTGGCGGCCATGCATTCCGCTGGGATGTCCCGCGCGTCGGATCGCCCGAACGCCATCTCCTCCCCATGGCGCTTCTGCACCGGTGGCACCGACGCGCGGCTCAGGCGGCGGCCGGCAGGGTGCCGGTCGCCGCTGGTGGCCGGTAGGCCTCGCCGCGCGTCATCATGGCCAGCGCCACGGCGGCCAGCCTCTTCGGCTTGCGCGCCAGCAACGCCAGCAGCCAGGGTGTGGCGAGCTTTGCCCCTGGCCTGGCGTGGCGGCTCACGGACGGGGGAGGAGAACCACTGCACGCCAGCGCCGCCATCCTCGGTCATCGCCGTTGCGGCGCTGCCATCCGGGCCGAGCAGCAGGGCCTGGCCGCCATCGCCCTTGCCGGCGTCGAAGCGGCCGAAGGCGCGCTGCGGGTCGTCGCCGAAATCGAAGCTCTGCAGGATGGCAGGCCGGCCGAGAAGCTGGCCCAGCAGGGAATCGCTGGCCACCCAGCCGCGCGGCTGGGTCGCCTCGATCTGCACCGCGGGCCAGTCGTGCTTGCGGTACGGCAAGGGTTCGCCGGTGGCGAGCGGGCGGCGGCGCGTGCAGTCGGGGTCGGTGGGGACGGCACCGGGCCGGACCCGGTGCGCCGCGTCCAGGCAGGCGGCCTGCACGAGGTAGGGCAGCGGCAGATCAGGGTCGGCGTTTGCGGGCGCGGCGGCAAGGGCTCCGGCAAGCGCCAGCGCGCCAAGCGGCACCGGCGGCCGCAGGGAGCGAACCGGGCAGCGGTCCGCGGGCTGCGCGGCGGGCGCAGCGTCACCGAGGCCTGGCTCCTTCCGCGGGTCGGCGCCCGGGGGCGCGCCGCAGGGCTCAGAAGCCCTCGCGCTCAAGCCGCTTGCGCTCGACCTTGCGGGCACGGCGGACGGCCTCGGCGGCCTCGCGGGCCCGGCGCTCCGACGGCTTCTCATAGTGCCGGCGCAGCTTCATCTCGCGGAAGACACCCTCCCGCTGCAGCTTCTTCTTGAGCGCCTTCAGCGCCTGGTCGATGTTGTTGTCACGGACGACGACCTGCACGCGGTGCAACCTCCTGCGTCGGAAAGCGGTTTCCGGAAAAACGAAACGCCGCGCCCGGGCATGGCGCCGCAGGCCCCCGGGGCACCCGGGGCCCTGCGCGCCATCCCCTCGAGGCGCGGAGACGGTGCGTCTAGCATGGATTCGACCCAGGGCGGAAGTGCTGGCGGAAGTGCTGGCGGAAGTCCCGGCGGAAGTCCCGGCGGAAGTCCCGCCGCGCCCCCTCGCGGAACCGGTCCGCCGTGCCTAGCTTGGGTGCCACCGACCCAGAAGGGCCCCTGCCTTGGCCATCCTGAAGATCGCCCGCATGGGCCACCCCGTTCTGCTCCGCAGGGCCGAGCCCGTCGCCGACCCGACCGCGCCCGAACTCCGCCGGCTGGTCGCGGACATGCACGAGACCATGGCCGACGCCGCAGGCATCGGCCTGGCCGCGCCGCAGGTGCATGAGCCGCTGCGCCTCTTCGTCTTCCATGTTCCGGGCGGCGAGCCCGGCGTGCTGATCAACCCCATCCTCAGCCCGCTCGGCGAGGAGACGGAGGATGGCTGGGAGGGATGCCTGTCCATTCCCGGCCTGCGCGGCTGCGTCGGCCGCTGGAAGCGCCTGCGCTACGAGGGCGTGGACACCGAGGGCCGCCCGGTCGCCGGAGAGGCGGAGGGGCTGCTGGCGCGCATGATGCAGCACGAGACCGACCACCTCGACGGCATCCTCTACCCCATGCGCATGGAGGATTTCTCCCTGTTCGGCTTCACCGAGGAACTGGCCCGCGCCGCCGCCGCCACCGCCGCGGTGCCGCGCCCGGAGCCTGCGGCATGACCGCGCCGCTCGCGGAGCGCAGCCCGATCCGCGACGCCGCGGTGCGGGCCATGCTGCCCGTCGCGGCCGGGCTGGGCTGGACATGGGCGACGATCCGCGCCGGCCTTGCCGCCGCCGGCGAGGACCCGGCGCTGGCGGAGAGCCATTTCCCCGGCGGGCCGGTGGACGCGATCCTCACCTGGATCGATCTCGCCAATCGCGAGATGGAGGCCGCGGCCGCGGCCGAGGGCTTGGACGCGCTGCGCACCCCGGCGCGCATCCGCCGCGTCGTCGAACTGCGGCTGCGCGAGGTGGCGCCGCACAAGCGGGCGCTGCGCCGGGCGCTCTCCGTGCTGAGCCTGCCCTGGAACCTGCCCGCCGCCCTGCGCGCCAGCGCCTGCACGGCGAGCGCGCTCTGGTACGCCGCCGGCGATACCTCCGCCGACTTCTCCTGGTACACCCGCCGCGCCTCGCTGGGCGCGATCTACGCGGCGACGCTCGCCTGGTGGATGCGCGACGACGATCCGGACCTGGCGGACACGCTGGCATTCCTGGACCGGCGCCTGGGCGACCTGGCGCGGCTGCAGCGGCGGAAGCGGCGCAAGCCGGCGGCAGCCTAGCGGGGCAGGGGTTCCGGCCCGCGCGGCTTGCACCCCTCTGTCCCCGCTGCCACACCCCACCCCGCATGACCGCCGACGACGCCCCCAACCCCGCGCTGCTGCCCGCCGGGCTCGCCGACCTGCTGCCGCCCGAGGCCGAGCGCGAGGCGGCATTCGTCGAGGCGATGATGGCGGTCTTCGCCGGCCACGGCTACGAGCGCGTGAAGCCGCCGCTGCTGGAATTCGAGGAGGGGCTGCTCGCCGGCTCCGGCGCCGCGGTGGCGGAACAGACCTTCCGCCTGATGGACCCGGTCAGCCAGCGCATGATGGGGCTGCGCGCCGACACGACGCCGCAGGTGGCCCGCATCGCCGCCACGCGCCTGGCCCGCCAGGCCCGGCCGCTGCGCCTCTGCTACGCCGGCCAGGTGCTGCGGGTGCGCGGCACCTCCCTCGCCCCCGCGCGCCAGCTGCCCCAGGCCGGCATCGAGCTGATCGGCGGCGAGGCGCCGGAGGCCGATGCCGAGGTCGCGCTGGTGGCGGTGGAGGCGCTGGAGCGCGTCGGCGTCGCCGCCCCGGTGCTGGACGTGATGCTGCCGACCATGGCGCCGGCGCTGCTGGAGGCCGGCGGCGTGCCGGCGCCGCTCGCCGGGCGGCTGGCCCGCGCGCTGGACCGCAAGG
>JAIEOP010000061.1 GCA_019750465.1 Acetobacteraceae bacterium | reverse complement strand
ATCGACAGGGACCTCCGGGAGACAGAGAATCACAGACGGTCCCGCGTCGGATAGGACTTATTCAGGGGTTCCCTAAGGACGATGGAGCGCGAACGTCCCGGAACGTGCGCGCTGTCAGTCTTCGAGCATGAAAGGCTCGTAGTGGGCGAGAACGTCCTTCATGCAACCCTTCCCGTGTTCCTTTTCCACCTCGGCCGTGACTTCCGCCGTCGCTGCAGGACCGATTGCAGCGGGAGGCAGCGCCTCGCGGACGAAGGCTTCGGGACCCGCGAAGACGCAGAAGCCGCCGTCGTTGCCATGCACGGCGGAAGACCGATCCGGCGGGAACAGGACGTTGAACGTCAGGTAGTGCGCCTCGAAGAAGCGCTCGATTGCATCCTCCTCTACGCCCTGCCCACCGTGACTACCAAGCCGCCACGCCTCGGGCCGAGGAGTGGTGCCTGACCGAGTGGCCCGTCGGTGAGGCCGAGCCCACCAAGTCCTGGCTCTCCACCCTGCCCGCCAGCACCAGCCGCGCCAGCCTGGTCCGCCACGCCATGCTGCGCTGGCGCATCGAGCGCGACTGTCAGGAGATGAAGCAGGAGATCGGTCTCGGCCACTACGAGGGCCGCGGCTGGCGCGGCTTTCACCACCACGCCACCCTCTGCATCGCAGCCTACGGATTCCTCATCGCCGAAAGGGCGGCGATTCCCCCCTCAGCAGAACGCCGCACCCCATTCATCCAGGCGCCTGACCTTCCCAGAACATGCCGACCACGAGGAGCCGCCGATCCAGCCTGAACGCCACGTCGCAAACTCCATCGCCACCCTGCGCGTCCGCATCGCTCGGCAACTCGCCCGCAGCCTACCGCGATGCCCGTGCTGCCAACGCCTCACTCAACGTCGGCTACTTATGACACAGTAGTAGTAGCCCTCGGCGTCGCGGAAGTCCGCGAAGCGGGCATCTGCACCTGATCCGTCGCTGGAGCGTAGAAGGCCCGCGTGCCGCCGTGCTGCACGGTCAGGCCCGGCAGGCGGGAGAAGAAGCCCTCCGCAGCCTGGAGGCCGGCGCCCGCGTGCTGGCGGAGGGCTACGCCGCCGCCGCGCGCGGCGAGGTCGACCCGCAGCGGGCGCTCCGCGTGGCGCTCAGCCGCCACAACACCGGCCACCCGGAGCGCGGCTTCGCCAACGGCGACGTCGGGCGCGTCGAGGCCTCGGCCGAGCGCGTGGTGCCCGCCATGCGGCTGCGCGGCGAGGCGTCGGTTAACCCCACACCCCCCGCGCCGCCGGCCTGGGACGTATTCGGGCAGGCGCGGCAGGCCCGCCAGCACGTCTACCCGTCGGTTGTCCCCACACCCCGTCCAGGCCCCGGCCGCCACCCCGGTCAGGACCGCGACCGCGTCCACGCCAGCAGGAAGCCCCGCCCCATGACCGCGTTCGCGTTCCGCCTGCCCTCCCGCACTTTCGCCCTCGGTCCGCTGGCCGGCGGCGCCGTGCTGCGCGGTGATCGCGATCGCCATCAGCGGCGCCGCGTGGATGATGGGCGCCGCCTCACCGCGCGCCTTCTTCGGCACCGTCGCCGGCGTGGCGATCGTCTTCTCGGCGGCCTGGATCGTGCAGCAGATCACCGGCGGCAGCGGCATCTGACGATGGAGGAGGCCCGCCTCACCGAGGACACGCTGTTCCTGGCCTGCACCCGGCCGGCCATGGTGTGGGGCGTGCCGATCGAGGCGATGGCGGTCAACGCCATGCTGACGAGCCTCGTCTTCATCCTGATGAAGAACCCGCTCTACGGAGTCGTCGGCGTCGGCCTGCACGTCGTCTTCCGGGCGCTCGCCGACCGCGTCATCATAGGCCGCGAGGCGATCGAGATGCGCGGCCCGACCGGTTCGACGCGGTCCTCGCCGCGCCCTACCGCTGCGTCCTGACGCGCAAGCAGAACCAGATGGTCAGCGCGCAGTCAATCGCCGGCTCGCTCGGCATGGCGCAGCGCCTCTAGCAGGCGGCCGTGACGCGTGATGACGATCTCCTCGCCGCGTTCGACGCGATCGAGAAGTTCGGCGAGCCGGGTCTTCGCGTCATGGGCGCCGACCAGGGTGGCGAGCGAATCGGGCATGAGGGACGAGGTAGAACCGGTTGACCGACCGGTTCAACAGATTTCCAGGTGTGGGGTCTTGTGACGCTCAGGCGATCTTGCGCACGGGTGGGCTGGACGGCCCCAGAGTGACGCCGGCGTCGGAGACGCTGATGTTCGCCTCCGGATAGGCGGCCGTGGCGGCCGACAGGGCGTCCAGGAACTGCGGCCGGAACTGACGGAGATGCTTGAAGCCGCCGCCGAACTGGCCGTGCAGCGAGGCCCAGCTGACCGGCGTGACGCGCTCCAGCACGTGCAGGCGGTAGGCGAGCCAGACATAGACGTCGAGCGCCATGGAGCGCTCCTTGAGCTGCCGGATGGCGCTCTCCAGCAGCGGCACGGGATGGTCGCGCAGCGCCCGGTAGAAGGTCTCGTCCAGCGTCACGACATCCTCGAAGAGGCTGGACTGCGCGCCGCCATCGTCCTCGCGGAAGAAGAGGCCGCTGCGGACGATGGCGCCCCGCTCGAAGCCATCCTGGGCGCGGCCATCGGCGTCGGCCGTGGTCCAGAAGAACTTGATGGAGCAGGCGCTGATGCGGCGCGCCTGGTCGCGGAGGGCGCGGGCGGATTCGCCACCGACGGACATGCCCATGCGCCCCATCCAGTCGCGCATGGAGCCGCCGAGCCGGACCTCGCGGCTGCCGGTCCGAAGGGCCTGGGTCTGGAGGTAGATGAGGATCATGCGCGCGCGGGCGCCATAGGGGACACCGAAGAGCGTCGTGGGGCCCGGGCCCATCCGCAGGCGACCCGGCTCGACGAGGAGCGTGACGTTGTGGCCGCGCTTCTCCCAGACCTCGTCATCGCCAAGCTTCTTGTGCGGGAAGCCGGTCAGGCAGAAGCCGGAGTAGGTGATGCCGAGCCGCTGGGCATCATCGGACAGCACCTCCGCCGCGATGTCGACGAGGGGTCTCTGCCTGGCCGGGACCATTTCCCGAGCCTTCTCCTTGCCGTGCAACAGGACCAGCCGGTGCAGCTCCCCCATGGTCCCTTCCTGTCATGCCCCTGGTCTGCAGGTTGAAGGAGCGCACAGGGGTCGGTCAAGTGTGGGGTTAACCGACAAGGCTATTTGAAGGGTATTTGAGTCTTACTAGTAGAGTCGTCGGGAGACCCCACGGGATAACCCCGATTCGCGTCACCTGACCCCACACCGGGGTGTCGGGAGACCCCACGGGACGAATCGGATGCGCTGTGGATAACCGGACGGGCGTCGGGAGCCCCCACGGGATTTCTCGGCGCCGTGCGAATCGGGTCGTTGCTACCGCCGCTCGTTGAGGAGGAGGTGGAGGCCGCTCCCCAGACCGGCGGCGGGCCCGGTCACGCGTAGAGGCCGAGGAAGAGGTCCCCATGTCCGCAATGCCTGGAACGGACAAGCCTACGCTCTTTGCATGCCGAATGATCGAAGAAGTGCACGTCTCCTTGCGTCGTAGACGCGATAACCACGCTCGTCGCGACGGACGGAGGGGAGCAGCCCCATAGCCTCATAGCGCCTGATCACCTTTGTCGGGACGCCCGACGCTCTCGCAACCTGCCCGATGTTCATATTCTGCTCCATTCAGCGAAGTTTCGGGCTCCGCTTACGTCAGCTTCGCCCCACGCAGCCGCAGCGCGTTGCCGACGACACTGACCGAGGACAGCGCCATCGCCGCCGCAGCGATCACCGGCGAGAGCAGGATCCCGAAAAACGGGTAGAGCGCACCCGCCGCGACCGGCACGCCGGCAGCGTTGTAGGCGAAGGCGAAGAACAGGTTCTGCCGGATGTTCCGCATCACTGCGCGCGAGAGTCGCCGCGCGCGGACAATCCCAGTGAGATCGCCGCCGAGCAGCGTCACGCCCGCGCTCTCGATCGCCACGTCCGTCCCGGTGCCCATGGCGATGCCGACCTCCGCCGCGGCCAGCGCCGGCGCGTCGTTCACCCCGTCTCCGGCCATCGCTACGTGCCGGCCCTCGACCTTCAGGCGCTCCACGGCCTTCTGCTTGTCCTCGGGCAGCACCTCCGCAATCACCTCGTCGATGCCGAGGCGGCGGGCCACGGCCTCGGCCGTGGTGCGGTTGTCGCCGGTCAGCATCACGATGTGCACGCCTTCGGCCTGCAGCATCCGGACAGCCTCAAGGGTGGTCTCCTTCACGGGGTCGGCGACGGCGACAATGCCAGCGGCGCGGCCGCCCATCGCCACGAAGAAGACGGTCGCGCCATCACCGCGCAGTCGCTCCGCCTCTGCCGAGACGGTGTCCACGTCTACCCCCAATTCCTCCATCAGCCGCGCGTTGCCGATCGCGACGCGGCGGCCTTCCACTGCGCCGGTGACACCGCGGCCGGTCGGGGCGTCGAAATCCTCGACGGGAGCCAGGGCCAGGCCGCGCGCCTCCGCGGCGCGGACCACAGCCTCGGCGAGCGGGTGCTGGCTCGGACGCTCGAGGCTGGCAGCGAGGCGGAGCAGCTCCTCCTCCGCTATCCCGGCCACCGGGACGAGGGCCACGACCTCGGGCCGCCCGCGCGTGAGGGTGCCGGTCTTGTCCACGACGAGGGTGTCGATGCGCTCCAGCCGCTCCAGCGCCTCGGCGTTCTTGATCAGCACGCCGGCCTGCGCCCCGCGGCCGACGCCGACCATGATGCTCATCGGCGTGGCGAGGCCGAGTGCGCAGGGGCAGGCGATGATCAGCACCGTCACCGCCGCGACGATGGCGTAGGCGGCGCGCGGATCGGGCCCCCAGACCAGCCAGGCGACGGCCGCGACGACGGCGATCGCAACCACCGCCGGCACGAACCAGGCCGAGACCTGGTCGGCCATGCGCTGGATCGGCGCGCGGGAGCGCTGCGCGCCGGCGACCATTCGCACGATCTGCGCCAGCACCGTGTCCTGGCCAACGCGGTCCGCGCGCATCACGAAGGCGCCCTGGCCGTTCAGCGTGCCGCCGGTGACGCGGCTGCCCGGCGCCTTGGCGACGGGGACCGGCTCGCCGGTGACCATGCTCTCGTCCACGTTCGAGCCGCCCTCGATCACCTCGCCATCGAGCGGCACCTTGTCACCGGGCCGCACGCGCAGCCGGTCGCCGACCTGGACATGCGCCAGCGGCACCTCCTCCTCCGATCCGTCCGGGCCGACGCGCCGCGCCGTGGGCGGCGCGAGGTCGAGCAGGGCGCGGATCGCGCCCCCGGTCCGCTCGCGCGCCCGCAGCTCCAGCACCTGGCCGAGCAGGACCAGCACGACGATCACCGCCGCCGCCTCGAAGTAGACGCCCACCGAGCCGTCGGGTCCGCGGAAGGCGGGCGGGAAGACGCCCGGCGCGAAGGTGGCGACCACGCTGTAGACCCAGGCGACACCGGTACCGAGCGCGATCAGAGTGAACATGTTGAGGCTGCGGTTCACCACCGACCACCAGCCCCGCTGGAAGAAGGGCCACCCCGCCCAGAGCACCACGGGCGTGCCGAACAGGAGCTGCAGCCAGTTGGAGGTCGAGCGGTCGATCAGGTGGTCGAGCCCGAGCAGGTGCCCGCCCATCTCCAGCAACAGGACCGGTAGCGTGAGCACAAGCCCGATCCAGAAGCGCCGGGTGAAGTCGGCAAGCTCCGGGTTCGGCGCGGCCTCGGCCGTCGGCGTCTCGGGCTCGAGCGCCATGCCGCAGATCGGGCAGCTGCCGGGGCCGGGCTGCCGGATCTGCGGGTGCATCGGGCAGGTCCAGATCCTGCCCGGTGCCACCGGCTCGGCGCGAAGCGGCGCCGGCTTCGGATGCACGTATCTCGCCGGGTCGGCCACGAACTTGCCGCGGCAGCCGGCGGAGCAGAAGTGGTAGGTCGCCCCTCCGTGCTCTGCGTGATGCGGCGTCGCCGCCGGGTCCACGGTCATGCCGCAAACGGGATCGAGCACGCCCGCTCCGCCCGGTGAGGGACCATGTGTGGTTGCTTTCGCCCCATCGGTCGCGTGCTGATGCATGGGCAATGTTTCCCTGAGGTCGTCCGCAAGTCCGCCATGTTGCGGCTTGCCAAGGGGTCAGGCTCAAGAGGGCTACCGAGGCAAATCGGTTGATCTCGAGAGTGAAGCCAGGGTGACCGCACCTGAAGCGGCACCGCGAAAGGCTTTGTCACAGTGTTGCAGGCAACGCCCGCCGCATCCCGACCGTTCGCCGACAGAGATGGCTCCGGAATTCCGGACAGGCTGATGAGTGGATTTCCTGCCTGACAGCGGCGAAGGTGCCGCGGATCAGG
>JAIEOP010000356.1 GCA_019750465.1 Acetobacteraceae bacterium | reverse complement strand
GCCGCTGCCGCCGCCGCCCATGCCGGCGCCGCCGCAGACCCGCCAGGCGGAGCGGCTGCCGGGGCTCTGGCTGCCGCATGGCCCGCTTCTCTCCCCGGCCCCATCGCCGCCGCAGCTCGCGCAGCCGCGGCAGGGGTTGCGGGGCCTGGACCTGTCGCTCGGCCCGACGGTCGGGCGGATGACGCCCGAGCCGCAGATGGACGTCCGCGGCGCCCAGGTGGGACCGGACTGGCGCAACGCCTTCCGGCGCTGGCTGGAGGAGCACAGGCGCTACCCGCAGGAGGCGGTCGTGCTCGGCCAGCAGGGCATCACGCGCATCCAGATCGTGGCGGCGCCGGATGGGCGGGTGATCGGGGCACGGCTGGTGCGGCGCTCGGGCTCGGTCTGGCTCGACCACAACACGGAATCGCTGTTCCGCGGCGCCCGGCTGCCGCCCTTCCCGCCGGGGGCGGACCCGAACGGCGTGAACATCGACCTGACGATCCACTACATCCTGATCCGCAACTGATGCGCGAGGACCGGAACCGTCCCCGGTGGGACCTGGTGCTGTTCGACCTCGATGGAACGCTGGTGGACAGCCTGCCCTGGTTCCTCTCCATCCTGCCGGAGGTCGCGGCGCGGCACCGCTTCCGCGTGCCGGAGAGCGACGTGGAGCGCGAGGCGCTGCGGGCGATGGGCCCGCGCGCGGTGCAGGCGCACCTGGCCGTGCCACGCTGGCGCCTGCCGCTGATCGCGCGCGAGATGCGCCGGCGGAAATCAGCGGCGGGCGCGCTGCCGCTGTTCCCCGGCGTGGCCCCGATGTTGCGCACGCTGCACGCCGCGGGCGTCACGCTGGCGCTGGCCACCTCGGATGCGGAGGCGAATTCGCGGCGATCCCTCGGCGCGGACGCGGCGCTGATCCGGCATTGGGGCTGCGGCGCCTCGCTCTTCGGCAAGCCGCGCGTGCTGCGCCGGGTGCTGCGGGCGGCAGGCACGGCGCCGGCAGGGGCGATCCTGATCGGCGACGAGGTGCGCGATGCAGAGGCCGCGCGGGCGGTGGGCGTCGCCTTCGGCGCGGTGACCTGGGGCTATGGCGCGGCGCATGCGCTGCGGGCACAGGCGCCGGCGGCGGTGTTCGAACGGGCGGAGGAGATCGTGCCGACGCTGCTCGGCCCCCGGTAGTGCCGGCGACGCGACCGCTCGAACCGGGCGCGGCGCCGAGGGAGCGCGATGGACAATCGTCGCCCGCGCCGGCAGGCTCGGCGCGCGACGCGGGAGGGACGCATGCGCGCGATCTGGTACGACCGGCACGGCCCGGCCGCCGAGGTGCTGCGGCGCGGCGAGCGGCCCGACCCTGTGCCCGCACCTGGCGAGGTGCGCGTGAAGCTGCACGCGTCCGGCGTGAACCCCGCCGACACCTATCGCCGCGCGGGGACGAGCAACGCCAATGAATGGCCGGTGGTGATCCCGAACAGCGACGGCGCCGGGGTGATCGACGCGCTGGGTGCGGGCGTGGAGGCGCGGCACCTGGGCCGGCGCGTCTGGATCTACAACGCGCAGCGCTTCCGCCCCTTCGGCACGGCGGCGCAATACACCTGCGTCCCTGTGGGACTGAGCCATGAGCTGCCCGAGAGCGTGCCCTTCGAGGTCGGCGCCTGCCTCGGCATCCCGGCGATGACGGCGCATCGCTGCCTGTTCGCCGACGGCCCCGTGCGCGGGCTGCGCGTGCTGGTCTCCGGCGGCGGCGGCGCGGTGGGCAATTATGCGGTGCAGCTGGCGCGCTGGGGCGGCGCCGCGCAGGTGCTGGCGACGGCCTCCGGCGGCTGGAAGGCCGAGGACGCGCGCACCGCCGGCGCCGAACAGGTCTTCGACTACCGCGCCCCCGACTGCGCCGCACGGATCATGGACGCAACCGGCGGGCACGGCGTCGATCGCGTGGTGGAGGTGGATGTCGGCGGCAACGTGGCGATCTGGTCCGCGGTGGTGGCGCTGAACGGCAGCGTGACGGGCTACGCCTCGCGCGGGGGCCGCACGCCGGAAATCCCCTTCGGCGCGATGATGGCGAAGAACGCGACGCTGCGCGGCGTGGTGCTGAACACCGCGCCGGAGCCGGCGCGGCGCCAGGCGCAGGCCGACATCACTGCCTGGCTGCGCGCGGGCGTGCCGAAGCCGCTGCACCGCATCGCCGCGACCTTTCCCCTGTTCGAATGCGCGGCGGCGCATGAGGCGGTGGAGCGGGGCGACAAGCGCGGTACCGTGGTGGTGCTGCCGCAGGAGCAGGGGCCATGATCGAAGCAACGCCGATGGAGATTCCCGCCGACGGCGGGACGATCAACGCCACGCTCTATTCCCCGCAGCGCCAGGCCGCGCATGCCCCCGCCGTGCTGATGCTGATGGACGCGCCCGGCGTGCGGCCGGCGCTGCACGGCATGGCGGCGCGGCTTGCCTCGGCCGGCTACCGCGCCCTGCTGCCCAACCTCTACTGGCGCAGCGCGCGCGAGGTCGGCTTCGACCGCGCCGCCTTCAGCGTGGAGGGCAACCCGGAGCGCGAGCGCATCTTCGGCCTCGCCCGCGGCTACGGCCATGCCGAGTTCCGCACCGACCTGCCGGCCATGCTGGACGCGCTGGGCGTGACGGAGGCCGCGCCCGGCGCCGCCGTCGGCTACTGCATGAGCGGCCGCTTCGCGCTGCAGGCGCTGGCCGAGCAGCCCGGTTGCATCGCTGCCGCGGCGAGCTTCTACGGCACGCGCCTGGTGACGGAGGCGCCCGACAGCCCGCAGCGCTGGCTGCCGGCGATGCGCCGCGGCGAGGCCTATCTGTGCTTCGCCGAGGAGGACCCCTACGTACCGGCCGGCGTGCCGGCCCAGGTGGCGGCGGCGTTGGCGCGCAGCGACCTGCGTCACCGCATCGAGTACTACGCCGGCACGCATCACGGCTTCGCCCAGCCCGATGGCGCCGCCTTCGATCCCGTCGCGGCGGAGCGGCACTGGGCGGCGCTGCTGGACCTGCTCGGCCGCGTGCCGCGATAGAGCGGGATGCGTTGAGGCAGAATCGCCGCAAACGCCGAATCCCGCGACCCGGCAAAGGCTGGAGCGTGTTGCGTGAGCGCATGCGAACGCAATACGCTCTAGCAGGCTGCGGAAATTCGATTTTCGACGGCAGCCAGCGCAACATTGATTCGCGGGATCCGCCTGGTTCGAAAGGAAAATTCAGGCGACGGCATTTCTGGATTCCTTCATGCCTTTTGTTGCGTGTCCGATGGAGAATTTCCGCAGCCTGCTAGAGCAATATCCGATCAGATGGAATCATCTGATCGGATTTCTTGCTCTAGAAAATACAAGAGCTAGAGCAGCTTATCTCCGATCGGGTGGAGCGCGCATGCGCTCCACCCGATCGGAGGCTGCTCTAGCCCAACGTCAGCCCACCATCCACCACCACCGTCTGCCCCGTCACCATCGCCGCGCCGGCGAGCAGGAACAGCATCACCTCGGCCAGGTCATCCGTGGTGCAGCGGCGCTTCAGCAGCGCCTTGTCGATGCTGCCGGCGCGCTGCTCGTTCGTCCACTCGATCATCCAGGAACTGTCCACCGCGCCGGGGGCGACGGCATTGGCCCGCGCCTCCGGCGCCAGGGTGCGGGCGAGGTTCTTGGTCAGGCTGATGACGCCCGCCTTGGTCGCGCCATAGGCCATCGACGAACCGGGCGAGTCGAGCCCGGCGATCGACGCCGTGCTGACCACCGCGCCGCCCGACGCCTTCAGCGCCGGCGCGGCCGCCTTCACGCAGCGGAAGACACCCAGCAGGTTCACCTGGATCACCGTCTCCCAAAGTTCCTCCGTCAGCCGATCGAGCGCCGTGGGCGGGACCGCAGTGCGCGTGCCCGGCGTGCCGGCATTGCAGGCCAGGTAGTCGAGCCGGCCGAGGTCGCGGATGGCGGTCAGCACCATGCGCTCGCAGTCCTGCGCGTCGCCGACATTGCCCGGCGCGGCGATCACGTCGAAGCCCTGCCCGCGCAGCGCCGCCACCCCCTCCGGTCCGCGCGCGTCGTCGGCCAGGTGGTTGATCGCCACCCGGGCGCCATTGCGCGCAAGCTGCGTCACCAGCGCCAGCCCGATGCCGGAGGCGCCGCCGGTGACCAGCGCCGTCCTGCCCCTGAGGTCGTAGGTGATCGTCGTCATGCGTCCCGCTCCAGTCCCGCCATCGTGCCGATCTGCCGCATCGCCCGCTTCAGCGCGATAAGGCGCTTGTCGCGCGCCCCGAAAAGCTTCTCCGGGTCCCCGGGCCAGTCGTAGTAGCCGGCGCCGGCGAGCACGCCCGTGCGGCCCTGCGCCACCAGCGCGTCCAGCGTCGCGCTCTGCCGCCGCGGCGGGGGTGGCGTGTAGCCCCCATTGCGCATGACGGACTGCATCAGCGCAAGGCCGGTGAAATCCGCCTTGGCGAAGACCGCGAGGATGGGCAGGCGCAGCGCCAGGCCGTGGATGATGGCGGCATCGATCTCGGCGGCGCTGGCCACGCCCTCGTCCAGCAGGTGCTGCACCTCGGCGCCGATCGCCGCCTGGATGCGGTTGGCGACGTAGCCGGGGACGAATTTGCTGAGCCGCAGCGGCTGCTTGCCCATCGTCTTCAGCGCGGCCTCGACGGCGTCCAGCGCCGCGGGGTCGCAGCCCGGCGCGGGAATCACGTCCACCAGGTCCACCAGGTAGGGCGGCGTGTACCAGTGCGTGATCATCGCGCGGCGCTGCCGGCGCTCCGGGATCAGCGGGAAGACGTCGAGCTGGGAGGTGTTCGAGGCGATGATCGCCTCGGCCGGCGCCACGCGGTCGAGCTGCTCGAACAGCGCGCGCTTGGCCTCCGGCGTCTCGATGATGGCTTCGACGATGAACTCGGCGCCGTCCACCGTCTCCTCGAGCGTGGCATGGCGCGTCACCGCCTGGGCAAGGTGCGCGCTGGTCCAGTCCGCCGGCGCCTCGCCGCCCGCGACCAGCGTCGCCAGCGCCGCCTCCATCAGCCCCTGGGCGCGGGCGAGGGTGTCGGGGTTGCTGTCGGTGAGGCGTACCTGATGGCCGCCGAGCGCATAGACCAGCGCGATGGCGTGGCCCATGGTGCCGGCGCCGATGACGGCGATGCGGGACATGGCGGGGTCCTTCCTCCTCATGCACTTGCGGCAGGCACCCCCACCCTCACGCTTCGCGGGTCCCTCCCTCCCCCGCGCGCGGGGGAGGGTCGGGGTTGGGGGCAGCCTATGCCGGTGGATCCCAGGGCGCGGGCGCGCGGCAGTCGATGTCGGTGGCGACATCCACGACGACAGGTTCGTTCATCGCCAAAGCCCGTTGCAGCGCCGCGGCCATCTCGCCGGGCCGCTCCACGCGGATGCCGTGCACGCCGAAGCTGCGCGCCACCTCGGCGAAGTTGGTCGGCCCGAAGCGCAGAAGCTGCTCCGCCGCCTGCGGGCGGTTGCCGACCTGGCGCAGCAGGTTGGGCCAGCCCTGGCCGAAGCCCGAGTTGTTGTTCACCACCAGCACCACGGCGATGCCGCGGCGCCGCGCCGTCTCCAGCTCCGGCAGGTGATAGTAGAGCGCGCCGTCGCCGGACCAGCACACCACCTTGCGCTGCGGCGCCGCCAGCTTCGCCCCGAGCGAGGCCGGGAAGGCCCAGCCCAGCGAGCCGGCGGCGCGCAGGTAGGCCTGGCCGGGCTCCATCTCCACCAGCGTGCCGGTCCAGATGCCGGAATAGCCGGTGTCTGCCACCAGGATGCCGTCCGCCGGCAGCGCGCGCGTGATCTCGGCCGCGAGGCGTGCGGGGTCGATCGCCACCGCGTCGCTGGCCAGCCGCGGCGCGATGGCGGCGCGCCAGGATTCCATGATCCCCTGCGCCCAGGTGATGTAGGCGCCGTGGCGGCCGGGCCGGCCGATCTCCGCCACCAGCGCCGCGAGCGCCGCGCGCGGGTCGGCCTGCACCGTCGCCTCGGCGGCGTAGCTGCGGTGGAACTCCAGCGCATCGGCATCGACCTGCACGACGCGGACGCTGCCGGGCCGCGGCACGCGCCAGTAATGCGTCACCTGGTCGCCGGTGTCGCACCCCACATAGAGCACGAGTTCGGCGCCGCAGAGGATCTCGTTCGCCGGCGGGGCGGAGTAGTTGCCGACCACGCCCATGTGCAGCGGATGCCGGGTGGAGACCATGCCGCGCGCGCCGAGCGTGGTCAGCACCGGCGCGGCCAGCGCCTCGGCCAGCGCCAGCAGCTCCCGCCCGCAGCCCGAGAGCGACGCGGCATCGCCGGCAACGATCGCCACGCGCTGCGCGGACAGCAGCGCCCGCGCCGCGGCGG
>JAIEOP010000174.1 GCA_019750465.1 Acetobacteraceae bacterium | reverse complement strand
AAGGCGAGGGCGTGAATCGGCCGCGCCAAGCCGCGCCCGATCGTCCGAGCGGCAGCGAGGGCGTGAATCGGCCGCGCAAAACAGCTCCCGTCACGCTGCTCGTCCCCGGTCCCTTCGACACCATCTCCGGCGGCTATGGCTATGACCGGCGCATCCTCGCCGGGATCGGCGCGCTGGGCCAGGCGGTGCAGGTGGTGGAACTCGCCGGCCGGCACCCGCTGCCCGATGCGGCCGCGGAGGCCGCGGCGCGGGGCGCGCTCGCCGCCCTGCCGCCGGATGCGCGCATCGTCATCGACGGCCTTGGCCTGCCGGCCTTCCTGCCCCTTGTCGAGGAGCTGGCCGCCCGCCGTGCCACCGCGCTGATCCATCACCCGACGGCGCTGGAGACCGGCTTCGGCGCCGACGTGCGGGAGGCGCTGAAGGCGCGCGAGCGCGCGCTGTTCCCGCGCATGGCGCGCCTCATCGCCACCTCGGCGCTGACCGCGCGGCGCCTGCCGGAGGAATTCGGCGCCGATCCCGCCCGCATCGGCGTGGTCGAGCCCGGCACCGATCCGGCCCCCCGCGCGCGCGGCTCGGGCGGGCCTGGCGTGGCGATCCTCGCGGTCGGCTCCATCACGCCGCGCAAGGGGCATGACGTGCTGATGCGCGCGCTGGCCCGGCTGCCGGATCTCGACTGGACTCTCACCATCGCCGGTGGCGAGCGCGACCCCGTGCATGCCGACGGGCTGCGCGCCTTGCAGCATGAGCTGGGCATTGCCCAGCGCGTCACCTTCGCCGGCGAGGCCGGGCAGGCGGAACTCGATGCGCTGTACGACCGCGCCGACCTCTTCGCGTTGGCGACGCACTGGGAGGGCTACGGCATGGCGGCGGCCGAGGCGCTGGCGCGCGGCCTGCCGGTCGCTGTCACCGCCGGCGGTGCCATCGCCGAGATCGTGCCGGTGGAGGCCGGCATCGTCTCGCCGCCGGGCGACGTGGTCTCGCTGGCCAAGGCGCTGCGCCGCGTGCTGTTCGACCACCCGCTGCGCGCGGCGATGCGCGACGCCGCCTGGGAGGCCGGGCAGCGCCTGCCGCGCTGGCAGGACCGGGCCGCGGCCTTCCTGGCCGAGCTGGACCGGGCGGCGGCGGCATGACCAGGCCCGACGACGAGGACCCGGCGGACACGCGCGACGACGCCTTCGATCCTGACTGGCTGGCGCTGCGCGAGCCCTACGACGCCCTGGCACGGTCCGAGGCGCTTGCCGCGGCGTTGATCGCGCGCCTGCCGGCGCGGCCGCGGCTGATCGACCTCGGCGCCGGCACCGGCAGCCTGCTGCGCTGGCTGGCACCGCGCATCGGCCGTGCCCAGGCCTGGACGCTGGTGGATTCCGACCGCGCGCTGATGGAGGAGGCCTTCGACACCATCGCCGGGCGCGCCGAGGCGATCGGCCTCAAGGCCACCATGCCGAACCGCAGGACGCTGCTGGTGCATGCCCGGGGCGGCGCCTGGCGCGTCGAGGCGCTGCATGCCGATCTGGCCGAGGCGCCGCGCAACCTGCCCCTGCAAGGGGCGGACGCCGTGCTGTGCTCGGCGCTCTGCGACCTTGTCTCGGCGGCCTGGATCGAGCGCATGGCGGCGGCGCTGCGGGTGCCCTTCTACGCGGCGCTCTCGGTGGACGGGCGCGACCGCTTCTGGCCGCCGCACCCGGCGGACGGCGCGGTGGCCCGCGCCTTCCGCCGCGACCAGGCGCGCGACAAGGGGTTCGGCGGGCCGGCGCTCGGCCCCGCCGCGCCGGCGGCGATCGCCCGCGCCTTCGCCGCCCGCGGCTTCATGGTGCGGAGCGCGGCAAGCGACTGGGTGGCGCGGGCGCGCGGCGGGCGCTTCCTCGATGTGCCGATCCCGCCCGGCCATGCCACCGGTTTCCTGCGCTACGTGGTGCTCGGCCACGTGGCGGCGGCACGGCAGCCGATGCGGGGCCGCGGCGGGCTCACGGGCTGGGGCCTGGCGCGACTGGAACAGGTGGATGCCCGCAGGCTCTCGGTCCGCATCGGCCACCGCGACGTGCTGGCGCTGCCGCCGGAGCGGCGGCGATGAGCATCGACACGGTGGTCTTCGATGTCGGCAAGGTGCTGGTGGAATGGGACCCGCGGCACCTCTACCGCCGGCTGATCCCGGATGCGGCGGCGATGGAACGCTTCCTGGAGGAGGTCTGCCCGCCGGCCTGGAACCTGGAGCAGGATCGCGGCCGGCCCTGGGCGGCGGCGATCGCGGAGCGTATCGCCCTGTTCCCCCGGCACGCGCCGCTGATCCGCGCCTTCCGCGAGCAGTGGCACGAGATGCTGACGGGGCCGGTGCCCGGCAGCCTGGAGGTGCTGGACGCACTGAGGGCCCGCGGCGTGCCGCTCCATGCGATCACCAACTACGCCGCCGACACCTTCGCGGAATCGGTCACGCGCTTTCCCGTCCTGCGCGACGCCTTCCACGACCTGGTGGTCTCCGGCGCGGAGTGCGTGGTGAAGCCGGATGCGGCGATCTACCGGCTGCTGCTCGACCGCAACGGGCTGGCCGCGGAGCGGTGCCTGTTCATCGATGACAGCCACGCGAATGTCCGCGGCGCCGAGGCGGTGGGCATGGCCGCGCACCAATTCCGCGACGCCCCGGGGCTGGCGGCCGCGCTGCGCGGGTTCGGGCTGCTCTGACGGCGTTGCGATGGTGCACGATGGCATCTGGCCGTGGCAGGCTGCGCCGCATGCACATGGACCTTCCCCCCGGCGTGACCTTCGCCATCGAGGATGCCCCCGCCAGCAGCGACGCCGAGGCGCTCGCCTGGGGTCTCGAGGCGTTCAACGATCTTGCCTGGCCCGGGCACCAGCCCTGGCAGACGCTTGGCGTCTTCCTGCGGCGCGAGGGCAAGGTGGTCGGCGGCCTGGCCGGCGAGCTCTATGCCGGCTGGATGTTCATCAAGTACTTCGTCCTGGAGGACTCGCTGCGCCGGCACGGGATCGGGCGCGCGGTGATCGCCGCGGCGGAGGCCCGCGCGCTGGAGCGCGGCTGCCACTCCGCCTGGGTTGACACCTTCTCCTTCCAGGCGCCGGAGTTCTACCGCAAGCAGGGCTATGCCGAGTTCGGCCGGCTGCCCTATCCGCCGGTGGGAGAGCGCATCTTTCTCCGCAAGCGGCTCGCGCCAGGCTGAAGCACGCCGCTTGCGCGCACGGGGGCAGCGCGCCGATGCTCGGCCGGTCAGGAGGAGCCGAGCATGTCCGACATGCCCCCCGTCGCGCTGCGCGCCGCCGACGTGCCGCCGCGCGCGGTTGCCAGTTCCTACCCGGCCGACCTCGCCGCCAGGCTCGGCGGCCGGGAGAAGCGCGTGCTCGGCGACCGGTTCGGGCTGCGCAATTTCGGCGTGAACCTGACGCGCCTGCCGCCCGGCGCCGCCTCCTCCCTGCGGCATGCGCACACGGTGTCGGATGAGTTCGTCTACATCCTGGAGGGCGAGCCGACGCTGGTCACCGATGCCGGCGAGACGCCGCTCTCGCCCGGCATGTGCGCCGGTTTCCGCGGCGGCAGCGGCGACGCGCACCACCTGGTGAACCGCGGCGCGCGCGACGTGCTCTACCTGGAGATCGGCGACCGACTGCCCGGCGACGGCGCCACCTACCCGGATGACGACCTGGCCGTGGAGATGGGCGCGGACGGCAAATGGCGGTATTCGCGGAAGGATGGAACGCCGATCCCAACCTGACATGCCCCCGCCCGTCGCCATCCGCGCCGAGGAGGCGCCCGAGCGCCCAGCGCCGCAGGGCTTTCCGCCCGACTTGATGGTGGGATTGAAAGGCCGCGTGAAGCGACCGCTCGCGCCGGTCTTCGGCCTTTGGAATTTCGGCGTGAACCTGACCCGTCTGCCCGGAGGCGGCGTCTCCTCCCTGCGGCACGCGCATGCCAGGCAGGACGAGTTCGTCTTCGTGCTGGAGGGCCATCCCGTGCTGGTGACCGATGCCGGGGAGACGCCGCTGGCGCCCGGGATGTGCGCCGGCTTTCCCGCCGGCACCGGAGATGCACACCACCTGCGCAACCCGGGGCCGGGGGACGCCGTGTATCTCGAGATCGGCGACAGCACGCCGGGCGACGTCGTCACCTACCCGGAGAACGACGTCCAGGTCGTGCCCGGTCCGGACGGCAAGGCACGCTGGCTGCGCAAGGACGGCACGCTGATCCGATGACGAGGCCCCGGTCATGACCCTTCTCCTCGGCTGCATCGCCGACGACTTCACCGGCGCGACCGACCTTGCCAGCACGCTGGTGAAGGGCGGCATGACCGCGGTGCAGGTGATCGGCGTTCCCGCTGGCCCCCTGCCGGACGCCGACGCGGTGATCGTCGCGCTGAAGTCCCGCACCGCGCCGGTGGCGCAGGCAGTGGCCGAGAGCCTCGCCGCCTGCGAGGCGCTGCTGGCGGCCGGCGCGCGGCAGATCTTCTTCAAGTACTGCTCCACCTTCGACAGCACGGATGCGGGCAACATCGGCCCGGTGGCCGATGCCCTGGTGAAGCGGCTGGACGCGGGCTTCGCGCTGGCAAACCCGGGCTTCCCGACCAATGGCCGCACCGTCTTCCAGGGCCACCTCTTCGTCGGCGATCGCCTGCTGAACGAGAGCGGGATGGAGAACCACCCGCTGACCCCGATGCGCGACGCCAACCTGGTGCGCGTGCTCGGCCGCCAGACCGAGGGCACGGTCGGCCTGGTGCCCTTCGCCGTGGTGGAGCGCGGCGCCCGCGCGATCCGCGACGCCATGACCCGGCTGAAGGAGGGCGGGCGGCGCTACGCCATCGTCGATGCCGTGACGGATGCGCACCTGCTCGCCATCGGCGAGGCGGCGGCGGCGCATGCGCTGATCACCGGCGGCTCCGGCGTGGCGATGGGACTGCCGGCCAATTTCCGCCGCGCCGGCCTGCTGCCGGAGCGCGGCGAGAACGCCGCCATCCTGCCGTCCATGGCGGGGCACGCGGCGGTGCTGGCGGGGTCGTGCTCGCGCGCCACGCTGGGGCAGATCGGCTACGCGCGGGACCACGCGGCGGTGCTGGAGCTGGACGCGCTGGCCACGCCCGACGCTGCCGCGCTTGCGGCGGGGGCGCTGGACTGGGCCGCGGGCCGGCTCGGCGCAACGCCCGTGGTGATCGCCGCCTCGGCGCCGCCGGAGCAGGTGGCGGCGCTGCAGGCCAGGCTCGGGCGCGAGGCGGCCGGCGCGCTGATCGAGCAGGCGATGGCCATGATCGCCGAGGGGCTGGTGGCGCGCGGCGTCGGGCGCCTGGTGGTCGCCGGTGGCGAAACCTCGGGTGCCGTGGTGCAGCGGCTCGGCGTGACGAGCCTGCGGATAGGGCCGGAGATCGACCCCGGCGTGCCCTGGACCTACGCCGAGCCTGCCGGGCTGCACCTCGCGCTGAAGAGCGGCAATTTCGGCGCGCGCGACTTCTTCCTGAAGGCCTTCGACGTGGCGGTGCATCCGTGAGCCCGGAGGAGACGCGGCTGCGCGAGGCGATGGCGGAGCATGGCCGGCTGCTGTTCGGCCGCGGCTTCTCGGTGGGCTCGGCGGGCAACATCAGCGCGCGGCTCGCCGACGGCTTCCTGATGACACCGACCAATTCCTGCCTCGGCCGTCTCGATCCCGCGCGGATCAGCCGGCTCGATGCGCAGTACCGGCACGTCGGCGGCGACAGGCCCTCGAAGGAGGTGTTCATGCACCGCGCCTTCCTGGAGGCACGGCCGGAGGCGGGGGCGGTGGTGCACCTGCACTCGACGCACGCCACCGCCATCGCCTGCCTCGCCACGCCGGGCGAGAGCGCGCCGATCCCGCCGCTGACGCCCTATTTCGTCATGCGCGTCGGGCGCAGCCTGCCGGTGATCCGCTACTACCGCCCCGGCGACGCGGCGATGGAGCCGGCGATTGCCGACGCCGCGCGCGCGGGCGCGCGGGCCGTGCTGCTCGCCAATCACGGCCCCGTGGTCAGCGGCAGGACGCTGGACGACGCCGTCTATGCCGCGGAGGAGCTGGAGGAGGCGGCGCGGCTCGCGCTGCTGCTGCACGGCCGCGGCGCACGGGTGCTGACGCCGGCGGAGGTGGAGGAGCTGCTGGAGACCTTCGGCTAGAGCGGGATGCGTTGAGGCAGAGTCGCCGCAAACGCCGAATCCCGCGACCCGGCAAAGGCTGGAGCGTGTTGCGTGAGCGCATGCGAACGCAATACGCTCTACGACCACAGCCGGTGTTCTGCGTTGAGACCTGTCTCGGCATGAGGTGTGCCATGGCGGTGCAGGCGGCGGACTGGTTGC
>JAIEOP010000158.1 GCA_019750465.1 Acetobacteraceae bacterium | reverse complement strand
ACCCAGCCAGGCACACTGCCGCAGCCAAAATCGCCGCATGACAACATCGGGGTGGACACAGGGTGTCTCAGGCCGCCGCCATGCGCTCGCTCTCGTAACCGGCCTCGCGCAGCGTCCCGGAGATGCGGGAGGGATCCGCGTCGGTGGCCACGGCCACCTCGCGCCGGTCGAGGCTGACCTCGACCTCCGCCTTCGGATCCAGTCCGCGGATCGCCTCGGTGATGGTCCGCACGCAATGGCCGCAGTTCATGTCGGGAACCTTGAATCGCTGCATCGCTCTTTCCTCTCGCAACGGGTGACGCCCCCAGACGTCGGGCTCAGACGTCGGGCTTCCCGCGATGGGAATGGCAAGTCCGTGGTGACGGGGCCGCCCGGTCCGGCATGCCCGGGCGGCCGTGGCCCGCCACGCCGCAGGCGCGGCGCCGACCGGATGCGACCCGCCGCGCGGTGCGCGCCCAGGAGTAGTCGAAGGCGTCGGTGCCGCCGATGGCGTCGGGCTGCTCGCCGCCGACGGCGATGCGGTACTCGCGCTCGCCGGCCCGGAAGTCGAAGCTCAGGCCGCCATCGGCAGTATGCTGGTCGGCCAGGTCCGCGGGCGTCGGCTTCGGCTGTCCCGGGGCATGGCTGGGCTTGTGCGACATGGACCACTGATCTCCTTCGCGGATCGGCCGCGCGGCCGGGCTGGCGGCCAAGACGGCGTGTGCTGGACACGGAGAACGAGGCGGCAGCGTGCGCAGCCACGGCCGATAACGGCGTGGGTGCTCGGCACCCAGCAAGCCACCGACCTCTGCGCGTCTCAAAATCCGACAGGTTTCCGTGGTTCCCGGCCGGGTTGGACGATCATTCACGGGCACCAGGCAGACCACGCCGGCCTCACCGACCCGCATCGCATCCTTGCTCGCTGGCCTTCCCGGCGTGCGGCGCCACTGCATGGGCCCTCACGCCGAATGGCGAATCGGGCAACGCCGCGGCCCGAGGCATCGCCAGCAGATCCGCCGATCGAGGCATCCGAGGTTCCTCGCGAGGCGGCGGCCCAGGTCGGGTGTATTCCACGGCTGGACCCGCCTGGGCCATTCATGGCGCCGGCCAGAGCTCAGGCGGACATGCTGCGGAGCGCCTCGGCGCAGGCCCGCTCGCAGCGGCGGCAGGACTCGGCGCAGATCCGGCAGTGTTGATGGTGGGAGGCGTGGCGCTCGCACTCCTCGCCGCAAAGGCGACAGGCGGTCTCGCAAGCCATCAGCATCTGGCGGATCACTTCCTCGTTCGAGCCGGTACGCCGCGTCGCGACCGAGCCCGTGGCGGCGCAGACATCGGCGCAGTCCAGATTGAGGCGGATGCACTGCGTGAGCTGCTGGACCGTCTGCTCGGCGAGGCAGGCGTCGGCGCAGGAGGTGCAGGTCTGCGCACAGGCGTAGCACTCCTCCAGGCAGCGGATGAGCGCGTCGTTGGTGCTGCCCTGGACGTGGGGGTGCGAGCCGATCATCTGTTGCGCGTGCATGCGCCGCCTCCTAGATGCTCGAAAAGGAAACGACGGAGCTGCGGGTCCGGCGGACGCGGCCGGCCGCTTCCGCCGGAACGCCACGGCGGCGTCCGCGGGACTAACATACCTGCCCAGGGTATGGTTTCCGACCCGATGGGTGTCCCGCGCGTTCTCCGTCCGCGGCAGCAATAGGCGTCGCAATGGCAGGTTCGGAAGAAAGGCACGGGGGCGTCACGGTCGACCACACGCGCCAGCTTTCCCGCCTGCGCCGCATCGAAGGGCAGGTCCGGGGCCTGCAGCAGATGATCGAGGACGGGCGTTGCTGCGTCGACGTGGCTCACCGGATCAACGCCGTCATCGCCGCGCTGCGCCGCGTGCAATCCGACATGCTGCGCGACCACCTCCGGGCCTGTGTCGAGGCCTCCCTCCAGGGGCACATGCCCGAGGCGGAGCGACGCCGCCTGGTCGAGGAGATCGCTGCGCTGCCGGCAAGGTCCGTGTAGCCTCCGGCGCCCCCGACCTCCTGAGACGACAGGTCGAACCTGCGCCGCTCTTCCGGCTTGCAAACGTACGCCGGTGAGCGCCGACGCCACGCGGACCTCCTGCTGTCGCGACCACGGCGACACGCAGACGCTCCCGGTCAATTGATTGCATACCCCTGCAGGGTATCTTGCCCGGACCGGTCGCGCCTGCCTGCATTTGAAGCGCGCGAGGCGCTGCGCGCTCGGAGCGGGAGCGCCCGGCCCGACACGCTGCGTCGCCGGGCGGGCGGAACCGCAATGGTGATGGTTCGTTTGCGCCCTCGTCACTCTCTGTGCGGGAGGTCGGGACGCCGATGCAGCCGGCTGCGCCACCCTCAACCCGCCCTCGACCGCTCGCCGCTGAGCCCGGCGGCGCCCCGCGGCGGATGCTGCTCCGCGGCGCCCTGGCCGCCGGTGGCCTGGCTCTGCTCCCCGCCGGCCGCGGCGCCCGCGCCCAGTCCTTCTGGGAGCAGCGCGGCGAGACGGACGAGAAGCGCGCCTTCTACAACACCGCCTTCTTCTACCGCCACAACCGCGCCTTTCGCACCGGCGCCGCCCTGCACTTCAGCCACGGCTACCAGCACGACGTGCTGGAGCTGACGCCCTTCGCCGACCGCGCTCGGGTGGACGCCGACACCAACCGCCGAAGCCTCGAGTTCCTGGCCAGCCCGCCGCGCACCGAGCCGGCGCAGGAGTACTACGCGCCCTACACCGCGCAGGCCTACTGGCGCGTGCTGCGCATCATCGACTGGACGCACAAGCTCCACGAGATGACCTACGACATCATGTCGGAGCGCAGGATCCCGTGGCCGGAGAAGAAGCGCTACCTGGACGATGCCGTCCGCCACTACCTGACGGCCGAGGAGCCGGGCATCGCGCGCAGCATCGCGCCGCTCGACGTGACGATGCGGCGCGCGGCCGTGATGATGAAGCCGTACTTCACCACCTTCCGCAACCACTACCCCTTGTCGAACAACTTCTTCTACTACGCCCACTGGTGGCACCCGATCATCTACGAGGCGATGATGGTCGGCGGCAACGGCCCCGGGCAGGAGGCGATGGTCGCGGCCGTCGAGCGCGTGGGGCGCGAGCAGGTGGTGCGCGACCGGCCGCTCCGCATGCTGCTCTCGCGCGAGATCATGCCGCGCTACGCGATGCTGTCGCCCGAGAGCGCCAACGCCTTCGACAACCTGCACATGCTGCACGGCTTCGCCTACGACCTGCTCGCCTACGAGGGCTGGACGACGGAGCAGAAGCGGGCGGAACTCTACCGCTGGCTCGACGCCATGTCGTACAAGCCGGGCGACGAGCGCTACGTGCGCAAGTTCCGTGTCCCCAACCCGGACCTCGACCCGCGCGCCTACACGCCGGACGTGCGCTCGCCGCAGGGCGAGATGAGCCGCATCATGATGGAGATGCTGGAGGACATGATGCCGATGATGGGCATGTCAGGCATGGCGCCGGACATGCATCGGCGCATGATGGATGCCTTCCGCGCGAAGATGACGCCCGGCATGGAGCCCGGCGAGCACCCCGGCTCCCTGCACGACGCGCTGATGGCTCTGATGCCGGGGATGCGCATGATGCCGGGAGCGACGGAGCCCGGCCGTACCCCGGCCATGATGGTAGATGCGATGCTGCGCGGCTGGGAGCGGCGCCACGGCGGCATCCCGGACGCCCCGCCCATGCCGATGAACCACGACCCGGGGACCGGCGCGTGAGCGGGCGCGCGGCGGCGAACACCGGCAACGGGAGGACGAGGATGAAGAGATCGATGGCGGCGCTGCTCGCCGCCGCACTCCCGGCGCTCGGGCCGGGCGCGGCCCGCGCGGCCGACCACGCGAACCTCGACGAGGGGCTGCCGCTGCAGCTGCGCGACGCCTACCCGATCACGCGCGGCAGCATCGAGGCGCAAGGCCTGTTCCGCTACGACCGGGGCCGCAGCGGCGACGGCCGCGACGCCTACCGGCTTGAGCCGCGCATCGAGTGGGGCGCATTCCGCAACGGCCAAGTCACCTTCCGGGTCCCCTACACGGCGGGCAACAGCGAGGCGCGTTCCGGGCGCGGCTTCGCCGGCGCGGGCCTGCTCTACAACTTCAACCAGGAGCGGATCTTCCTGCCCGCCTTCGCCCTGGAGGGCGAGGTGGCCCAGCGCTTCGGCGGCCGCGGCGGCACCGGCACCGAGACCACGCTCTGGGGCATCGCCACCAAGACGATCGGCGGCTACCGGGTCCGCCGCATCAGCCTGAACCTCGGCTGGATCCACCGCTTCGACGCTGACCCGGACGAGCGACGCAACCAGTACGTCTTCGTGGCCGGCTACCACCAGGCCATCGGGCCGGACACGACACTCGTGCTCGACTACGTCCGGCGGCAGCAGGAGCGGGGCGAGCGCGACGCCAACATCCTCGAAGCCGGCCTCCGCTACCAGCTCGACCCGCGCACCGTGCTGAGCGCCGGCGTCGGCGCCGGGATCGGACGCGACTCCCCGGCCGTCCGGGTGGTCTTCGGCATCCAGCACAACCTGTCCTGGCCGCCGAACTAGGGCAACCCGCCGAGTGCCAAGCCGTTGGACCAACTGGCCGTTGGTCCGGCACCGAAGGAAACCCAGGCGATGTTCCACCATGCCAAGGAGCTGCAGTTCAACGCGCGGGTGACGCGTCCCGACCCGCGCTTCGCGCGGCTGCTGCTCGAGCAGTTCGGCGGCGGCAACGGCGAGCTGAAGGCCGCCATGCAGTACTTCGTGCAGGCCTTCGCCGCCCGCCGTCCCTACCCGGACAAGTACGACCTGCTGATGGACATCGCCACCGAGGAGCTGAGCCACCTCGAGATCGTCGGCGCCACCATCACCATGCTGCTCGACGGGGTGAACGGCGAGCTGAAGGACGCGTCCGGCACCGAGCCGATCTCGGCCCTGAGGGAGGCCGCCGAGGCGAACCCGATCACGAAGCTGATGAGCGGCGGCGCGGGAGAGAAGGAGCGGCTGATCCACGAGGCGCTGTTCAACCCCCAGTTCCTGGTGCTGACCGGCGGCGGGCCGGCGCTGACCAACAGCCAGGGCGTGCCGTGGCAGGGCTCCTACGTCAACGCCAACGGCGACCTGACGGTGGACCTGCGCTCCGACATCGCGGCCGAGAGCCGGGCGAAGATCGTCTACGAGTACCTGATGAAGTTCACCGACGATCCGGGCGTGCGCGACACGCTGGGCTTCCTGATGACGCGCGAGATCGCGCACTTCCAGATGTTCCAGGCGGCGCTCGAGACGATCCAGCCGAACTTCCCGCCCGGCGTGCTGCAGGGCGACCCGCGCCACACCCACACCTACTTCAACATGTCGGACGGCGCCGACGCGCGCGGCCCCTGGAACCAGGGCCAGGGCCCCTGGGGCCCGGGCGAGCAGTGGACCTACGTGGACGATCCCAAGCGGCATGTCATCGAGACTAAGGGCGAGGTGGAGCACGAGCCCGAGGGCACGACGCGCAGCCTGGCGGAGGTCCAGAAAAAGGAAGCCGAGCTCAGCCGTATCCGCAGCGGCGAGGTGAAGGCGGCAACGCCTGCCGGCGAGCAGCACTGGTCCGACTACCCGCAAGCCGGCCTCGCCGCGCCGGGAAGCACACCGCGCACGCAGCGCCCCTACCGCACCCGCCGGTCTGAGGATCAGCGGGGCGGCGGATCTCACCGGGATGGCCGCGTTCCGTGACAGGGGACGTGGCTGGCCGACCTGCATGCGGGTCGTGCTCGATCGCCGCGGTGGAGGTGATCAACCTGCTGCGGCCGACCGTAGCCATCTCGGTGTTCATCACCCTCGCCGCCCACGCGCTGCACCGGCACCCCGAATGCCGGCAGAAGCTGCAGGCCGGCGAGGCGGGCTACGCCGACTTCTTCGTGCAGGAGGTGCGCCGGTTCTACCCCTTTTTCCCCGCCGTCATGGCGCGGGCACGGCGCGACTTCGAGTGGAGGGGCTACCGGTTCGACATGGCCAAGCTCCCGGCCCTACCGCGGAGCCGTTTCGTCATCGGCAACGTCCGGATGGACGGCCGATGACCGGTCCGGATTCCGGTGCCGCTCACCCAGACCCACCGGCATGCGCGGGAGACGACATCGTGGGCGGCGGCGAGGCCGAGAGGAGGAGGGTGCCGGTTGATACGCACGTCTTGCCGATGCCGTGGTGCCATCCGCTGCGGTGGATGGTCGAGGCACGCCTGCTCCGGCGTCCTCGCCCCCAGGCGCGAATGCGGCCGGCGGCCGTTGTAGAAGCCCGGATACCGCCCGAGCGA
>JAIEOP010000505.1 GCA_019750465.1 Acetobacteraceae bacterium | reverse complement strand
AGCGGCCGAAGCGGCGGGACGCCATCAGCGTGCAGGCCGCCTTCGGATGGTCGTCCTGGCGCTGGTCGAGCAGGGTCGCCTCGCTTCTCCTGAGGGGGAAACCAAGCTGAGCGGCAACCGGTGGCGGCGGGCTGCCGGAGTTCTCCCCCCACCACCCGCTGCGGACAGGTCAGCGGCTGGGGCGCGCCCGCGCGCAGCTGGCGACCGGAGATGGCGGGATCCCGCCCCCGTGCTGGGCGAGGATCTCGCTCATCACCGCAGCGTCCACGCTCGCGACGGGCAGGTGGGTGGCGAAGTGGTAGACGATCAGCGAACCTAGCGTGAACCAGACGAGCTTCTTGAGCTCCGTGGCTTTGGCCAGCACACCGAGGTTGAGATTGGCCGCGAGCTGTTCGGCGGCGGATGCTAGGCGCTACCCTCCACGCGGCCGCGGCGCCGGGGGATCGCGCGCCGCAGCCGTTCGTTCCCGCGCTCAGGCCCCCTCCGCGCGCTGCCGCGCCGGCTGCGCCGCGGCCGAGAGGTTGCGCGCGGTGTTCGCCAGGGCGAGGTGGCTGAAGGCTTGCGGGAAGTTGCCGAGCTGGCGTCCCGCGCGCGGGTCGTACTCCTCGGCGAGCAAGCCGACGTCGTTGCGGAGCGCGAGCAGCCGCTCGAACAGCGATCTCGCCTCATCGCGGCGGCCGAGCAGGGCGAGCGCGTCGGCGTACCAGAAGCTGCAGGCGAGGAAGGCGCCCTCGCCGGGCGGCAGCCCGTCCCCAGCCTCGGCCGTGTCGTAGCGCAGCACCAGCCCGTCCACCATCAGGCGCCGTCCGATCGCTTCCACCGTGCCGCGCACGCGCGGATCGCCGGGCAGCAGGAAGCCCACCTGCGGGATCAGCAGCAGGCTCGCGTCGAGCGTCTTGGCACCGTAGGACTGGACGAAGCTGTTCAGCCCCGGGTCGAAGCCGCGGCGGCAGACCTCCTCGTGGATGGTCCGCCGCAGCGCGCGCCAGCGCTCGATCGGCCCCTCCAGCCCGAACTCCTCCACGCCGCGCACGGCGCGGTCGAGGGCCACCCAGGCCATGACCTTGGAGTGGACGAAGTGCCGCCGGTCGCCGCGCACCTCCCAGATGCCCTCGTCCGGCCGGTCCCACACGGCGGCAACCCGCTCGGTCAGCGCCCGCTCCAGCGCCCAGCCGGCCGCACTCGGCGCTAAGCCCACGCGTCGGCCCTGGTGCAGCGCATCCACCACCTCGCCGTAGACGTCGAGCTGGAACTGGGCGTGGGCGGCGTTGCCGACGCGCACGGGGCGCGAGCCCTCGTAGCCCGGCAGCCAATCCAGCTCCCGCTCGCCCAGGTACCGCTCGCCGGCCAGGCCGTACATGATCTGCGTCTGCGAGGGGCTCCCGGCCGCGGCCCGCAGCAGCCATTCGCGCCAGGCCCGTGCCTCCTCGACGTAGCCCGCGTCCATCAGGGAGATCAGGGCGAAGGTGGCGTCGCGCAGCCAGCAGAAGCGGTAGTCCCAGTTGCGCGGCCCGCCGATCCACTCGGGCAGGGATGTGGTGGGCGCGGCGACGATGCCCCCCGTGGGGGCGTAGGTCAGTGCCTTGAGGGTGATGTGCGAGCGCAGCACCGCCTCGTGCCAGTCGCCGGTGTGCCCGCAGCGCGCCGACCATCCGGTCCAGAACGCCTCCGTGTCCGCGAGGGCGGCGTCGGGTTCCGCGGGCGGGGACGCGGGCAGGTGCGAAGGGCCGTAGGTGAGGACGAAGGGTACGGCCTGCCCCGCCTGCACCGCGAACTCGCCCCGGGTGACCAGGCCCTCGCCGCGCAGCGGTACCGGCGTGTGCAGCTCGACCATGTCCGGGCCGGCGATCGCGCGCAGGCCGCCCCCCTCCGGCAGCCGCGTCACCCAGGGCACGTCGGCGCCGTAGCCGAAGCGGAGCGCCAGCTCGGTGCGCATCGCCACGCGGCCGCGGCGGCCGAGGACGAGGCGGACCAGGTCGGAGGCCTCGCCGCGCAGCGGCATGAAGTCGACGAGCGTGACGGCGCCCTCGGCGGTCTCGAACTCGGTCTCGAGGACCAGCGTGCCGGGGCGGTAGCGGCGCGTCACGCGCGGGGCGGGGTCGGCCGGTGCCACCAGCCACCGGCCATGCTCGGGCCCGCCGAGCAGCGCGGCGAAGCAGGCCGGGCTGTCGAAGCGCGGCCAGCACAGCCAGTCGATCGAGCCGTCGCGCGCCACCAGCGCCGCCGTCTCGCAATCGCCGATCAGGGCGTAGTCCTCGATCAGGGCCAAGGCCCGTCCCTCCCTGTCAGCCGTTGTCGCGGAAGGCGGGATAGAGTGTCATGCCGCCGTCCACGTAGAGGGTCGTGCCGACCACGTAGTCCGAGGCGTCGGAGGCCAGCCAGACGGCGGCCTCCGCCACGTCCTCGGGCTCGCCGACGCGGCCGTAGGGAATCAGCGCCAGCAGCTTCGCCTCGGCCTCGGGTGTCGCCCAGGCCTCGCGGTTGATGGGTGTACGGATCGCGCCGGGAGAGATCGCGTTCACCCGGATCCGCTTCTCCGCCAGTTCCTGCGCCAGGGTCTTCACGAGCAGCGCGACGCCGCCCTTGGAGGCGGCGTAGTTCGCGTGGCCCGCCCAGGGGATCACGTCGTGCACCGAGCTCATGCAGACGATCTTCCCCGCCGCGCGCGAGGGGCCATCGGGCGCAACGCCCTGGGCCAGGAAGATCCGCACCGCCTCCCGCGCGGCGAGGAACTGGCCCGTGAGGTTCACGTCGATCACGCGGCGCCACTGCGTGGCCGTCATCTCCGCGATGGGCGCGTCCTGCTGGATGCCGGAGTTCGCGACGAGGATGTCCAGCCGGCCGAAGGCGTCGAGGGCGGCGCGGAACATCGCCTGCACCTGCCCCTCGTCCGAGACGTCTGCGCCGAGCGCGATCGCCTCGCCTCCCTCGCGGGCGATCTCCTCGACGAGCGCCTCCGCCGCCTCGCGGCCGGAGCGGTAGTTGATCCCCACCGCGGCGCCGGCCCGGGCGAAGGCGTGCGCGACGCCCGCGCCGATGCCGGAACTCCCGCCGGTGACGATGGCCTTCTGCCCCCGCAAGGGCCGGTGCGCCTCGATCATCTCCGCTTCTCCCTCCGGCCCTAAGCAAACCTCTGGAGGTTTGCGCACGACAAAAAACCTAAGCAGGCTTTCGCTACAATGGATTGGACCACACGATGTGTGGGCCAAGCCATGAAAGCCTGCTTAGACCACGTAGCGGTCCCAGCCCGCGTAGTGCTCGCTGGTGCGTTTCCCTCGCGGCAGGCTCAAGGCGACGAGCGCGAGCCCCATGGCGACACTCGCCCAGGCCGCGACGGGCGAGGCCACGCCGTCCAGCAGCCAGGGCGCGGCCGCGAGCCAGGCGCCGAACAGGGCGTTGACCAGGCGCAGCGGCCGCGCAACCTCCGCCGTGGCGATGATCGCCACCGTGATGGCGAGCGCCCCCACCACGTGATCGCTGTTGGCCATCGACCCCGACGTGCCGAAGACCAACCGGGTGAGCATGAGGAACGCGCCGATCGCGATCGAGACAGCAAGCGTCCAGGGCAGCGTGATGCCGCGCGTCGTGTCCGCCCAGAAGGCAGGCCAGCTGCCGAGGGCGTCCGAGGTGTCCTCCTGTCCGCCATCGACCGCGTCGCCCTTGAGGAAGGTGCGGAGTAGCGGCTTGCCCCGGCAATGCGACCAGTAGAGGAACTGGCCCATCGCGATCACCTCGTCCAGCGCGAACGGGATCATGATCAGCATCGCGAGCGCCGCGATGAGCGCCGGCGTGCTCCAGGTCCCGATCATGATCGGTTGGATGATGATGAAGTAGATGCTCACCACCCCGAGCGGGATCACCAGGATGCCGAAGAAGGTCACCATCCAGGGCATCGTGCGCCAGCGAGCGCGGGTGCCCATCACCGCCATCAGGATCTCGAGCATGTAGCTGACCGCCCCGAGCCCGGCGTCCGGGATCGGCCAGGCCTTCGAGACGGAGGAGGTGATGATCTCCGCCGTGCCGTTCCTGGGGTCGGCCGGGTCGCCCGCGAAGAAGGGCTCCCAGACGAAGTCCACGTGCCCGAGCTGATAGGCCGTGAGCATCCTGGAGATGAGGAGGCCGATGAGGCCCATCGCCGCGATCGGCAGCCGCTGCGCCCCGGTCGAGGGGCAGTAGGTCCAGCCCGGTGGGATGACCTTGGGGTCCATCATGCCGGCCATGCTCATGCCCGGCATCATCGGCACAAGGACCGCGAAGGCGATCACCAGCGCGCCGACCAGCAGGTCATTGTTGTACTGGGCGGCGCTCGGGCTCCAGAGGAGAAGAGGCGCGAACAGGAGCCAGATCCCGATGCCGGCGTTGGCCCACTGCGCGAACCAGGCCGTGCGCTTCGGGAGCGACAGGGCGCCGAACAGGGCGATCAGCAGTCCGCTTGCGATGTCGCTGGCCATGAGCGCGCCGGCCCGCCACTCGACCGAAGGCAGACCGCGCTCCTGCGTCACTGCGCGCACCGCGGCGCCGACGGTCTCCTCCGTCACTGCGTCGTAGACGAGCGGGCTGGCGGCGAGCCAGAGGCCCAGGCCGATGTTGGCGAAGTGGGCCCAGCGGGTGCGCCGCGCATCCGCCTCCATCGCCGCCATGTGGTCATGCCCGTCCATGCCCGCCATCGCGCCGTGCCCGGCATCCGCCTTGCCCTTCCCGGCGTGACCCATGGCGGCATGATCCATGGTGGCGTGGTCCATGGCGCCGCCCCGGGCCGCGGCGGGCGAGCCCTCGGCCTCGGTCGTCTCCGGCGCACCCGGCGACGGCCGCTGGCCATACCAGGCGACGAGCGCGGGGTTCAGCTTGTTCGCCTTGTACCAGCCGACCGGGTCGCGCTTCAGTGCTGCGACTATTCTGGGCAGCGTGTCACGCAGGGAACGCTTCGGCTCCCAGCCAAGCAGGCTGCGCGCCCGCGAGATGTCGAGGATGTAGTGATCGCTCGACTGCTCGACCATCCAGGGCTTGACGAACTCGTCCCCGCCCAGCACCTCGTTCTGGAGCCACACGCCCGCCAGCGCCAGGGTCTTGGGCACCCGGACGGTGGTCCAGTCCTCGCCGTGCAGCGTCTCGCCGATGATGTTCTGCACCTCTGCGTAGCCAAGCGCTTCCGGCTCGCCGACGAGGAGCGGCAGCTCGGGGGGGAGGTCGCGGCGGCGCTCAATGAGGCGGGCGATGACGTCGGTCAGGTCATCGCGGTGGAGGAAGGACTGCCCGGCGCAGAGCATCCCGGGGTAGACGTGAGCGGCGAGCCTGTGCTCGTAGATGCGCGCCACCTGCTCGGCGATGAATGGCGAGTGGCCGAGATCGTCGTAGACGCCGGCGATCCGCAGGAACACGACAGGCACCTGGCCGTGTCGCTCCCGCAGCAGCGCCTCGGTGCGTACCTTCGACTCCGGGTAAGCCCAGGATGGCTCGATCGGAGACGCCTCGTTGATCCTCTCGTCCGGCCGGTCCGTCGGCTTGTGGACGAGCATCGTGCTCGCGTAGATGAACTGCTCGACCTCGAAGGCCTGGAGGGCGTCGATGAGCCGGCGCGTGCCCTCGACGGTGATCTTGTCGTAGAGCGGGTTGGGCTCGCCCGAGACGTCGTAGTAGGCGGCGAGGTGCACGACCGACGCGATGCGGTTGCCGAAGCGGCGCCGCACCTCCTCGAGCGCCGCCTTGACCCCCTCGTCCGAGCCCAGGTCGAAGTCGATGGCCTGGGCCGGCGCGGGCGGGTCGGGCGGCCCGGCCCGGTCGAGGCCCACCAGGGGGATGCCCGAATCGGCGAGCCTGCCGATCAGCGCCGACCCGATGAAGCCGCTGGCGCCGGTGATGAGGACGGGCGCGTCCGGGGGCGAAGAACCCGCTGCGCGGGGATCTTCCGCGGGGCGTCTGCCCGCGACGCCGCGGACGATCCCGCGCCACGCGGGCTCCGCCCCTCCTCGTTCGGTGGCCGTCATCGGATATCCTCCTCCAGCAGCTCCGTATTGATCGAAGGCCGCCATCGCGCCCTCGGCCGCCGCGACCAGGGCGAGCTGCACGCGACAGGACGCATCGCTCGTGACGTAGAGGCCCGGGACGCCGGTGGTTTCATGCCCGCCGGCCTCGAAGCGGACGCGCTCGAGCACGCCGGCGCGGCCCCTTGGACCTCCCACGGGCCGCTACGCCGCTCACTGGTGCACCTTCGGGCTGTCGGGCGCGGAGCCGCGTAGCGGCGTAGTGTCCGACAGCCCGAGCCCCTG
>JAIEOP010000454.1 GCA_019750465.1 Acetobacteraceae bacterium | reverse complement strand
CGCCGCCGGCCCCATCCGCCAAATGCGGCACGGCGAACCTTGCCCATCGCTTGACAAAACGGACATGAGAGGGGGGCGCCCTCACCGGCCCGAACCCGACGGATCGCGGCAAGTCGGGAACCAAACGGCACGTGGTCACGGACGCCCGCGGCACCCCCCTCGGCGTCGCCCTGAGCGGGGCCAACCGCCACGACAGCCGCATGCTCGCCCAGACGCTTGATGCCGTCCCGCCCATACGCTCGGGCAAACGCGGCCGCCCGCGGCGGCGTCCGGGCAAGCTGCACGCAGACAAGGCCCATGATCACCGCCGCTGCCGCCGGGAGTGCCGCGAACGGGGCATCACGCCGCGTATCGCCAGGCGGGGTATCGAGAGCTCCGAGTGTCTCGGCCGGCACCGCTGGGTGGTGGAACGCACCCTCGCCTGGCTCGCCCGCTTCCGCCGCCTCACGGTGCGCTACGAGCGCCGCGCCGACATCCACCTCGCCTTCACCACACTCGCCTGCGCCCTCGTCTGTCTCAACCAGATCAGGCGGTTCTGTTAGATGTTCTTGGAGCGTATTGCGTTCGCACGCGCTCACGCAACACGCTCCAGCCTTTGCCCGGTCGCGGGATTCAGCGTTTGCGGCGATTCTGCCTCAACGCATCCCGCGCTATAGCAAATCCGGACCGGGATCACCCCCTCATCGGGTCAATGCCCGGCATTCGCGCCTGAGAAATCCGGCGCCGCCAGGCCGCTCGCCTGCAGCTGGCGCGACAGGTGACCCTTCAGCCGCTCCAGCCCCGCCTCGCTGCCCGCCTCGCAGCGCGCCACCAGCACGGCCTGGGTGTTCGACGCGCGCAGCAGCCACCAGCCATCCCCGGTCAGCACCCGCACGCCGTCCACGTCCTGCACCCGCGCGCCCTCGGCGGCGAGGCGGGCCTTCACCTCCTGCACCACGGCGAATTTGCGGTCCTCGGCGCAGTCGAAGCGCAGTTCCGGCGTGTTGATCACCTGCGGCAGCGCGGCGCGCACGGCGGACAGCGGCTCGGCCATGCGCGCCACGATCCCGAGCAGCCGCACCGCCGAATAGGGCGCATCGTCGAACCCGTACCACTTGTCGGCGAAGAAGATGTGGCCGGACATCTCGCCGGCCAGGGGCGAGCCGGTCTCGGCCATCTTGGCCTTGATCAGCGAATGACCCGTCTTCCACATCAGCGGCACCCCACCAGCCTTCGCCACCTCGTCGAACAGCACCTGGCTGGCCTTCACGTCGGCGATGACGGTGGCACCCGGATGCGCGCGCAGCACGTCCCGCGCCAGCACCACCAGCAGCTGGTCGCCGAACAGGATGTGGCCCTCGTTGTCCACCACGCCGATGCGGTCGCCATCGCCGTCGAAGGCGATGCCGAGGTCGGCCCGCTCCCGCGCCACCTCGGCGATGAGCTGTTCGAGGTTCTTCGCCACCGTGGGATCGGGGTGGTGGTTCGGGAAGGTGCCGTCCACGTCGCCGTTGATGACGAAATGCTCGCCCGGCAGCCGCGCCGCCAGCACCTTGGTGATGTCGCAGGCCGAGCCGTTGCCCGGATCCCACACCACCTTCAGCCGGCGCTCGCCGCCATCGTAGTCCTGCAGCACCCGCGCGGCGTAATCCTCGGCGATGTCGGCATGGCGGTCCGAGCCCTCGATCGAGACGGGCACAACGTCGCCCTCGGCGGCCATGCGGCCGATCTCCTGGATCTGCGCACCGAAGAAGGGCTTCCTCCCCTTCATCATCTTGAAGCCATTGTAGTCCGGCGGGTTGTGGCTGCCGGTGACCATCACCGCGCCGTCGGCTTCGAGGGCGTAGGCCGCGAAGTACAGCATCGGCGTGGCGCAGAGCCCGATGCGCACCACCTCAAGGCCGCAGGCGCGCAGCCCGGCGACGAGCTGCGGCTCGAGGTCGGGCGAGGAGAGCCGGCCGTCGAACCCGACCGCCGCGCGCTTGCCCCCCTCCCGCGCCACGAGCGAGCCGAAGCAGCGCCCGATGGCGAAGGCGTCCTCCGGCGACAGGGTCTGCCCGACGATGCCGCGGATGTCGTATTCGCGCAGCACGGTGGGGTGGAAACGGTGGTGGAAGACGGTCATCGCGCTGCGTCCTGCGGTTCGATCACGGCCGGCCGATGGAGCGGTAGGCGAACCCCGCCTCCCGCATCGCCGCCGGGTCATAGACGTTGCGGAAATCCAGCAGCACGTCGCCGCGCATCGCCGCCTTCAGCTTCTCCGGCGCAACCGCGCGGAACTCGTTCCACTCGGTCAGCAGCACCAGCGCATCCGCGCCCGTCGCGGCGTCCAGCGTCGAGGTGGCGTACTCGACGCCGGCCGGCAGCAGCGGCTTCGCATGCCCCATCCCCTGCGGGTCGAAGGCGCGCACCCGGGCACCGGCGGCGATCAGCGCCGGCACCATCACCAGGCTGGCCGCGTCGCGCATGTCGTCGGTCTCGGGCTTGAAGGTAAGGCCCAGCACGGCGACGGTGCGGCCCTGCACGCTGCCGCCGCAGGCCTCCACCACGCGCCGCGCCAGTGCTTCCTTGCGGGCGTCGTTCACCGCGATGGTGGTCTCCACCAGCCGCACCGGGCTGCCGCTGTCCTGCGCGGTCCGCGCCAGCGCCAGCGTGTCCTTCGGGAAGCAGGAGCCGCCGTAGCCCGGGCCGGGATGCAGGAATTTCCGCCCGATCCGGCCATCCAGGCCGATGCCGCGCGAGACGTCGTGCACATCGGCGCCGACCCGCTCGCACAGGTCGGCGATCTCGTTGATGAAGGTGATCTTCACCGCGAGGAAGGCATTGGCGGCATACTTGATCAGCTCCGCGGTCTCGATGCGTGCGCTGAGGATCGGCACCTCGATCAGGTTCAGCGGGCGGTAGAGGCGCCGCAGCACCGCCAGCGCGCGCTCGCCGCCCGGGCCGTCCATCACGCCGATCACCACGCGGTCGGGCCGCATGAAGTCGCCGATGGCGCTGCCCTCGCGCAGGAATTCCGGATTGGACGCCACCTCGATGGAGAGGTCGGGGCGGGCGCGGCTGACGATCTCCTGCACCTGCCGCCCGGTGCCCACCGGGACGGTTGATTTCGTCACCAGCACCAGCGGCCGCTCCGCCGCCTTCGCCACCTGTTCGGCCGCGGCATAGACATAGGTGAGGTCGGCATGGCCATCGCCGCGGCGCGACGGCGTGCCCACCGCGAGGAACACCGCCTCCGCGCCGCGCACCGCCTCCGCCAGGTCATTCGTGAAGCTCAGCCTTCCGTCGGCGACGTTGTCGGCCACCAGCTTGTCGAGGCCGGGCTCGTAGATCGGCATGCGCCCCCCGCGCAGCGCCTCGATCTTCGAGGCATCGGTGTCGACGATGCAGACATCGACGCCGAATTCGGCGAAGCAGGCCCCCGAGACCAGGCCGACATAGCCGGCCCCCACCATGGCGATGCGCATGCCTCTCCCCGCTACCCTGGACGCGTCAGATCAACGATAGCGCGCGAGGAATTCGCGCACCGGCCCCGCCATGTCGTCGCGCTTCAGCGCGAAGGCGATCTGCGCCTCCAGGAAGCCCGCCTTGTCGCCGCAGTCGAAGCGCCGGCCCTCGTAGCGCACGCCGTGGAAGGGCTGGGTGCCGATCAGCCGCGCCATGCCGTCGGTGAGCTGCACCTCGCCGCCGGCGCCGCGCTCCATCCGCGCGAGATGGCCGATCACCTCCGGCATCAGCACGTAGCGGCCGATGATGGTGAGGTTGGACGGCGCCTTCTCCACGGGCGGCTTCTCCACCAGCCCCTTCACCGAGACGAGGCGCCCCATGTCCTTCTCGACATCGAGCACGCCGTAGCGGTTCACCCGCTCGCGCGGCACTTCCTCGATGGCGACCACGTTGCCCCCGGTCTCGCGGTAGGCGGCGGCGAGCTGCGCGGTGCAGGAGACGTCGCACATCATGAGGTCGTCGGGCAGCAGGATGGCGAAGGGATCGTCGCCGATGAAGCTGCGGGCGCACCAGATGGCGTGGCCGAGGCCCATGGGCACCTGCTGGCGCACCGTCACGATGGAGCCGGGCTCCACCGCCTGCGCGCGCAGCTCGGCCAGCTCCTTCGCCTTGCCACGCTCCTCCAGGGTGCGTTCCAGCTCGTAGGCGACGTCGAAATGTTCGACGATGGCGGTCTTGCCGCGCCCGGTGATGAAGCAGAATTGCTCGATGCCGGCGGCACGGGCTTCCTCGACGGCGTACTGGATGAGCGGCTTGTCGACGATCGGCAGCATTTCCTTTGCCATCGCCTTGGTGGCGGGCAGGAATCGCGTGCCGAGGCCCGCGACGGGCAGGACGGCCTTCTTCAACGGCTTGACGCTCGGCAAGGGCAGTCTCCTGCACGGGGGGCGGGCCCGGCGGAGAAGTGCCACGCGCCCCCCGCCGGAGCAAGCAGCAGCGCCTCGGGTCCCGCCGGCGGACCCGCGCGGGGCCTCACGCCGGCGTCATTGCCCCCGGCAGGATCCTACGGCCACCGCGGTCAACGCTTCGGTGCCACGGCGATGCCGCGCGGCGTCCGGGCGATGCGGCGGCTGTCCGCCGCCGCGCGGCCCTGGCACGGCCAGGTCACAGCTGGATCTCCTTGAACGCGACGACACGCAGCAACTGCGGATCCGGGTTGAGGCCCTTCACCACGGAGGAGCGGGAGACGTGCTGCACGGCCGCCATCAGCTCCGCGAACTCCGCGAGGGTGCGATACTCGCCCGGCGCCGCGGGAGTGAAGGCCGCACCCCGCAACAGGTAGTTGATCATCTTCACGCGGTCCGCCGCGACGGTGAAGACGCCGCTGAAGACGGTGACGCAGTCGATCGCAAGGTCGGTCACGTCCTGGCAGATCGCGTCGAGGAATTGCGTCGTGTCCTTGTCGGTGTCCGGGGCGGCGTTGCCGGTGAAGTTGTAGATGCAGGCGATCTTGAGCGTCCGGAGCTTGCGGAACCGGGCCTTCGACAGGGTGTAGCCGTCGGCGCGGCTCAGGACGACGCGGGTGAGGTTGACGTTCAGCGGCATGGCATGGGTCCTTGTACGGGGCTCCCCGGCGGCGGCGCGGAGCCTCCGGAAGGCCGGCTGGCGGGACATGGCTGGCGCCATGCCGGCGGGCGCGACGGCGGCGCGGCGCTCTCCAGGCAAGGACGGATCGCGTCAGGCAGGGATCATCGGGATCTCCATCGCATCCGGCGGGCCGCCGCGCCGTCACGCGCGGTGGCCGGCGGATTGGCCAGGATCCTGTCGGTCGCGGTCGCAACGGGGGAGCCGCGCCGGAATGCGCCACGATGCATTGCGATGCGCGACGATGCGTCGGCGCGCGCGCACGGCGCGCCCGATGCCTGCGACGGCATACGCGGCTCGTCCCGGTGCGCCGCGCTTGCGCGCAGATTGCGCCCGTGCGCCCATCCGGGTGGGATCTGCGTCAGCCCAGCAGCACGTCCCGCGCCTGGTTGATGCGTGCCGCCAGCCAGTCGCTGCCGCCGTGGTCCGGGTGCGCCCCGCGCATCAGCCGGCGGTGCGCCGCGCGGATCTCCTCCGCCGTCGCCCCCTCGGCCAAGCCGAGCACCGCCAGCGCCTCCTCGCGCCCCATTGGCCCGGCCGCCGCCGCCGCCCCGGCCCCGCCGCCGCCCATACCGGCAAAGGCCTCAGCCTCCCGCCACTCGGGTGCGGTGCGATCCAGCCAAGCCTCCAGCAGCGCCACGCTGTCCGGATCACTGGCGCGGCACTCGGCCATGAGCGCGAGCAGTTCCGGCAGCGTCAGCTCGGCCAGTTCGCGCCCGGCATGCGGCCCGCGCCGGACCCGGCCGCTCATCTGGCCGCTCGCATGGTCGAGGCGCATGGCGAGCGTCGCGGTCTGGACGGCGGTCTCCTCGCCGGGCGGCGCCCCCTCGGGGCCGCCGCGGCCGAAGCGCCGGGCCTGGCGCCAGGATTGCAGCAACCGCCAGATCACCGGGCCGAGGAAAACCAGCGTCCAGAGCGCCTGCCCGCCGCGGCCGCTGAACAGCAGCAGCACGAGCAGCACGCCGCCCAGCCCGGCCAGCGACCAGGTGCCGACCTTGCGCACCGTGTCCACCCGCGCCGTGGCGAACAGCCGCGCCAGCCAGATCACCAGCAGCAGCGCACCCAGGCCGAGGGCAAGCCAGACCACGCTCGCCTCCGTCCCCGCCGCCTGCTACCGCGCCGGCGCCGGCAGCTGGCCGGCGATCCGTCGTGCCGCCGCGCCCGGCAGCCGGGCCAGC
>JAIEOP010000290.1 GCA_019750465.1 Acetobacteraceae bacterium | reverse complement strand
GCTCGGGAGCGCCTGCCCGGGATCGCCGATGCCGTCCCGTCCTGCCGCGGGGGTCCGCGCCCTCGCGCCCTTCCAGGGCGGCGCGGCCTGGGCGATGCTGGGGTCGGACGCGATACGGGAGGACCCCATGGCCGACGGCTTCGCCCACCCCGAATTCCTGGTCTCCACGGACTGGCTGGCGGCGCATCTGGAGGATCCGAAGGTGGTGGTGCTCGACTGCACCACGCACCTGATCCCCGACCCGAAGATCACCTACACGGTGAAGCCCGGGCGCGAGGATTTCGAGGCGGGGCACATCCCCGGCGCGCAATTCGTCGATATCCAGGCCGATGTCTCCGACCCCGACGCGCTGCCGATGCGCTTCATGGCGCCGCAGCCCGAGGCGATGGCGGCCGCCATGCGCCGCTTCGGCGTGAACCGCGGCAGCCGCGTGGTGCTGTACAGCACGGCGAACCTGTGGTGGGCGACGCGGGTCTGGTGGCTGCTGCGCATGATCGGCTTCGACAATGCCGCCGTGCTGGATGGCGGCTTCCAGGCCTGGGCGCGCGAGGGGCGGCCGGTGGAGACGGGGCCGGGCCGGGCGCGGCGCGAGCCGGGCGATGTCGGCGTGGCGCAGGTGCGCAACCTGATGGTGGGCAAGGAGGCCGTGCAGGCGGCGATCGGCAGCGCGGCGGTCTGCACCATCAACGCGCTGCTGCCGCAGCAGCACAGCGGCGCGGGCGGCAACAGCTACGGGCGCCCGGGGCACATCGCCGGCAGCGTGAACCTGCCGGCGGCGCAGCTGCTGGACCCGGCGACCAACCGGATGCTGCCGGCCGATGCGCTGCGCGAGAAATTCGCCGCGATCGGCGCGCTCGACCGGCGCGTGATCGCCTATTGCGGCGGCGGCATCGCGGCGACGGCGGATGCGCTGGCGCTGGTGATGCTGGGGCACGAGGACGTGGTGGTGTACGACGCCTCGCTCTCGGAATGGGCGAAGGACGAGAGCCTGCCGATGGCGGTGGGATAGCGCCGGGTCGGCGGCAAGGGGGACGACGTTCGAATGGAAGCGTTCGACTACGTGGTCGTGGGCGCGGGCGCCGCGGGATGCGTGCTGGCGTACCGGCTGAGCGCCAATGGCCGGCACAGCGTCGCGGTGCTGGAGGCCGGCGGGCCGGACCGCAACATCTTCATCAAAATTCCCGCCGGCTTCAACAGGACGGTGTACAACCCGGCGCTGAACTGGGGCTACGAGACGGCGCCGGGGCCGCATATCGACAACCGGCGCATCCCCTTCCCGCGCGGCAAGGTGGTCGGCGGCTCTGGCTCGATCAACGGGCATCTCTACGTGCGCGGCCAGGCGGCGGACTACGACATGTGGGCGCAGCTCGGCTGCCGCGGCTGGGACTGGGACAGCGTGCTACCCTACTTCCGGCGCGCCGAGACGCGCGGCAATGGCGGCGGCGACCCGGCGGTGCGCGGCAGCGACGGGCCGCTGGCCATCCAGGACCAGCGCGACCCGCACCCGCTCTCGGACGCCTACATGGCGGCCAACGAGGCGCTCGGGCTGCGGCGCACGCCGGACTACAATTGCGGCGACCAGGAAGGCACCTTCCTCTACCAGCAGATGATGAAGGATGGCCGCCGCTGGAGCCCGGCCGACGCCTACCTGCGCCCCGCGCTGAAACGCCCGAACGTGCGGCTGATCCAGCACGCCCTGGCCGAGCGCGTGGTGTTCGAGGGCCGGCGCGCGGTCGGCGTGCGCTACAGCCCCGCGGGCGGCCCGCCGGTGACGATCCGCGCGCGGCGCGACGTCATCCTCGCCAGCGGCGCCATCAACACGCCGCAGCTGCTGCAGATCTCGGGGGTGGGCGATCCCGAATGGCTGGCCGATATCGGCGTGGAGGTGGTGCACGCGCTGCCCGGCGTGGGCAGGAATCTCCGCGACCACTACGCCACGCGCGTCTCGGCGCTGGTGAAGGGGGCGGCGTCGCTGAACGAGCGCTCGCGCGGCCTGCGCCTGGCGGGCGAGGTGATCCGCTACGCCGTCTCCCGCAAGGGGCTGCTGACAGCGAGCCCGAGTCACGCCGGCGGCTACATGAAGACGCGGCCGGGGCTGGAGACGCCGGACATGCAGCTCTACTTCGCGCCGGCGAGCTACCCGGCCGGGCGCTACGGCGTGACGGCGCTGGACACCGTGCCGGGGATGACGCTCGGCTGCTCGCAGCTGCGTCCGAACAGCGTCGGCTGGCTGAAGGCGCTCTCGGCCGATCCGCGCGCCAGGCCGGAGATCCAGCCGAACTACCTGGCCGACCGGATGGACCGCGAGGCGCTGCTGGCGGCGATGAAGTACCTGCGCCGCCTGCTGCGGACCCGGCCGCTGGCGGACTACGTGGTGGCGGAGAACTTCCCCGGCCCCGCCGTGCAGACCGACGAGGAGTGGATGGCGCATGCCCGCGCCACCGGCTCCACCACCTACCATCCCGTGGGCAGCTGCAAGCTGGGCACCGACCCGATGGCGGCGGTCGATCCGCTGAGCATGCGGGTGATCGGGCTGGAGGGGCTGCGCGTCGCCGATGCCTCCTGCATGCCGACCATGGTCTCGGGCAACACCTATGCGGCGACGAACATGATCGCTGAGAAGGCGTCGGATTTGATTCTTGGTGCATGACGCGCTCACGCGCGTCATCCCTCAGACGCCGGGCGCCGCGCCTCCGCGCGGCTTGGCTTCGCGCGACTCCGCGCGGCGCGCTTTCGCGCGCTCGGCCGGCTGCGCCGGCCGAAGGTCGGAATGCAAGGCGAGGCGCGTCACTGCCCCCGCGCGCGCCAGCGCGTCACTGCCCCCGCGTGCGCCACCGCGCTACTGCCCCCCGCGCGCGCCACCGCGTCACTGCCCCCGCGCGCGCCAGCGCGCGACGTTCCGGTTGTGCTCCTCCAGCGTCCGCGCGAAGGCGTGGCCGCCATCGCCGGTGGCGACGAAGTAGAGGTCATCCGTGCTCGCCGGCCGCGTCACCGCGATCAGCGCCTCCCGGCCCGGCGCGGCGATCGGCGCCGGCGGCAGGCCGCGCACGCGGTAGGTGTTGAACGGGCTGTCGCGCTCGAGGTCGGCGCGGGTGATCGCCCGCTCGAACGGCCCGCCCTGCGCCACGGCGTAGATCACCGTCGGGTCGGATTGCAGCGGCATGCCCCGCCTGAGCCGGTTCAGGAACACCGCGGCGATGCGCGGCCGTTCCTCCGGCACGCCGGTCTCGCGCTCGACGATGGCGGCGAGCACCAGCGCCTCGCGCGGCGTCGCCAGCGGCAGCCCCTCGGCGCGCCGCTCCCAGGCCTCGGCCAGGGCCTGCGTCATCGCGGCCTCGGCACGGCGCACGATGCCGGCGCGGCTGTCGCCCCACTGGAAGGCGTAGGTCTCCGGCAGCAGCGCGCCCTCCTCGATCGGCGGCACCTCGCCGACCAGCCCCTCGGTGCGCTCCAGCAGCGCCAGGATCTGCCGCGCCGTGAAGCCCTCCGGGATGGTCAGGCGGCGCTGCACGGGCCGCGCCTCGCGCAGGATGCGCAGCACCTCGGCCAGCGAGGCATGGGCCGGGAAGCTGAACTCCGCGGCGCGCAGCGGCCGCCCGCCCGCCTGGGTCCACCAGGCGGCGAGCGCGAAGGCGCGCGGGTCGTCGATGATGCCGGCCGCGGCGAGCGTGCGCGCGATGCCCTCCGCCCCGCCGCGCGGGACCACCACCGCGCGCTCCTCGGCCAGCGGCCCGGGCGCCGTGGTGATGCGCCGCGCCTGCCAGGCGCCGAGGCCGCCCAGCAGCGCCAGCGCCGCGAGGACGCCGAGCGCCCAGCGCAGCCACCTAGGCATGTCGGGGGAGGGGTGCGGCCATGCCGTCCCTAAGCGCGGGTTGCGCCGCTTGCCCAGTCACGGCCGCGCCAGCGGCGACCGCTCAGCGCGCCGCGCGGAACACGATGCTCGCGTTGGTGCCGCCGAAGCCGAAGCTGTTGGACAGGGCGACCTCGATCGGGCGCTGCTGCGCCTGCCTCGCCACCCGGTCGATCGGGCTCTCGCGCGAGGGTTTCTCCAGGTTCAGGGTCGGCGGCGCGACGCCGTCGCGGATCGCCAGGATGGAGAAGATCCCCTCCACCGCCCCGGCCGCGCCGAGCAGGTGCCCGATCGCCGACTTGGTCGAGGACATCGCCAGCCCGTTCGCGGCATCGCCCCAGAGCCGCTCCACCGCGCCCAGCTCCAGGTCGTCGCCGAGCGGCGTCGAGGTGCCGTGCGCATTCACGTACTGCACCTGGTCCGGGGTCACCTTCGCGCTGCGCAGCGCCGCCTGCATGGAGCGGAAGGCGCCGTCGCCGTCATCGGAGGGCGCGGTGATGTGGTGCGCGTCGCCGGACATGCCGTAGCCGATCACCTCGGCATAGATCTTCGCGCCGCGCCGCTTCGCGTGCTCGTACTCCTCGAGCACGCAGACCCCGGCGCCCTCGCCCATGACGAAGCCGTCCCGCCCCTCGTCCCAGGGGCGGGAGGCGGCGGTGGGCGTGTCGTTGTAGCCGGTGGAGAGCGCGCGGGAGGCGCAGAAGCCCGCCATGCCGATCTCGCTGACCGCCGCCTCGGCCCCGCCGGCCACCATCACGTCGGCGTCGCCGAGCGCGATCAGCCGCGCCGCGTCGCCGAGCGCGTGCACGCCCGTCGCGCAGGCGGTCACCGCCGAATGGTTCGGCCCCTTGAAGCCGTAGCGGATGGAGACGTGGCCGGAGGCGAGGTTGATCAGCGCCGAGGGGATGAAGAAGGGCGAGATCCGGCGCGCGCGGCCGGCGGCGACGAGCTGCGAGGCCTCGTAGATGGTGGTGAGGCCGCCGATGCCGGAGCCGATCATCACGCCGGTGGCGCAGCGGCCCTCCTCGTCCGGCGGGACCCAGCCGGAATCCTCGACCGCTTCCTGCGCCGCCACCATGGCGAACTGCACGAAGCGGTCCATCTTCTTCTGGTCCTTCACCGGCACGAATTCGGCCAGGTCGAGCCCACCCCCGGCGCGCGTGCCGATGGGCACCTGGCCGGCGATCTTCGCCGGCAGTTCCTTGACATCGAAGGACTGGATGGCGGCGATGCCGCTCTCGCCGGCGGTCAGCCGGCGCCACACATGCTCCACGCCGACGCCGAGCGGGCAGCAGATGCCCATGCCGGTGACGACCACACGCCGCGGCGCGGCGCCATTCGCGAACACGCTTCGGACTCTCCGCTGCTCGAGAGGGGACCGGGCCTGGTCAGGCCGCCTTGTGGGTCTCGATGTACTCGATGGCGTCCTTCACCGTGGTGATCTTCTCGGCCGCGTCGTCCGGGATCTCCACGCCGAAGGCTTCCTCGAAGGCCATGACGAGTTCCACGGTGTCGAGGCTGTCGGCGCCGAGGTCGTCGATGAAGGAGGCTTCCGGCGTCACCTTGGCCTCGTCCACGCCGAGGTGCTCAACGACGATCTTCTTCACCTTCTCGGCGGTGGATTCGCTCATGGCCGTGTGGTCTCCGTGGATGGGGCGCTGCGGATAAGGCGCTGGTCGCAGCCCGGCGGCCCCTCTCCCGGGCCTGCGGGCGGGCTTACCATGGCTGGCGGGGGCGGCCTAGCCCAAGGGGCAGGGGGGTGCAAGGCGCGGAATCCTGGGCGCCGCGGCGGCGGCTGCCGCATGCGGCCACGACGGCGGCAGTCCTGTCCGGTCGCCCGGGTCCTCCAGGCCCCGGGCCCTTCAGGCATGGAGCCGGGACAGGGATCGGGAGCAGCTCATCGCCGCTTCGGTGGACCGCCTTGACAGCCCACCGAGGCGTCGGCCGCTCCAGGCTCGGCCAGGCCGCACCCGATACGGTCGGCGTCCGCGTCAGGTGCGGCAGCCCGGGCGGGCAACTGTTGGCGATCAACACGACGGTTGAGCATGGGCGCGGCGTCGCGGACGGCCTGCGCCTCCGCGCGCAGGCGCACTGCCTGGAAACGTCCGCGGTGAAACATCCGCGGACGTCCGGCTGGCGCCGCACCCCGTCCCGTGCTGGAGCTTATTGCGTTCGCATGCGCTCACGCAACACGCTCCTGCCTGTGCTGGGTCGCGGGATTCAGCGTTTGCGGCGACTCTGCCTCAACGCATCCCGCGCTAACGCGCGCGCCCTGTCCAGGCCCGCACCGCCGATGGCAACCGCCGCGCGGCCGCGGCCGTCACGGGACCTGCGCGCCCCACCCGCGGGCCGGTCACGCCGCCGG
>JAIEOP010000204.1 GCA_019750465.1 Acetobacteraceae bacterium | reverse complement strand
CCGCGCCATCCCGCGCCTCCCGCAGCCAGGGATCCGACCACGTCAACGCACGAGAGCAGCAAGCTTTGCCGGCCTAGAAAAAAACTTCCCCGCCCTGCTGAAGGCCGCCTTGCTCGGCTGCACCGCCGGCACGCCCATCGAGCTCTGGTTCCAGGACGAAGCCAGGGTGGGGCAGCAGGGCAGCCTGGCCTATGTCTGGGCACCGGTCGGCTCGCGCCCGGCGATGGTGCGCGATAACCGGCACAGCTCGGCCTACCTGTTCGGCGCGATCTGCCCGGCGCGTGGCGTCGGCGCCGCGGTGATCACGCCGGTGGCCAACGCGGCGGCGATGAACGCGCACCTGGCCGAGATCAGCAACCAGGTCGCGCCCGGAGCGCAAGCCGTCCTGCTGATGGACCGCGCCGGCTGGCATCGGTGCGGCAAGCGTCTGCGCGTGCCGACCAACATCACCCCGCTCCATCTGCCGCCGTACAGCCCCGAGCTGAAACCCAATGGAGAATGTCTGGGCATTCCTGCGCGCAAACAAGCTCTCCGCCCAGGTCTGGGATACCTACGACGCCATCGTCGAGGCCTGCGTCAGCGCGGGGGACTTCCTCATCAGCGACCCCGGGCGCATCCGCTCCATCGGAACCCGGGATTGGGCGTGTGTCAGTGTCTGGGCGAGCTGGTATTAGCGCCCTGTCCAAGCCGATCCGGGTCGGGGCGTCAGGGCTGATTTGGCAGCGCGGCGACCTTCTCAGCCCAATAGCGGGCCGCCTCTTCAACCAGGTCGGACAGCAACCACAGATTGTCCGGTGCTACCTCAACCATCACCTCGCGGCCGTTGATGGGCCAGCCGCATCGCAGATTGCCGCAGGCGATGTCATTGGCGAACACGTCGCCGAATCCCACCCGGCCCAGCTTCCTCAGAACGTGCTTCGTCGCGTTCGAAATGCCGATGGTGGTCCCGACTGCCCAATTCATCGCCGCATGGCTACGGCGGTAGGTGTCCACGTCACGATGCCAGCAGCACCTTCTGCCCGTCCCGGCGCACGCCGAGGACCACCAGCAACGAGATCGAGGTGGCCTTGCGGTCCAGCCGGACCCGCACCACGGTGCCGTCCAGGGTTGGACGCGCTGCGTCCGACCCGGACGACATCCTCGCCCGCCAAGCCACGCCGGCCCCAAGCGTCCCAATCGGTCTTCACCTTGCGCCAGGCCCGGCTGACCACATCCTTGCCCACCGCGCCCCGGAACAACGCCCCCAGCGCCCGCTGCACCCGGCGCGTGTTGGTCCCGGCCAGGTAGGCACCCGCGATCAGCGCCTCGAGCTGGCGCGTCCGCCGGGCGTAGCGCGGCAGCACGGCGCTGCGCCACTCCCGCGTGCTGCCGTCCGCCTCCCGCAGCCGCGCCCGCGGCACCGCGAGCTCGACCGGCCCGAAAGAACCCGTCAGCTGCCGCCTGCGGTGGCCATGCCGATGCCCGCCGGTCCCGCCGACCCGCTCATAGCGCCCGCGTCCCAGCGCCGCCTCGAGCTCCTGCTCCACCAGTTCCTCAATCAGGCCGCGGATCCGGCCCCGCACCCCGGTCTCGATCGGGTCGAACCAGGCCTCTCCGGCAAACAGCGCCGGCTCGGCAGGCCCCTTGCCGCGATCCTTGTCCATGGCGTGGTCTCCGCCGGCGCACCAACGCCGGTCATGGCTCGTTGAACAAGCCGGAGACTACGCCACCCCACTTTCCCACCACACCCGCGACGGCACCCTCGCGTACCAGGCGGCGAAGGTCGCGGTGAGTGCCGCGGCGAAGATGGTGGTCGCCATCGGCAGGGTGACGCCGAGGTTGTCCACCATGTTGTCGGTCACCAGCGTGCCGGCGATGCTGACCAGCACCGTGGTGAGCCAGTAGATCCAGGGCACGTGGCGCCGGGCGCGGAGCTGCAATGCCAGCACCCCGGCCAACATCAGGCCCATGATGATCGAGGTGCCGTTCAGGCCGAAGTCCAGCGTCACGGCGATGAAGTCGGCACCGGTCTCGCCGACGGTGGTGGCCAGGATCTTGATGATCCAGAAGGCCAGCGTGACCTCCGGCACCTTGTTCAGCATCGCCATGCCTGGGCCGTCGGTCCAGCTTCGCGCGGCGGGTGGTCGCGCCGGGGTGGCGCCAGAGCATGTTTCGGTCATGGCCTGTCTCCGGAAGGCTGCATCGCGCCGCGCTGCGCGGTGCTGCCGGCATCAGGTGCCGGATGCGCGAGCGGCACTTTGGCCGCGTCTATACCGATCGGTTACTCCGGGGGTTCCGCCCAACGGGGAAAGGACACCAGGCCGCTTCAAGGCCGGGTTGGAGATCACCGCGCCGCTGCGGGATCGGCCCGATGCCCGGCGGTCGGACGGGATCGCGAGGCTGCACGCCGGATAGGCGCGGATCGAGGCGTGCCTCGATGGACCGCGGCACCCTCACCCTTCCGTATAGGTCCGGGCAGGTGCCCGCGAACCGGGGCGCGCGATAGTCCGCCTGGCGCACCAGGCGCCCGGGACGCGCTGCCGCGGAACGGCTGGCTATCGTCGGAAGGGAGCGCGCGATGGATGAAACTCTGAAGGGCGGGCTGAGCAAGGTCCCGGAGGTCACGCTTGTCTTCTGGATCATCAAGATCGCCGCGACGACCCTGGGCGAGACGGCCGGCGACGCCGTGACCATGTCGATGCAGCTCGGATACCTGATCGGTACCGCCATCTTCGCCAGCGTATTCATCGCGACCGCCGTCATGCAGATCTCCGCGAAGCGCTTCCACCCCTTGCTCTATTGGGCGGTGATCGTGGCGAGCACGACCGCCGGCACCACGATGGCCGATTTCTTCGACCGTTCCCTGGGCATCGGCTACGTGGGCGGGTCATCCATTCTGTTCGTGCTTCTCATGGCGACGCTCGGACTCTGGTACCGGACGCTCGGCTCGGTCTCCGTCGATACGGTGACTTCACCGAAAGCCGAGGGATTCTACTGGGCGGCGATCATGCTGTCGCAGACCCTGGGCACGGCCCTCGGCGATTGGATGGCCGATTCGACCGGGCTTGGCTACGAAGGCGGCGCACTCGTCTTCGCTGCGGCACTGGCCGTGGTCGCGCTGGTCTACTTCTACGGGAAAGTTTCGCACACCTTGCTGTTCTGGGCTGCGTTCATCCTCACGCGGCCGCTGGGAGCGACGGTGGGCGACCTGCTCGACAAGCCGCTGTCCCAGGGCGGCCTCGCACTGGACCGCTTCTCCGCCTCGGCGGTCCTGGCGGCGTTCATCCTTGCCTGCGTCCTGCTGCTCCCCCAGCGGGCAGGGCGGCATCCAGGCTAAGCAAACCTCTGGAGGTTTGCGCCCGAACAGGAGCCTAAGCAGGCTTGCATTTCAGGCGCTTGGACCGCACGACGTGTGGGCCAAGCCACGAAAGCCTGCTTAGGGCGCGATGGCTTGAGGCGGAACCGCCGAAACGCCTGAATCGTGCGACAAGAAGAAGCCAGCGCGGAAGGCGTGAGCGAAGTCGAACGCATCCCGCGCTGGGATGAGGATGCGGTCCGGAGCATGCGGCGCGGATCGGATACCGCCGGCCGGTTCCGCCGCGCTGCCGTGGCGCCGCGCAATCCGCTCTTGAAGGACCATGGGCCATGAAGATCCTGGTGGTGGAGGATGACGCGGAGACAGCGGATTATGTGGCGCAGGGCCTCACCGAGGCGGGCCACGTGGTGGACAAGGCGCTGACGGGCAAGGATGGGCTGTTCCTCGCCGCCGGGGAAACCTACGACCTGATGATCCTCGACCGCATGCTGCCCGGGCTGGACGGCGTCGGTATCCTGCGGACGATCCGCGCCGCGGGCATCGGCACGCCGGTGCTCATGCTGACCACGCGCGGCGGCGTCGCCGACCGCGTCGACGGGCTGAACGCCGGCGCCGACGACTACCTGGTGAAGCCCTTCGCGTTTGCCGAACTCCTGGCCCGCGTGAATGCGCTGGCCCGCCGCCCCCGGTCAGCGGCGAGGCCACCGTGCTGCGGGTCGCCGATCTGGAGATGGACCTGATCCGCCGCACCGTGTCGCGTGGCGGCCGCCGTATCGAGCTGCAGCCGCGCGAGTTCCGGCTGCTGGAATACCTGCTGCGCCATGCCGAGCAGGTGGTCACCCGCACCATGCTGCTGGAGGCGGTCTGGGACTTCCACTTCGACCCGCAGACCAATGTGGTGGAGACCCATGTCAGCCGGGTGCGCGCCAAGATCGACCGCGGCTTCGGGGCCGAATTGATCCAGACCGTGCGGGGCGCGGGGTATGTGATCCGTGCGCCTGGCTGAGGCCGCGCGGCTGCCGGCGGCACCCATCCGCACCAGTGCCGGCCGCGCGGGGCTGCTGCATGCAGGGCTGACGCTGCTGGCCTCGCTCGCCATCCTCGGCACCGTCTATGTCGTCACCACGGTCTACGAACGCCGTGCGGCGGAAGAGGCTATTGCGACGGAGGCGCGAAGCCTTGTCATGAGCGCGGCGGAAGGCGGCCTCGCCGTCCTGGCGCGGCAGCTCGAAGGGCGCGTGGCCGCCGATACGGCCGGCCGAACCCTGTACGCCTTGCTGGACCGCGATCGCCGGCTGATCACCGGCAACATCGTCCCGACGATGCCGGATGTCGGCTGGCGGTCTTTCGTGATCGACCAGGGCGAGCACGCCGGCGACAATGTCCTCGGTTTGGGCGTCACGATCCCCGGTGGCGCCCTCCTGCCCGTTGCGCGTCCCCAGCGGCAGTTGGAGGAGCTCGAGGAGACCATCATCCGCGCCATCCTGATCGCGGGCGCGATCGCGGTGCTGCTGTCGATCCTGGGCGGCGTGCTGCTCGGACGTTCCGTGCAGCGCCGCGCGGCCGGCATGAATGACGCGCTGGCCGCGGTGGCCGAGGGCGACCTGACCAGGCGCCTGCCCGCCCGGGCGGAGGGCGACGAGTTCGATGCGCTGGCCGGCGCGGTCAATGCCACGCTGGCCCGCCTGCAGGGCGCGCTGGCCCGGCTGAACCAGGTGACCGGCGACATCGCGCACGACCTGCGCACGCCGCTCGCGCGGACGCGCCAGCGGTTGGAACGCGCCTCGCGCGGCGCCGCCGGCGGTCAGGTGCCGCGCGCGGTGGTGGATCGCGCCATCGCCGATATCGACGAGGTCCTGGGCGTCTTCGCCGCCCTGCTGCGGATCGCGCAGATCGAATCCGGGGAGCGGCGCGCGAGCTTCGCCGAGGTCGATCTCTCGGTGGCGCTCGGCGACGTGGCCGATGCACTGGCGCCCACCGCCGAGGATGATGGGCGGCCATTTTCCATCGGGATCGCGCCCGGTTTGCGGGTGCGCGGCGACCGGGAGCTGGTGCAACAGGTCTTCGTCAACCTGATCGAGAACGCCTTCCGGCATACGCCGGCGCAAGCCGCCGTGCGGGTCACGCTGACGCGCGAGGACGGCGATGTCGTTGCGGGCGTGGAGGACCGGGGCGCGGGCATCCCTCGGGCTGACCGGCAACGGGTGTGCCGCCCCTTCGTGCGGCTGGACGAGAGCCGGTCCACCCCCGGCACCGGCCTCGGACTGGCCCTGGTTCAGGCGGTCGCGGACCTGCATGGCGCGGTGCTCGCGCTGGAGGATGCGAATCCGGGATTGCGCGCAACGCTGCGGCTTCGGCTGCTTCGAAACGAGCCGGCACGCGGCACGCAGGACAACCTGTCAGCCCAATGACGTTGCGGACACAACGGCACGCAGCGCATCCGACCTTCGGTAGGGGTTTCCATCCTTGCCCGGCAAGAACCTTGCCCAGCAAGAAGTCGACGCGGCACGCGCCGGAACGGCATCGCGTGGAACATCTGGGCTGGCTTCGTGCCGCGGTGCTCGGCGCGAATGGCGGGCTGGTGTCCACGGCCAGCCTCGCGGTCGGCGTCGCCGCTGCCGATCCGTCACCGCAGGCGGTGCTGCTCGCCGGCGTGGCCGGCCTCACGGCCGGCGCGCTGTCCATGGCGGCCGGCGAGTTCGTTTCCGTCAGCTCGCAGGCCGATACGGAATCCGCTGACGTCGTACGGGAAGGCGCCGAACTCGCCGCGGTGCCCGAGCAGGAGCTTGCCGAATTCGCGGCGATCTGTCGTGCCCGTGGCCTGATACCAACTCGGTCAAAGGCTGACCCATGCGGCGCGCCAGATGGCGCGCCGAGGCCGCGGACGCGGCCCGC
>JAIEOP010000345.1 GCA_019750465.1 Acetobacteraceae bacterium | reverse complement strand
CCCGGCGGAGCCGGCGCGCCGTTCAGGCCGGCCGGTCCCGCACCGCCGCCACGCCCGCCGGCCGCGGCGTCGCCCGGCCGAGATCGGCCAGGCTGCCGACGATGCCCTTCGGCAGGAAGATGATGAACAGCACCAGCAGCAGCCCGTAGATCAGGTTGTCCCACCCCACCGCCGCCGGGCCGAAGAAGATGCGCAGCGTCTCGGCCAGCAGGATGGTGATGACGGCGCCGACCGTCGGGCCCAGCGCCACGTAGATGCCGCCCACCACCACCGCGAAGACGATCTGCAGGGATATCGAGATGCCGCTGACCGTGTCCGGCGAGATGAACATCTGGTACTGGCAGTACAGCGCGCCGGCCATTGCCGTCATCACCGCCGAGAGCACGGTGATCTTCAGCTTCTCGAAGGTGACGTTGACGCCGGCCGCGGCCGAGGCGTCCTCGTCCTCCGAGATCGCCTCCAGCGCGTAGCGGATCATGCTGCGCTGCACGGCGAACCAGATGATCAGCCCGGCCGCCCAGACGGCGAGCGCGATGTAGTACCAGGTGACCTTGTCAGTGAACTGGAAGGCGAGCAGGGCCGAGCCGCCCTGGATGCGCTCCGGCGTGTAGCCGAGCGAGCCGCCGGTGATGTCGCGCGTCGCCGTGATGACCTGCAGCACGATGCCGGACAGCGCCAGCGTCACCAGCGCGAAGTAGTGGCCGGTGATGCGGAAACGGAAGCACGGCCAGGCCACCACCACCGCCAGCGCCGCCGCGCAGAGCAGCGCCAGCGGGATGCCGAGCCAGGGCGTGAGGCCCCAGTTGTTCCACGCCAGCGCCGTGACGTAGGCCCCCACCCCCATGAAGCCGCCATGGCCGAGCGAGACCAGGCCGAAGCGGCCCATCACGCTCCAGGAGGTATAGGCGAAGGACCAGATCAGGATGACGATGATGATGTGCAGCGGATAGGGCTCCGCATAGACCAGCGGCAGCGCGACCAGCGCCGCGCCGAGCAGCAGCCAGGGCAGGCCCGCCTTCATCCCCGCGCTCATGCGCGCCTCGCCAGCAGGCCCGCGGGGCGGACGAACATCATGGCGATGAAGAAGACGAAGGCGAAGACGTAGCCCCATTCCAGGTCGAGGAAGAGGCCGCCCACCGAGATCAGCTCGGCGAAGATGAAGGCGGCGACGAAGCCGCCGACCATGTTGCCCAAGCCCCCCATGACGCAGATCATGAAGATGATCGGCCCGAAGGACAGGCCGACGAAGGGGTGCACGTCGTACTGCAGCACCAGCAGGCAGGCGGCGAGGCCCGCCAGGCCGCCCCCCACCGCCGAGGTGATGAGATAGATGCGCCGCGTGTCCACCCCCATCAGCGCCATGATCTCGCGGTCCTGGGAGATGGCGCGGATCGCCGTGCCGACATAGCTGCGCGTCAGGAACAGGTAGACCGCGACCATGCCCGCCAGCGCGCAGCCGAAGGCGAGCAGGCGGGCGTAGCTGACGAAGATGTCGCCGATCTCGATGACCGGCAGGCGCAGGCCGAGGTTGCGGAACTCGATGCCGAAGGCGACGGTGGCGAAGCTCTGGAGAAAGAACAGCACGCCGCCGGTGGCCAGCAGCTGGTTGATCGGCGGCGCGCCGAGCAGCGGCGCGATCACCAGCACGTGCAGCAGCAGTCCGAGCACGGCGACCGTGGCGATGCAGGCCGGCACCGCCGCCCAGAACGGCCATCCGTACACGCTGACCAGGTAGTACATCGCGTACATGCCGACCATCACCAGCTCGGCATAGCAGATCCAGACCACGTCGATGACGCCGAACACCAGGTTCAGCCCGAGCGCCAGCAGCGCCAGCACGCCGCCGAGCAGCAGGCCGTTGATCAGCGCCTCCAGCAGGTAGATGTCGAAGATGGCGCCCATCCGGCGGTCCCCCGTTGCGGTCTAGATGCCGAGATAGGCCTCGCGCACGCTGTCGTTCGCCGCGAGCTCGGCGGCGGTGCCGCTCAGGCGGGTGGTGCCGGCATCCAGCAGGTAGGCGCGGTCCACCACGCGCAGCACCTGCTGCACGTTCTGCTCGACGATCAGCACGGTGAGGCCGGAGGCGCGGATGCGCCGCACCAGCTCGAACACCTGCTGCACGATCACCGGGGCGAGGCCGGCGGAGGGCTCGTCCATCAGCAGGATCTTGGGGTCCGACATCAGGGCGCGGCCGATGGCGCACATCTGCTGCTCGCCGCCCGACATGGTGCCGGCCATCTGGTTCCGGCGCTCGCGCATGCGGGGGAACAGGTCGTAGACGAAGTCCAGCCGCTCGGCGAAGCGGGCGCGGGCGCCGGGGATGAAGGCGCCCATGCGGAGGTTGTCCTCCACCGTCATGCGCGGGAACAGGCGGCGGTTCTCCGGCACGTGCGCGATGCCGAGCTCGACGATGCGGTGCGCGGGCACGCTGCCGAGGTCGGTACCCTGCCAGGCGATGGTGCCGGCGCGCGGGCGGATCAGGCCGGAGATCACGCGCATCAGCGTGGTCTTGCCGGCGCCGTTCGGGCCGATGACGCCGACCGCCTCGCCGAGGTTCACCTCCAGCGAGACGCCGAACAGCGCCTGGAAGCTGCCATAGCCGGCATCCACGGATGTCAGCTTCAGCATCAGGCGCGCCCCGCCGACGCGGCCTCGTGCGCCGCGTCCGCGTCGGCGCCGAGATAGACCTCGATCACCCGCGGGTGCCGCACCACCTCCGCCGGCAGCCCCTCGGCGATCTTCTCGCCGTGGTCGAGCACCATGACGCGATCGACCACGCGCATCAGCACGCCCATGATGTGCTCGACCCAGATGATGGTGATGCCGAGCTCGGCGCGGATGCGGCGCAGCATGTCCGCCGCCTGCTCCATCTCGTGCTCGTCGAGGCCGCCGAGGCTCTCGTCGGCGAGCAGCAGCCTGGGCCGCGTGGCCAGCGCCTTGGCCAGCTCCAGCTTCTTCAGCCCGGCGGCGCCGAGCCCATCGACCGTCGCGCCGGGGTCGGTCGGCAGCCCGACGGTGACCAGCGCCCGGTGCGCCGCCGCCTCCGCCGCGCGCCGCGCCGCCGTGCCCAGCACGCCGCCGCCGCCGTAGTAGCCGGCCAGCGTCGCGTTCTCCAGGATCGAGAGGCGGCGGAACGGGCGCGGGATCTGGAAGGTGCGGCCGATGCCGGAGCGGATGATGGCATGCGGCGCGCTGCCGCCGATCTCGCGCCCCTGGAACCGGATCGTGCCGGCATTCGGCGCCAGCGTGCCGGAGAGCATGTTGAAGATCGTGCTCTTGCCCGACCCGTTCGGGCCGATCAGGCCGAGGATCTCGCCCTCCTCGACCCTGAACGACACGCTGCTGACGGCGGTGAAGCCGCCGAACCGCTTGGTCAGCCCCTCGACAGCGAGCATGCAGCGGTTCGGCTAGCGCAGCGCGTAGGGGTTGCCGGCCGGCAGCGGCAGGTTCGCCGCCCGCTTCGCCTGGGAGCGCGGCCAGACCACGTCGGTGCCCTCGGCGGTGTATTCGACGATCACCGGGAAGGCGCGCCCGTTCTGCCCGGCCATCGCGCCGTCGCCGTTGAAGCGCACGCCGAAGCCGAGCATGGTGCCGCCCTCCGGCAGGTCGACATCGAGCGCGGCCTTGCGCAGCGCCTCGGCATCGACGCCGCCATATTCCCGGATGGCGCGCGGCAGCACCTGCGTGAAGAAGACGTAGGTGTTGGAGGCCGCCATGCCGACATGGGCGGAGCGCACCGTGGTGCCGGGCTGGGCCTTGTCATAGGCCTCGCCGACGGTGCGCACCATGTCGGCCAGGCCGGGCGCCAGGGCCGCCGGGTTGGCCTGCCAGATCGAGATCGGATCGACGTTGAAGAAGCCGACCACGTCGTTGCCGAAGGCCTCGCGCAGCTTGTCCGGCACGCCGTAGCCGGCGCCGTGCCCGACCAGGGCGCGGAAGCGCAGCCCGCCCTCGCGCGCCTGGCGCAGGAACAGCGTGATGTCCGGGTTGTAGCCGGTGTGCAGGATCACGTCCGGCCGGGCGCGGCGCAGCTTGGTGACCAGCGCCGAGAGGTCGGGCGCGGTCGCCGAATAGCCCTCCTTCAGCGCGATCTTCAGCCCGTGGCGCTTCGCCCCCTCCTCGTTGCCGCGGGAGACGTCCACGCCATAGGCGCCGTCCTCGTAGATGATGGCGACGGCGGTGTCCTTCGGATCCTTGCCGAACTTCTCCTTCGCATGGGCGGCGATGAAGTCGGTCGAGGCCTCGCCAAACTGCCGCCCCGCCGGCTGCGTGCGGAAGACGAAGCGGAGGTTGCGGTTCTCCAGCACCGTCGAGGCGATGCAGGTGGTGATCCACATGAACTTGCGCAGCTGCTCGATGCGCGCCGCCGCCGGCACGCACTGCGCCGAGGAGAAGAAGCCGAGCAGCATGTCGACCTTTTCCTGCTCGATCAGCCGCACCGATTCGTTGATGGCGACCTCGGGCTTGCTCTGCGCGTCGGCGTAGATCGCCTCGATGCGGTAGCCCTCGACGCCGCCCTGGGCGATGAAGTGGTCGATCATGATCTTGGCGCCGAGCGCGTGCAGCGCGGAGCCGCCGCCGGCCAGCGGGCCCGAGTAGTCGTAGATCACCCCGATCTTGAAGACGCGCCCCTGCGCGTCCGCGCGGAACGCCGCGGGAATCATCGCCGCCGCCGTGAGGCCCGCCGCCGCCTGCCGCCGAGTGAGACGCATCCGATCCTCCCTGACCCCGCGCACGCTTACCCCGCGCACGCCGACCCCGCGCACGCTTACCCCACGCACGCCGAGGCGCGCATGCCGCGGCGCGCATGCCGCAATTGCCTGCGGCTTCGCGGGCAGCTTCCCGGAGCCCGGCGCCAGTGTCAAGAAAGCCGCATGGCCGCCTTGCGCCATCCTGCGCAGACATCAGATGCGTCCGCGCCGGTGCTGGTGCAGAGTGCGCCCGCCGCCGCGATGGACCCTATCCGCCCCGATGCTCCGCCGCCACACCCTGGCCCTGACGATCCTGCTCGCCCTCGCCGCCGCGCCGGTGGCCCAGGCGCAATTCGGCCCGCAGGGCCCGCCCGCCGTCGGCGTGGTCAAGGCGGAGCGCAAGCCGGTGACCGAGAGCACGGAGTTCGTCGGCCGCATCGAGGCGGTGAACCGCGTGGACATCCGCGCCCGCGTCACCGGCTTCCTCCAGGAGCGCGCCTTCACCGAGGGCCAGGAGGTGCGGGCCGGCGACGTGCTGTTCCGCATCGAGCGCGCGCCCTTCGAGGCGCAGCTCGAACAGGCCCGCGCCAACGTCGCCTCGGCCGTCGCGCAGCTCGAGAATGCCCGCGTCGCCCTCGCCCGCGCGCGCGAGCTGCGTGCCACCGGGGCCGGCACCCAGGTGGCGCTGGACAATGCCCAGGCGCAGGAGCGCACCGCCAATGCCGCGCTGCTCGGCGCCCAGGCACAGGTGCGGGTGGCCGAGATCAACCTCGGCTACACCGACATCTTCTCCCCGATCGACGGCAAGATCGGCCGCGCCAGCCTGACGCCCGGCAACGTCGTCTCCCCGACCCTGACCGAGCCGCTGGCCACCATCGTCAGCCAGGACCCGATGCGCGTCGCCTTCACCGTCTCCGCCCGCGCCGCCACCGAGCTGCGCAACCGCTACGAGGGGCGCGGCGGCACGCAGGCGGCGGTGGTGCGCATCCGGCTGACCGATGGGCGGCTCTATCCGCAGGCCGGGCGCATCGACTTCGTCGATCCGCAGATCGACCGCAACACCGACACCATCCTGGTGCGCGCGTTGATGCCCAACCCGCTGCGCGGCCCGACGCGCCCCGGCCAGCCCGGCGACCGCGAGCTGATCGACGGGCAATTCGTCTCCGTCCTCGTCGAGGGCGCGGAGCCGGTGCAGGCCATCGTCATCCCCCGCGCCGCGGTGCTGCAGGACCAGGGCGGCACCTATGTCTTCGTGGTCGGCGCCGAGAACCGGGCGGAGCGGCGCAACGTCACGCTCGGGCGCAGCAGCGCCGAGCAGGCGGTCATCGAGCAGGGCCTGCAGGGCGGCGAGAGCGTGATCAGCGAGGGGCTGCAGCGGGTGCGCCCGGGCCAGCCGGTGAACCCGGCGCCCGCCGGCCCGCCGCCGGGCCGGCCGCCGGGGCCA
>JAIEOP010000203.1 GCA_019750465.1 Acetobacteraceae bacterium | reverse complement strand
GGCGGCAGGCGGCCGGCCGGCCGGCCGGCACCGCGCCGCGTCAGGCCAGCCCCTCGGCCTTCAGCGTGCGCTGCACGGCGGGGCGGGCGTTCATGCGCGCGTAATGCGCGGCAACATTGGGCGGCAGCGCCTTGTTGAGCCGGCCGTTCCACCAGAAGCAGACGTAGTAGAGCGCGCTGTCGGCGAAGGAGAATTCGCCGGCGATCCATTCCTTGCCTTCGAGCTGCTTGTCGAGCAGCGCCAGGCCCTTCGAGAAGATCTCCTCGCCGCGCGCCCGCACCGCCGGGTGGTCGGCCTCGCTTGGCGCGAAAGCGGCGGGGCGGAAGATGCGGCCGAAGCCCTGCATGTGCATGGTGGCGACGCAGTAGTCGGTGGCCTCCAGCGCGCGGGCCATCGCCTCGGGGGTCTTCGGCATGAGGCCGGCCTCGGGGTTGGTGGCGGCGAGCCAGACGGCGATGGCGGGGTATTCGGTCTGCACCGCGCCGTCGTCGCGCACCAGGGTGGGCACCTTGGACTTCGGGTTCACCTCGGTGAACTCCGGCTTGAACTGCGCGCCCTCGCGCAGGTTGACGGGCACGGCCTCGTAGGGCTTGCCGATCTCCTCGAGCAGCACGTGGATGCCGATCGAGCAGGCGCCGGGGGCGTAGAAGAGCTTCATGGGACGGATCCTTCCTGGGGAGGCGGCAAGGTCGGCGAGGCGGATGCGTTCCGCAAGCGGGAAGATGTGACCGGCTGGCGGGCGGCGGCGGCGGCGGCGGCGCCCCTTGCCGCGGGGAGCTGTAGCAGGCGTTGCGGCGAGTCCGTAAAAATTTTCGGTATAAATCGGCAGGACCGCTGCCACTGAGCATCCAGCGGATTTTGGGGAGCGCCACCTTTCCGAAAATTCTCAGTTGATGACACCCTTGATTCACACGCTGCAGTAGAGTTGTAACGATTCCCCTGGCCCGCTGCGCGAACACGCGGCGTTGCGGCCGGCGGTGGCAGGGAGACTGCTGCCGATCCGCAGTCATCGGCCATGGTCGCGCCAGACTGTCCTCCTGTCGATTTGGCGGCATTCCATGCCACTGTGATCTATCCGTCGGCCACGCTTACAGGTTGGGTCGCCAGGCGCGCGACCCGGCCATTTTCGTGCTGCGGATCAACGAGTTATGAACTTGGCACATCGCTTGCTCGGAACCTGCTCGAAGCGCGGCCTCCGCACACCTATCGTCAAGGGACCACCATGATGCGCCTGATGCCTGGCATGACCAGAACCCTTGGCGGCCTTGCAATCGGTGCCGTGGCGCTGTTCGGCGCAACGCATGCCGAAGCCGCCATTCTGCTGACCGGGCCCTATCCGCAGGCGGCGTCGGTGAACCTCGCCGGCACTGTCGCTGGGGCGAATCTCTCGGCGACGGCGAATTTCACAGTCACCTCGGTGACGGCGACGCAGATCGCCATCTCGCTCATGCTGAACAACACCACGCCGGCGGCGCAGCCTGGGACCAACCGCATCGTCAGCTTCGGCTTCGACATCCTGCCGGACGCGAACCGCACGATTTCCGGCGTCACAGAGTCGGACTCGGACTGGGGCGCAAGTATCAACACCCAGATCAGCGGTGGCAATGTCGTGGATATCTGCCTCCGCGTAGGCCCCACCTGCTCGGGCGGCGGTGGCGGCGGCATCGGCGAGGGCGGCAACGATACCATCGTGTTCGCAATCGACGGCACCTTCGGTAGCGGCCTCTCGCTTGACAACTTCGTGGCCCGTTTCCAGTCGGTCGGGCCGGGCGCGAATGGGAGCGGCACCATCTTCGAAAACGGCGGCGTCGTGGTGCCTGAGCCGATGAGCCTCGCGCTGTTCGGAGCCGCCCTCGCAGGTCTCGGCTTGCTCGGCCGCCGGGCCGCCCGGGCCGGCTGAAGCGGGCGGCGCAGCGCCGCCCAGGCCACCCCCGAGAGAGCGAAGGGCCGGATCCCCCGGGGACCTGGCCCTTTCCGCATGCCCACCCCGCCGCCTAGTGGAACAGCGACGACACGGAGCTCTCCTCCGAGATCCGCCGCATCGCCTCCGCCATCAGCGCCGCGATCGAGATCTGGCGGATGTTCTGCGACAGCCGCACCGCCTCGGTCGCGCCGATGCTGTCGGTCACCGTCATCATCTCGATGGGCGCCGCGCCCACCCGCGCCACGGCGCCGCCCGAGAACACCCCGTGCGTGACATAGACGCTCACGCCGTTGGCGCCGTTGCGGACCAGCGCCTCGGCCGCGTTGCACAGCGTGCCGCCGGAATCGACGATGTCGTCCACCAGGATGCAGTGCCGCCCCTCGACATCGCCGATCACGTTCATCACCTCCGAAACACCCGCCCGCTCGCGCCGCTTGTCGATGATGGCCAGGTCCGTGTGCAGCCGCGCCGCCAGCGCCCGCGCCCGCACCACGCCGCCGACATCGGGGGAGACCACCATCAGGTCGCGGCCCTGGTAGCGCTCGGTGATGTCGCGGCTGAACAGCGGCGCGGCGAACAGGTTGTCCACCGGGATGTCGAAGAAGCCCTGGATCTGCGCCGCGTGCAGATCCATGGTCAGCACCCGGTTGGCGCCTGCCGCGGTGATCAGGTTGGCCACCAGCTTGGCGCTGATCGGCGTGCGCGGCCCGCTGCGCCGGTCCTGCCGCGCATAGCCGAAATAGGGCAGCACCGCGGTGATCCGCCGCGCGCTGCTGCGGCGCAGCGCATCCAGCGTGATCAGCAGCTCCATCAGGTTGTCGTTCGCCGGGTAGGAGGTTGACTGCACCACGAAGACATCCTCGCCGCGGATGTTCTCATGGATCTCGACGAACACCTCGAGGTCGGCGAAGCGCCGGATGGAGGCGCTGGTCAGCGGCAGGCCAAGGAAGGCCGCGATGGCCTCCGCCAGCGGGCGGTTGCTGTTGCAGGCGACGATCTTCATCGGTGGAAGTGTCCCTTGCACGCGCGCCCGGCGGGGCCTCGGCGACGCCGCGCCGTGCGGACGCGCGCCGGCCCGACCGTGTGCGCCCGACCGTGCGCCGCGCAATATCAAGGTGACAGGACCGTGTAAACCGCGCCGCCGCCGCGCGCGCGTCACGCCTTCGCCGCCCGGTTAACCCCGTGGCAAGCCCGACCCGGCATGTTCTGCCGGGTCAGGTCGCCCCACCCGCTCGGGGGGCGCGGCCGCATCACCCTGGATGGAGTCGGGCGCGGCAGGATGCGGGCGCAACGGCAGATCGACGGATCGCTGGCAGCGGGGGCGGCATGCTCTCCGGGCTAGGCGCGCTCGGGCCGCGGCGGCTGGCGGCGCTGGCCGCGGTCGGGCTGCTGGTGCTCGGCCTTGTCGGCACCCTGGCCTGGCGCGGGGCGAGCACGCCGATGGCACCCCTCTTCGGGGAGTTGGAACCGCGTGATGCCGCGGCCGTGGTCGCCGCGCTGGACCGCGCCCGCATCCCGCACCGCCTCGGCGCCGGCGGCGCGCAGGTGCTGGTCCCGCTCGAGGACGTCGCACGGGTCCGCCTGCTGCTGGCGCGCGAGGGACTGCCCGCCGGCGGCGGGGTGGGCTGGGAGATCTTCGATCGCGGCGAATCCCTCACCACCACCCCCTTCCAGCAGGACGTGAACCGCCTGCGCGCCCTGGAAGGCGAGCTGGCGCGCACCATCCGCGGCCTCTCCGGGGTCCGCACCGCCCGCGTCCACCTCGTGCTGCCGCGGCGGGAGGCCTTCTCGCGCGAGCGCGGCGAGGCCCAGGCCAGCGTCGTGCTCGCCATGCAGGGCAGCGGCCGGCTGGACCGGGAAGGCGTGCAGGCGGTGCTGCACCTGGTCGCGACCGCGGTGCCCGGCCTGAAGCCGCAGAACATCTCGATCATCGACAGCCGGGGCGAGCTGCTGGCGCGCGGCGGCCAGGCGCTGGCCGGCAGCGCCGGGGCCGTCGCCACGCAGGAGGAACTCAGGCGCGCGCAGGAGCTGCGCATCGGCCGCGCCGTCGAGGAATTGCTGGAACGCACCCTCGGGCCCGGCCGCGTCCGCGCCGAAGCCACCGTCGACATGGATTTCGACCGCATCGAGACGCGCGAGGAGCGCTTCGATCCCGACAACCAGGTGGCGCGCAGCACGCAATCCACGAACGAGACCAGCCGCAACTCGGAAGGCGCGCAGCCCACATCGGTCGCCACGAACCTGCCCGGCGCCGACCCGGCGGCCCAGGGCACCAGCGGCAGCCAGGAGAGCCGGCAGGAGGAGACCACGAATTTCGAGATCGGCCGCACCACCCGCGCCACCCTGCGCGAGCATCCGGTGGTGCGCCGCATCTCGATCGCCGTCCTGGTGGATGGCGTCGCCGAGCCGATGCCGGATGGCCCGCCGCGCATCCGCGAACGCACGCCGGAGGAGCTCACCCGCATCGCCGCCCTGGTGCGGGCCGCCGCGGGGCTCGACGAGCGGCGCGGCGACAAGGTCGAGGTCGTCTCCATGCGCTTCGCCGCCGCCGATGACGGGCGCGGCACCGAACCCGCCGGCCTGCTCGGGCTCGACATCACGCCGGCGATGCTGGCGCGGCTGACCGAAAGCGCGCTGCTCGCACTCGTGGCGCTGCTGGCGATCCTGCTGCTCGGCCGGCCGATGGTGGGGCGCCTGACCGCTGTGCTCGCGCCGCCGGCACCCGCCCTGGCGGCGGCTGGCGGCGGGCTGGTGCAGGCTGGCGACGGAGCCGCGGCGGCAATCACCGCAGGGGGCGGGGCACCCGCCCTGGCCGGCGCCGGGCCGGGCATGGCGCCGGGCCTGCCGGCCCCCGATGGCGGCAATGCCGAAGCCGAGGCCATGGTCACGCTTGCGCATGTGCAGGGCCAGATGCGCGCCTCCTCCCTGCAAGGCCTGACGCGGCTGGTGGAGAGCAACCCCGACGACTCGCTGGCGGTGCTGCGCCGCTGGCTCAGCCCGGAGGACTGAGCCGTGGCAGCGCGCCCCCTGACTGGCCCGGAGAAGGCCGCGACCGTCATCCTGGCCTTGCCCGAGGACCTCGCCTCCTCGCTCTTCTCCCGCATGCATGAGGACGAGATCCGCGACATCTCGGCCGCCATGTCCAAGCTCGGCACCGTGGACGCGCCCGCCGTGGAGGCGCTGTGCCGCGAATTCGCCGAGCAGCTCGGCCATGCCGGCAACCTCGTCGGCAGCTACGAGAGCACGGAGCGCCTGCTGCTGAAGACCCTGCCGCGCGAGCGCGTCGCGCAGATCATGGAGGAGATCCGCGGCCCGGCCGGGCGCACCATGTGGGACAAGCTGGGCAACGTGAACGAGGCCGTGCTGGCGAACTACCTGAAGAACGAATACCCGCAGACCGTCGCCGTCGTCCTGACCAAGATCCGCCCCGAGCACGCCGCGCGCGTGCTGGCGATGCTGCCCGAGAGCTTCTCGATGGAGGTCGTCATGCGGATGCTCCGCATGGAGACCATCCAGAAGGAGGCCCTGGACGGCGTGGAGCGCACGCTGAAGGCCGAGTTCATGTCGAACCTCGCCCGCAGCCAGCGGCGCGACGCGCATGAGCTGATGGCCGAGATCTTCAACAACCTCGACCGCCAGGCCGAGCAGCGCATCCTCGCCGCGCTCGAGGAGCGCAACCGCGACGCCGCCGAGCGCATCCGCAGCCTGATGTTCACCTTCGAGGACCTGAACCGCCTCAACGGCGCCGGCATCCAGGCGCTGCTGCGCGCGGTGGAGAAGGACAAGCTGGCGCTCGCCCTGAAGGGCGCCTCGGAGGGGATGCGCGAGATGGTGTTCCGCAACATGACCGAACGCGCGGCACGGCTGCTGAAGGACGATATCCAGGGGCTCGGCGCCGTGCGGCTGCGCGACGTCGACGAGGCGCAGGCGGTGGTGGTCGCCGCCGCCAAGGACCTCGCTGCGCAGGGCTCCATCGAGCTCGGCGACGGCAAGGAAGAGGAGATGGTGGCATGACCGCCACGGTCGCGCCCGGCGACTTCGTCGCCGCCACCGGAAACGGCCTGGTGCTGAACGGCGGACCTCGCGCGGCGGTACGGACGCGCGCGGCCTTCGCCCGCGGCCTGCCCGACCTCGACCTGCCCGCCAGGGCGCGCGCCCGCGCGCCCGAGGCCGATGCGGCCGCGGTCGCG
>JAIEOP010000075.1 GCA_019750465.1 Acetobacteraceae bacterium | reverse complement strand
GCGCTGCTGGAGCAGGTCGGCGTGAACCCCGTGGTGGTGCATGGCGGCGGGCCGCAGATCAACGCCATGCTCAAGCGGCTGAACGTGACGTCCAGCTTCGTGCAGGGCCTGCGCGTCACGGATGCCGAGATGCTCGACGTCGTCGAGATGGTGCTCGCCGGCCCGGTCAACAAGCAGGTGGCCGAGGCGATCACCCGCGCCGGCGCCATCGCGGTCGGCATCTCCGGCAAGGATGGCGGGCTGGTCCGCGCGCGCAAGCTGATGCGCAGCATGCGCGCCCCCGGATCGAACAACGAGCAGGTGCTCGACCTCGGCTTCGTCGGCGAGCCGGAGAGCGTGGATACCCGCGTGCTGCAGCTGATGATTGGCGCCGACATCGTGCCGGTGGTGGCGCCCGTGGGCGTCGGCGCGGACGGCCAGACCTACAACATCAACGCCGATACGGTGGCCGGCGCCATCGCCGGCGCGCTGCGCGCCGAGCGGCTGCTGATGCTGACCGACGTGCGCGGCGTGATGAGCGCCGACGGGCGGTTCCTGCCGGAGATGACGGTGGCCGAGGTCAAGGCCGGCATCGAGGCCGGCTGGATCTCCGGCGGCATGATCCCGAAGGTCGAGACCTGCATCTACGCCATCGAGCGCGGCGTGCAGGGCGCGGTGATCCTCGACGGCCGCGTGCCGCACGCGGTGCTGCGCGAGCTGTTCACCGATGGCGGCGCGGGCACGCTGATCAAGCCGTAGCGCGCGCGGCGTGACGGCGCCGGGACGGCGCCGTCACGCCGGGCGGCTCACGCCTCGGCGGTGACGAGGCCCTTTTCCTTCATCATCGCCTGCAGCTCGCCGGCCTGGTACATCTCCATGATGATGTCACAGCCGCCGACGAACTCGCCCTTCACGTAGAGCTGCGGGATGGTCGGCCAGTTGGTGAACTCCTTGATCCCATCGCGCAGCTCGCCATCCTCCAGCACGTTCACGCCCTTGAAGGGCACGCCGACGTGGGAGAGGATCTGCACGACGCGGGCGGAGAAGCCGCATTGCGGGAAGACCGGCGTGCCCTTCATGTAGAGGACGACCGGGTTCTCCCTGATCTCGCTCTCGATGCGCTGGAAGACGGGGTTGGTCATGGGTCTGTGTCCCTGGCTGGTGCGGTCAGGTGGGGGCGGAGGTCTGCAGGGCCAGCGCGTGCAGCACGCCGCCCATGCGGCCCTGCAGCGCGGCGTAGACGATCTGGTGCTGCTGCACGCGGCTCTTGCCGCGGAAGGCTTCGGAGATGACGGTCGCGGCGTAGTGGTCGCCGTCGCCGGCGAGGTCCTCGATGGTGACCTGGGCGTCCGGGATGGACGCCTTGATCAGCGCCTCGATTTCCGCGGGGCTCATCGCCATGCGCCTAGTCTCCCATCATCAGGGCCGGCAGCGTCGCCTCATGGGCGGCGCTGAGGGCCCCGACCGATATGGACTCGCCCGGGGGAAGAACCAAGGCCCCGCCGCCCGAGCGGCCGAGCCTGAGGGCCGGCACCCCGGCCGCGCGGGCGGCCGCCAGCAGCGGCGCGGCGTCCGGCAGGGCCAGGACATAGCGGGACTGGTCCTCGCCGAACCACCAGGCGTGGGGCGGGATGCCGGGCGGCGGGGCGGCGAGGGTGGCGCCGATGCCGCCCGCCATGGCCATCTCGGCGACCGTCACCAGCAGCCCGCCATCGGCGCAGTCGTGGCAGGCGCGCACCTCCCCGGCGAGGATCCGGGTGCGCACGAAATCGCCGTTGCGCCGCTCGGCGGCCAGGTCGACGGGCGGCGGCGCGCCCTCCTCGCGCCCGGCAACCTCGCGCAGCCAGAGGCTCTGGCCGAGCCAGCCGTGCGTCTCGCCGACCAGCACCAGGTCGCAGCCGGCGGGCAGCGCCAGGCCGACCGCCTGGACCACGTCCTCCAGCACGCCGACGCCGCCGATCGCCGGGGTGGGCAGGATCGCGCGGCCTTCGGTCTCGTTGTAGAGCGAGACGTTGCCGCTCACGACGGGGAAGTCGAGCGCCAGGCAGGCGCTGGCCATGCCGCGCACGGCGGCGGCGAACTGCCCCATGATCTCCGGCTTCTCGGGGTTGCCGAAATTCATGTTGTCGGTGATCGCGAGCGGCCGGGCACCGACCGCGGTAAGGTTGCGCCAGGCCTCGGCCACGGCCTGGCGGCCGCCCTCCTCGGGATCGGCCTGACAGTAGCGCGGCGTGCAGTCCGTGGTCATGGCGAGCGCGCGGCGGTGATCCTCGATGCGCACCACGGCGGCGTCGGCGGCGCCGGGCCGCCTGGCGGTCTGGCCGCCGACCATCGAATCGTACTGGTCCCAGATCCAGCGGCGGGAGCAGAGGTCGGGGCAGGCGACCAGCCGCTCCAGCGCGGCGGTGATGCCGAGCGGATCGGGCACCGCGGCGGCGTCGATCACCGGCTGCTTCGGCGTCTCGGCCGTGGGCCGGCGGTAGAGCGGCGCCTCGCTCTCCAGCGGCGCCAGCGGGATGTCGGCCTCCACGGCGCCCCGGTGGCGGATGACGATGCGGCCGGTGTCGGTCAGGCGGCCGATGACGGCGAAGTCCAGCTCCCACTTGGTGAAGATCGCCTCGGCCGCGGCCTCCCGGCCGGGCTTCAGGATCATCAGCATGCGTTCCTGGGATTCCGAGAGCATCATCTCGTAGGCCGTCATGCCGGTCTCGCGCTGCGGCACGGCGTCCAGCACGAGGTCGATGCCCATGCCACCCTTGCCGGCCATCTCCACGCTGGAACTGGTCAGGCCGGCGGCGCCCATGTCCTGGATGGCGACGATGGCGTCGGTGGCCATGAGTTCGAGGCAGGCCTCGATGAGCAGCTTCTCGGCGAAGGGGTCGCCGATCTGCACGGTGGGGCGCTTCTCCTCCGAATCGGCGCTGAACTCGGCGCTGGCCATGGTGGCGCCGTGGATGCCGTCGCGGCCGGTCTTCGAACCCACATAGACCACGGGGTTCCCGGTGCCGGTGGCGGCGGCGGTGAAGATGCGGTCGCTGCGCGCGATCCCGACCGTCATCGCATTGACCAGCGGGTTGCCGTCGAAGGCGGGGTGGAAATTCACCTCGCCGCCCACGGTGGGCACGCCGACGCAATTGCCGTAGCCACCGATGCCACGCACCACGCCGTCGATGATGCGCTGCATGCGCGGCACGGCCGGGTCGCCGAAGCGCAGCGCGTTCAGGTTGGCGATGGGCCGCGCGCCCATGGTGAAGACGTCGCGGAGGATGCCGCCCACCCCTGTCGCCGCGCCCTGGTAGGGCTCGATGAAGGAGGGGTGGTTGTGGCTCTCCATCTTGAAGACGGCGGCCAGCCCCTCGCCGATGTCGATGACGCCGGCATTCTCGCCCGGTCCCTGGATGACCCAGGGGGCCCTGGTCGGCAGCTCGCGCAGCCAGACGCGGGACGACTTGTAGGAGCAGTGCTCGGACCACATCACGCTGAACAGGCCGAGCTCGGTCAGCGAGGGCACGCGGCCGAGGATGCCGAGGACGCGGTCGTACTCCTCGGGCTTGAGGCCGAACTCGGCGGCGAGCTGCGTCGCGCGGTCGGCGTCCAGGGGGATGGGGGCGTCAGCGGTCACGCAGTCTCGGGTCCGGATCGGATGTCGGCCTGTGGCCGGCGCCTCCTATAGCATTCCGCGGCGGGTGGCGACCGGAAGAGAGCGGGGCAAGGATGGGATCGGCCTCCAGGGATGCGCCATCGTCCTGTCGGGCCAAGCGCGCCCAGCTCCCGGCCACCATGGAGGACGCGCTGGATCAGCACGCCGTCCGGCTCGACCAGATAGGCGATCACCACGCGCCGCACGACGCCAAGGAGGCGCAGGCCAGGCGGGCGATCCGCCAGGTCGCGCCCGGCCATTGGGAACAGGGCGAACACCGTCCAGCGGCGCTCGATGCGGCGCGGGAGGCGTCGGCGCGGGCCGGCCCACCTTCCTCCGCGATCAGGTCGAGCAGGGCGGCGAGGTCGGCGGCCGCCTCCGGCGAGCAATCACCGTGTGCCGCCACGCTCCCGGGCCTCGCGGCCGACCTCGAGGGCCTCGCGGCGTTGCGCGGCGGTCACGCGGCGGGACGGATCGGCGCGGGAGGCAGCCACCACCGGCAGCACCTCGTTCTCGATCCAGTCATCGAGTTCCCAGGCGTCCAGCGCCTCGCTGCCCGCGGCCACAACCTCGGTGATGTCGCGGCACCGGCCGGACGCGATCAGGTGATCCAGCGCAGCCGCTTGCTCGGGCGGAAGGCGAACCAGGGTCTCGCGCGCGGCCATCATGGCAGGCTTCTACGGCGCGCGGCCCCGGTCGCGCAAAAGCATGCGGCCCGTGCTCACGCGGCCGCCGCGAAGCTCCCCGCCAGGCTCTCGAACAGCGGCAGCCCGTCCGTGCCGTCGATCTCCGGGTCCACCTGGTTTTCCGGGTGCGGCATCAGCCCGAGCACGCGCAGGCTGGGCGAGAGGATGCCGGCGATGCCGCGCGCCGCGCCGTTGCGGTTGGCGGCCTCCGTCGCCTGCCCGTCCGGCGTCGTGTAGCGCAGCGCCACCAGCCCCTCGCCCTCCAGCCGGTCGAGCGTTGCGGCATCGGCGAAGTAGTTGCCGTCGCCATGCGCCATGGTGGCGCGGAACACCGCGCCGCGCTGGAAGCGATGGGTGAAGGGGGTGTCGGCGCGCTCCACGCGCATGTGGCAGTCCATCGACAGGAAGCGGAGCGAGGCGTTGCGCAGCAGGGCGCCGGGCAGCATCCCGGCCTCGCACAGGATCTGGAAGCCGTTGCACACCCCGAGCACATGGCCCCCGCGCGCCGCATGCGTCCGCACCGCCCGCATGATCGGCGACCGCGCCGCCATGGCGCCGCAGCGCAGGTAGTCGCCGTAGGAGAATCCCCCCGCCAGCACCACGAGGTCGAGGCCCGGCGGCAGGTCGGCGTCGCGGTGCCACAGCATGTCCGGCCTGCGCCCGGTGACGCGTGCGAGGGCAAGCGCCATGTCGCGCTCGCGGTTGGTGCCGGGGAAGACGACGATGCCAGCCTTCATGATCGCGTCACCCGTTCCAGATCCTGAGCCAGTTGATCCCGCCGAACAGCAGCATCGTGGTCACCGCCGCCAGCGCCGCCGCCGTCACCCAGCGGTTCAGCTTGCGCTTCTGCAGCGCCACCCAGCCCGCCGCGATGCCGCCGCCCTGGGAGGGCCGCGGCGGCGGACGCAGCACGGTCACCCGCTCCTCGCGCCAGCGCAGGCCGATGGCGATCAGCACCGTCAGGCCGGCCATGACGAGAAGCGAGAGCTTGACCATCCGCGTGCCGTGGCGCTCAGGTGACGAAGATCTTGATTGCAATGGCGAGCATCAGGCCGATCGAGGTGGCCGTCATCCAGCGCAGCACCGCGACGTCGCTCTTCACGCCCGCCAGTTCCGACCGCACGGACCGGAATTCGGAATCCACGTCCTTGCGCAGTCCCGCCAGCCCCGCATCCATGTCCTTGCGCAGGGCGGCGATATCGGATCGGAGCCCGCCGATCTCGCGGGTCATGTCCTGGCTCACGGCCTGGGCAGCCGCCTTGGCCTTGTCGTCGGGCACGTCGATGGCGCGCAGCGCCTCATAGACCTCGACGATCATGATGGTCACGGCGCGAGCACCTCCACCCGGAAGCTTTCGATCACGGTGTTGGCCAGCAGCCGGCGCGCCATCTCCTCCGCCGCGGCCTGGGCGCTCGCCGGATCGGTTTCGGCGAGTTCCAGTTCGATCACCTTGCCCGCGCGCACCTCGCCGACGCCGGCGAAGCCGAGGCTCCCCAGCGCTTGGCCGATCGCCTTGCCCTGCGGGTCCAGCACGCCCGCCTTCGGCATCACCGTCACGCGCACCTTCATGCCGGCAGGCTCCCGATCGCGGCGAGGATCACTGCATCGCCTCCGGCCCCTTCATGTCCCGCACCCCCGCCTCCGGCAGGATGCCGAGGCGGCGCGCCACCTCCTGGTAGCCCTCCTCGACCTTGCCGAGGTCGCGGCGGAAGCGGTCCTTGTCCATCTTCTCGCCGGTCTTGGC
>JAIEOP010000017.1 GCA_019750465.1 Acetobacteraceae bacterium | reverse complement strand
CGCCGCGGGCCGGCGCACGCCCGGGCCGGCGGTGACGCTGCGGCGCGGGCGGTGGCGCCCGCCGGCTGCCGGTCAGCGGAAATTCACCGACTCGACGGAGCAGGTCTCGACGCGGCGGCGTTCGACGCTGCGGCCATCGGCATAGACCACGCGGATGTCCACCGTGCAGGTGCGCCCCGCCGGCAGGCGGATGTCGATGGAGGCGTTCGGCGGCAGCACGTTCTGCCCGAGCCGGTCGGGGCCCCAATTGTTGTCGGTGCTGAGCGAGACGTAGATCTCGTTCATCGTGAGGCCGGAGCGGTTGACGAAGCGGAAGCTCGGGTTGCCGCCGGCGACCGCGCCGCCGTCCCCGCCGCCGCCCCAGACGATGCGGCTGAGCTGGCAGGCATTGACCTGCCAGCGGGTCTCCTCGCGCCCGCCCGAGAACACCACCCGGATGTCCAGCACGCAATCCGAGAGCTGGGGCACCACCCAGACCGCCTGTCCGGGTGGCAGGACGTTGGCACCGAGGATGTCGCGGCCCCAATTGTTCACCCGCGATGGCGAGACATAGACCTGCTCGATCGTGAAGCCCGTGTTGTTCACCAGGTTGAACCGGTTCTGCGCCGCCGCCGGGCCCGGCCAGATGGCCGCGCCGACCAGCAGCCCCAGGAGAAGGAAGAGTCGTGCGCGCATCTTTGGCCCTCCAGCGGACGACGGATCGGTGCGCAACGTAACACGGGGGAGATGAAGGAAAAGCCCAGTGGCCGCAGGCCGCTGTGGCGCGGCCCGGAGTGCGCTGCTAGCTTCGAGGCATGCATCCTCCCGGTCCTCCGTGGCGCCTGGCGCTGCTTGCCGCCGCGCTGCTCTCGGCCTGCGCGGCCGGTGGCGTGCCGGGCACCGACCGCGGCCCGCGCAGCCCCTCCGGCCAGCCGATCAGCGGCGTCTTCGGCAACTACCTGGTCGGCCGCTTCGCCGCCTCGGAAACCGATACCCGCATCGCCGCGGACATGCTGCTGCAGGCGCTGCGGGCCGATCCCGACAACCCGGAGATCCTCTCCCGCGCCTTCCTGGCGACGCTGCTGGATGGCCGCACCGAGGCGGTGCGGCTGGCCCGCCGCCTGCCGGAGAACCCGGCCGCCAGCCTGCTGCTGGCCGGCGTCGACGTGCATGCCGCGCGCTGGGACCGGGCGGAGCAGCGGCTGCGGACCCTCGGTCGCGCCGGGCCGGTGCAGGTGCTGCAGCCGGCCCTGCTCGCCTGGGTGCAGCTCGGCCGCGGCCAGCCCGACGGGGCGCTGGCGACGCTGCGCCCGCTGGCCGAGGGCAACCGGTTGCGTGCGGTGAACGCGCTGCACGCCGCGCTGATCGCCGACATCGCGGGGCGGCCGCGCGAGGCCGAGCGCTTCGCCCGCATGGCGGTCGCCGACCAGCCCAACCCGCCCTGGCGGCTGGCCGTGCTCGCGGCCGGGGTGCTGCACCGTGCCGGCAAGCCGCAGGAGGCGCAGCGGCTGCTCGATGGCATCGCCGGCGGCGGGGACGACACGGCGCTGGCCGCATTGGCGGCGCAGCGCGGCGCGATGCTGACGGGGCGGGCCATCGCCTCGCCCGCCGAGGGCATGGCGGAAGCCTATGCCGCGCTGGCCGGCGCGATGCGCCAGCAGGGGGCGGGGGATTTCTCGCTGGTGCTGGCGCAGCTCGCGCTGCGGATGCGGCCCGGCTTCGCGCCGGCGCTGGTGCTGATGGCCGACACCCTGGCCGACGAGGACCACGAGGAGCAGGCGCTGGAGGCGCTGGACCGCATCGCGGGCGACGATCCGCTGGCGCCGGTGGTGCAGCTGCGCCGCGCCGTGCTGCTCGACAAGCTGGACCGCCTGGATGACGCGGCGACGGTGCTGCGGCGGCTTTCGGCCGCCTATCCGGACCGGCCGCAGGCGCCCTACCGGCTGGGCGACCTGCTGCGCGGCCGCAACCGCTTCGCCGAGGCGGCGCTGGCCTATGACGAGGCGATCGCGCGCGTGCCCAGCCCCGGCCCCGGCGACTGGCCGCTGTTCTATGCCCGCGGCATCGCCCGCGAGCGCTCCGGCGACTGGCCGCGGGCGGAGGCGGATTTCCTGCGGGCGCTCGAGCTCTCGCCGGAGCAGCCCTACGTGCTGAACTATCTGGGCTATTCCTGGGCCGACCAGGGCATGCACCTGGACCGCGCCAAGGCCATGCTGCTGCGCGCGACGGAGCTGCGCCCGCAGGACGGCAACATCGCCGACAGCCTGGGCTGGGTGCTGTTCCGGCTCGGCGACCACGCCGGCGCCGTGCAGTGGCTGGAGAAGGCGGTGGAGCTGGAGCCGCGTTCCTCGGTCGTCAACGACCATCTCGGCGACGCCTACTGGGCGGTGGGGCGGCAGCGGGAGGCGCGGTTCCAGTGGCGCCGCGCCCAGACCCTCGACCCCGAGCCGGAGGAGCTGCCGAAGATCGAGGCCAAGCTGCGCGACGGCCTGCCGGACCCGCCGGCGAGCACGGCGCAGCGCCAGCCGTGAACGACGCCGTCGCCGCCGAGGCGGCGCGAACGACCGAAGCCGCCGAGGCGGCGCGAACGACCGAAGCCGCCGAGGCGGCGCGAACGACCGAAGCCGCCGGGGCGGCGCGAACGACCAAAGCCGGCGGGGCGGCGCGAACGACCGGAGCCGCCGAGGCGGCGCGAACGACCGGAGCCGGCGGGGCGGCGCGCGCGGTCGTCGCGGAGGCGGCGCCGGCCAAGGTCAACCTCTACCTTCACGTCGCCGGCCGGCGGGCGGCGGATGGCTACCACCTGCTGGACAGCCTGGCGGTGTTCGGGCCGGCGGCGGACGCGCTGACCGCCGCACCAATCGCGGCCGGGCTGCACCTCGCGCTGGAGGGCCCCGAAGCCAAGTCCCTGGCCGCCGAGCCCGACAACCTGGTGCTGCGCGCCGCCCGGGCGCTCGCGGCGGCAGCGGGCATGGCGGCGCCGGCGGCGGCGCTGACCCTCGACAAGCGCCTGCCGGTGGCCAGCGGCATCGGTGGCGGCTCGGCCGATGCGGCGGCAGCGCTCAGGGCGCTGGACCGGCTCTGGGGGCTGGGGCTGGGCACGGCGCGGCTGGCGACGATCGGCGCCACGATCGGCGCCGACGTGCCGGTCTGCGTGGCCGCGCGGCCGGCGCGCATGCAGGGCATCGGCGAGGTGCTCGCCCCCGCGCCGCCGCTGCCGCGCTTCGCGCTGGTGCTGGCCAATCCGCGCCTGGCGGTGCCGACGCCCGCGGTGTTCCGCGCCCGGGTGGAGTCCGGCGCCGCGTTCACCGCCCCCGCCACGCTGCCGGTGCGGGGATGGGGGGATGCCGCAGCGCTGGCGCACGACCTGCGTGCGTTGCGCAACGACCTGGAGGCGCCGGCGATCGCGCTCTGCCCGACCATCGCGGCGGTGCTGGCGGCGCTGCGGGCCCAGCCCGGCTGCCTGGTCGCGCGCATGAGCGGCTCGGGCGCCACCTGCTTCGGGCTGTTCGCGGCGACGGATGCGGCGGCGCGCGCCGCCGCGGCCCTGCCGGCTGGGTGGTGGCGGGCAGCCGGGCCGATCACCCCGGCATGACGCGGGGCGCGGGGCCTTTACGCCGTGCCGGGGCGCCGCCTATTCGGGGGCGCCGCCTGCGGGCTGATGGGGCGTAGCCAAGTGGTAAGGCAGCGGATTTTGATTCCGCCATTCCCAGGTTCGAATCCTGGCGCCCCAACCACGCTGACGCCCAGATATCACAGCGTTTGCCCGCCTCTCGGCTCCTGCCAGGACAGGCCTGGAATACCGCGGCTTTGCGCGGAAGGTGTCGGCGCGACGCTTCGCAGAGACGCTGACGGTCCGGGTTTCGCGCCCGCGTCACGGCAGGCGTCTCTCCAGGCCCCTTCGGCAGTCCGAGGTAAGGAGACCCGCAAGAATAAATGGATCCCGTTCGGACCAGAGCGCTTCCGCAGCGGATCGGCTGACATCGCGAGCCCCTCCTTCGCGTCGCGCGTGAGGGAAACCGTCGGACGCGACAATCGCATCCTCGTCCTGTGCTCCATCGGCGTCCGCTTTGCGGCCGCCGCCGAGGTTCTGATCCTTGCCGGCCTCGACGCGTCCGACATCCGAGATGGTTGGCTCGGCAATCGCGCGGGACCGGGACTACGTTCAACAAGAAGCGAATAATCCCGTCGCGCAGGGATACGCGCTTCACCCGGCAAATGGATCACGCAGCGTGATCGTATCGTCGCGGTCCGGACTCGTGCTCAGCAGCACCACCGGCGCCTCCACCAGCTCCTCGATGCGGCGCACGTACTTCACCGCGGCCGCCGGGAGCTGGGCGTAGCTGCGCGCACCCCGGGTGCTGCCCGGCCAGCCCTCCAGCGTCTCGTAGACCGGCTCGGCGGCCGCCTGCGCCTCCATGGCGGAGGGCAGGCGGGACAGCGCCTCGCTCTTCACCCGGTAGCCCGTGCAGATCTTCAGCTCGGCCAACCCGTCCAGCACGTCGAGCTTGGTCAGCGCGAGGCCCCGGATGCCGCCGATCTTCACCGCCTGGCGCACCATGCAGGCATCGAACCAGCCGCAGCGGCGGCGCCGGCCGGTGACCGTGCCGAATTCCCGTCCGCGGTCGCCGAGGCCCTGCCCGATCTCGTCATGCAGCTCGGTCGGGAAAGGGCCGCTGCCGACGCGCGTCGCATAGGCTTTCGCGATCCCCAGCACCATGCCGACCTGGTCCGGCCCGATGCCCGAGCCCGCCGCGGCATTGCCCGCCACCGTGTTGCTGCTGGTGACATAGGGGTAGGTGCCGTGGTCCACATCCAGCATCACCGCCTGCGCGCCCTCGAACAGCACGCGCCGGCCCGCCTGCCGCGCCTCGTCCAGCCGCTCCCACACCGCTTCGGCGAAGGGCAGCAGCTTCGGCGCCCAGTCGAGAAGCTGGGCGAGCAGCCCCGCCTTCTCGAATTCCGGCGCGCCGAGGCCGCGCAGCAGCGAGTTGTGGTGCAGCAGCAGCTCATCGAGCTTCTTCGACAGCGTCTCCGGCTCGGCCAGGTCGCAGAGGCGGATGGAGCGCCGCCCGACCTTGTCCTCATAGGCCGGGCCGATCCCCCGCCCCGTCGTACCGATCTTGTCGCCGCCGCGCGCCGCCTCGCGTGCCTTGTCCAGCGCCGGGTGCAGCGGCAGGATCAGCGGCACGTTCTCGGCGATGCGCAGGTTCTCGGGCGTCACCGTCAGCCCCTGGGCGGTGACCCGGGCGATCTCGTCCAGCAGCGCCTGCGGGTCCAGCACCACGCCATTGCCGATGATGCCGAGCTTGCCGCGCACCACGCCCGAGGGCAGCAGGGACAGCTTGTAGGTCTCGTTGCCCACCACCAGCGTGTGGCCGGCATTGTGGCCGCCCTGGAAGCGCACGACGATGTCGGCGCGGCTGGCCAGCCAGTCCACCACCTTGCCCTTGCCCTCGTCGCCCCACTGGGCGCCGATGACCGCGACATTGGCCATGGATCTCGTCCTTCACTCGGCCAGCGGCACGGCCCGGCCGTCCCGCAAGATATGGGTGCAGCGCTGCGCGCCGGCGGTGTCGGCGGCGGACAGCGCGGCGACGGTGGCATAGCCCTGCCGGCGCAGCGCCCGCGCCGCGGCATCCGGCGTGCCGAGCGGGACGAACAGGCGCGGGCGCTGCGGCATCGGCGGCGCCGCCCGCAGCACGGCATCGGGGTAGAGCGTCATGCCCGTCGCCGGCTCGTCGTTCTGCGACACGTAGCGCCCGCCGCGCGCCAGCTCGCCGGTGGCGCCCGGTCCGTAGAGCGTGAAGGCGACGCCGACATGGTAGCGCAGCCCGCGGAACTCCACCGGATCGAGCGTGATGCGCAGCCCCGCCGGCGCGCGGGCGCGGATGGCGGCGATGACGGCGGCGGCGTTGTCGGCGATGGCGCGCGCCGCCGGCGGCAATGCCACCTCGTCGAGCACCCGGAGCGCGCCATCGGCTGGCCCCGCGGCCTGCAGCAGCAGCGGCAGCACGGACGAGAGCACCGGCCCGGCCTCCCCCGACAGCGCGG
>JAIEOP010000436.1 GCA_019750465.1 Acetobacteraceae bacterium | reverse complement strand
GACAGCGCCCGCAGCCGCCCCCCGCCACGCCCCCATGCCCGCCGCCGCGCGCATGATCGAGGAGCAGGGCCTCGTGCCCGGCCAGCTCGGCGCCGGCACCGGCAAGGATGGCCGCATCACCAAGGGCGACGTGATCGACTTCCTCGCCCGCCCGGCGCCGGCCGCCACCGCGCCCGCGAAGCCCGCCGCGCCGCGCACCCCCGATGAGGGCGAGGAGCGGGTGAAGATGACCCGCCTGCGCATGACCATCGCGCGCCGGCTGAAGGAGGCGCAGAACACCGCCGCCATGCTCACCACCTTCAACGAGGTGGACATGGGCGCGGCCATGGCGCTGCGCACCGAGTACCGCGACGCCTTCGAGCGGCGGCACGGCGTGCGCCTCGGCTTCATGAGCTTCTTCGTAAGGGCCTGCGTCGCCGCGCTGAAGGAGTTCCCCGCCGTCAACGCCGAGATCGCCGGCGACGATATCATCTACAAGCACTTCGTCCATATGGGCATCGCCGTCGGCGGACCCTCGGGCCTCGTCGTCCCCGTGCTGCGCAACGCCGAGGGCATGGGCTTCGCCGAGATCGAGAAGCGCATCGGCGACTTCGGCAAGCGCGCAAGGGATGGCGCGCTGAAGCTCGACGAACTCGCCGGCGGCAGCTTCACCATCACCAATGGCGGCATCTACGGCTCGCTGATGTCCACGCCCATCCTCAACCCGCCGCAATCCGGCATCCTGGGGATGCACAAGATCCAGGACCGGCCGATGGTGGTCGGCGGCAAGATCGAGGTGCGGCCGATGATGTACCTGGCGCTGAGCTACGACCACCGCATCGTGGACGGGAAGGAGGCGGTGAGCTTCCTCGTCCGCGTGAAGGAAGGCGTCGAGGATCCGCGCCGCCTGATGCTGGACATCTGAGCGATGAGGGCACCGGATCGCCCAACGCGCCGGGAACTCATGTGGCCTTTGATTTGGTGTGCCCCAGGCCTCATCGTCTTCTGGCCCGCGCTGGGCGGAGGCGGCGATTTAATTTCGATAGCGTTCGGAATTTCCCTCGTCGGGCTCTTTTTTGTCGGCGGTTATCCAGTGCTGCCCTTTTTCGCTGCCTGTTTGGCGTTGGTACTGCGCCGACGCGGGCCGCTGGCGGTGCCGTTGTTCTTCTCCGCCGTGGGACTCATGGCCGCTCCCGTCGTCCTGCTCTTCATTATCTATGGAGCTGTTAGGCGGCTGACCGGCTCATTGGAAGCTTGGCAACCCGTCGTGATGGGGGCGTTGCTGCTCAGCAGCTATGTTGGGTGGCTTTACTCGGCTTGGCGCCTCGCGGTGCCGAAATGCCGCCCCGGAGAGCAGCATCCCCGGAGCAGTCCGAAGACCTTTGCCGCGGGGTATGCTAAATCCTCCGCCAACGCACAATGACAGAGCCTGACCGATGCGCTCCTACGAGAACCAGTTTTCCGACAACCGCCCCCTCAAGCGCACGCGCGAGGAAAAGCAGCGCCTGCTGGCGGAGCTGAAGGAGACCGTGCGCGGCATGAAGCCGCACAACACGCTGCGCCCCTCCATTATCGCCCGCATCAAGGAGCTGGAGGTGGACCTCGCCGCCCCGCCGCCACCGCCGCGCGACCGCCGCCCGCGCGAGGAGGAACGCTTCGGCACCGGCCCCCGCCTGCCCCGCCGCGTCCGCCCGCCGCGGGAGGAGGGGCAGGGCTGACCTTGCCCTGACGCGGCGCGCCGCTCACCCTCGTCGCCAGACAACGGGGGACAGCGCCATGCGCCTGAAGGACAGGACCGCCATCGTCATCGGGGCCGGGCAGAGCCCGGGCCAGGGCATCGGCAACGGCCGCGCCACCTGCCTGCGCTTCGCCCAGGAAGGCGCGCGCGTGCTCTGCGTCGATCGCGACCCCGCCTCGGCCGCGGAGACCGCCGGCCTGGCGGGCAACGGCGCCGCCGCCTTCGCCGCCGAGGTGACGCAGGAGGCCAGCCTCGCCGCCGCCATCGCCGATTGCGTGGCGCGCTGGGGCCGGCTCGACATCCTGCACTACAATGTCGGCGTCTCCATCGCCGGCGGCGACGCCCTGCCGACCGAGATCACCGAGGAGGCCTTCGACCGCGTCACCGCCATCAACCTGCGCGGCTTCGTGATGGCGGTGAAGCACGCGCTGCCGGTGATGCGCGCCCAGGGATCGGGCGTGATCCTCTCCATCTCCTCCGCCGCGGCCATCGAGAGCTATCCGCTGGTGGCCTACAAGACCACCAAGGCCGCGATGATCGCCTTCACCGAGCAGGTGGCCATCCAGAACGCCGGGCACGGCATCCGCTGCAACACCATCCTGCCCGGGCTGATGGACACGCCGATGGCGGTGGATACGCGGGTGCGCGCCACTGGCCTGACGCGCGCCGAGGTGGAGGCGGCGCGCAACGCCCGCGTGCCGCTGCGCCGCCGCATGGGCACCGCCTGGGACGTGGCGAATGCCGCGCTGTTCCTCGCCAGCGACGAGGCGGGGTTCATCACCGGCGTGGCACTGCCGGTGGATGGCGGGCAGGTGGTGAAGATCGGGTAGGGGACCAAAGCCCTCCTCCCGCTGGCGGGGGGAGGGTTTGGGTGGGGGGTGGCGCAGGCTTCGCCAGAAGCCCCCACCCCGGTTCGACGTACACGTCGAACCCCCGCACGCGGGAGAGGGAGGAGCGGGCTACTCCTCCGGCAGGCCGCCCGGCGCATCGCGGCTGCCGCGGCCGGTGGCCTGCGGCGTCTCCTGCACCGCCGCATCCGGCCCGGCCACCGGTGCGCCGCCCTTGACGCCGATGTTCACCGGCCCGCCGGGCGCGCCCGGGTCCTTGCGGTTGACGCCGGTCTTGCGCTCGATGGCCGGGTAGTTGTCCTCGGGCCGGCGGCTGGTGCGCCGCGGCGCGTGCGGGCCCTGGGCGGAGTGCAGGCTCTCGTCCGGCTCCTTCGGCATGTGCGGCTGGTCGGGCATGGCGGCGGTCTTCCTGGCGGTTCCAGGGCTCAACGCGCCGACCCCCGGCCCCGGTTTCAGGCCCGCGCCGCCGCCACCAGGCTGACCGGCACGTCGCCGCCGCCCTCGCTGCCCGGCCCCGGCGTCGGTGTCAGCGCCGCCTCCAGCGCGCGGCGCAGGTTGGCCAGGCGCCGCTCGTTCTCGATCTTCAGGCCGAAGACGTCCTTCACGTAGAACACGTCCACCGCCCGCACGCCGTAGGTGGTGATGTGCGCGGAGGCGATCTGCAGCCCCTCCGCGCTGATCGCGGCGGTGACGTCGTGCAGCAGCCCGGGCCGGTCGCGGCCGTTCACCTCGATGACGGTGTGGGTGTTCGAGGCATGGTTGTCGAACACCGCGCGCGGCGGCACCGTCACGGCGCGCAGCCGCGCGGGCTCCCGCCGAACCTTGCGGATCTCCTCGGCCAGCCGCAGCCGCCCGGACAGCGACTGCTCGATCAGCACCGAGAGGCGGGCCAGGCGGTGTGGCGCGTCGAAGGCGGCGCCGGTCACGTCCTGCACCCAGAAGGTGTCGAGCGCCATGCCGTTGGTCAGCGTGTGGATGCGGGCATCGACGATGCTCGCACCCGCCACCGCCAGCGCGCCGGCGATGCGGCTGAACAGCCCGGGATGGTCGGCGGCATAGACCGTGACCTCGGTCACCGCGCGGGCTTCCAGCACGCGGGTGCGCACGGTGAGCGGCGCCCCCGTCGCCTCCGCCTCCCGCACCAGGGCGGCGTGGCGCGCGTGCGTCTCGGCGTCGAAGGAGAGCCAGTAGCCGGGATAGCCGAGAGCGAGGAAGCGCTTGCGGTCGGCTTCCGGCCAGCCCGCCAGCACCGCCGCCGCGGCCTCCCGCGCGCGGGCGACGCGCACGTCGCGCTCCGGCACGGAGAGCCCGCCGGCCAGCACCTCGGCGACGCGCCAGTAGACCTCGCGCAGCAGCGTCGCCTTCCAGCCGTTCCACACCTTCGGCCCGACGCCGCGCATGTCCGCGACCGTCAGCACCAGCAGCGCGCGCAGCCGTTCGGGCGACTGCACCAGGTCGGCGATGTCGAGGATGGTCTTCGGGTCCTCGATGTCGCGCTTGAACGCCGTCTGCGACAGCAGCAGGTGGTGCAGCACCAGCCAGGAAACGGTCTCGGTCTCCTCCGGCGTCAGGCCGAGCTTCGGGCCCAGCTCCTGCGCGAGGCGCGCGCCGAGTTCCGAATGGTCGCCGCCGCGGCCCTTGGCGATGTCGTGCAGCATGGCCGCGGCGTAGAGCGCGCGGCGCGACTGCACATGGCCGACGATCTCGCTGGCCACCGGCGCAACCTCGGCCAGCTCGCCGCGCTCCAGCTGCTGCAGCACGCCGATCACCTCGATGGTGTGCTCGTCGACGGTGAAGACGTGGTAGGTGTCGAACTGCATGAGCCCGACGATGCGCGCCCAGTCCGGCACGAAGCGGGAGAGGAACCCGGTCTCGTTCATCAGCCGCAGCCACTGCGCGGCGTCGCGCCCGGTCAGCAGGTCGAGGAACAGCGCGTTCGCCTCCGCGTCGCCGCGCAGCCGGGCGGCGTGGTGGGCGTGGCGGATCAGCGCGCGCAGCGCCAGCGGATGGATCTCCAGCTTGCGGTCGCGCGCCGCGGTCAGGATCCGCAGCATCAGGATCGGCTCGCGCGCGAAGTCACGGTCGGGCGGGGCCGCCACCAGCTTGCCGTCGGCGAAGGCGAGGCCCTGCGCGGCCAGCGCCGCGTCGCCCTCCCGGCGCTGTGCCGGCGGGCCGAGCGCCGCACGCTCGATGGCGGGTTCCAGCACGCGGGTCAGGCGCAGCACGTCGCGCACCGTGAGGAACAGGTGCTTCATGAAGCGCTCGACGCCGTCCTGCCTGCCGTGCCGGGTGTAGCCCATGCGGGCGCCGACGACGGGCTGGTAGTCGAAGGTCAGGCGCTCCTCGGCGCGGCCGGCCACGTAGTGCAGGTGGAAGCGCACGGTCCACAGGAAATTCCAGGCCCGCCGGATGGCGCGTGCCTCGCGCTCGGAGAGCAGGCCGCCGCCGGGGCTGTCCGGCCCGACCAGCTCCGGCATGCGCTGCGTGCCGAAGGCGTAGCGCGCCACCCAGTAGAGGGTCTGCAGGTCGCGCAACCCGCCGCGGCCCTCCTTGATGTGCGGCTCGACCAGGTAGGGGCTGTCGCCGTAGCGCTGGTGGCGCGCCGTGCGCTCGGCCCGCTTGGCCGCCAGGAAGGGCCCGAGGCCATGGCCCTTCCGGGCCCGGTCGAAGCTCTCCTGGAAGCGCTCGAACAGCGCGCGCTCGCCCTGCAGGAAGCGGGCATCGACCAGCGCGGTGAGCACCGTGGTGTCGCCCGCGGCCTCCTCCATGCAGTCGCGCACGCTGCGCGTCGCGTGCCCCACCTTCAGCCCGAGATCCCAGAGCAGGTAGAGCACGAACTCCACCATGCGCTCGGTGCGCGGTCCGGCCGTGCCGTCGGTGAGGAAGAGCAGGTCGATGTCGGAATAGGGCGCCAGCACGCCGCGCCCGTAGCCCCCCGTCGCCACCAGGGCGAAGGGCCGCTCCGCCATCTCGCCCGGCGTGCGCGCAGGCACCATGGCGACGGCATAGGCATGGATCGCCTGCACCAGCCCGTCCATCAGCGCCGCCAGCCAGCGCGCCGCGGCGAGGCCCGACAATTCGTGAGTCTCGAAGGCGTCCTGCACGCGGCCCTGGACACGGCCAAGCTGGCGGCGCAGCAGATCGAGGGCCTGGTCGCGGGCCATCGGCCCCGTCGTCAGGTCGGCGATGAGATCCGGGACCACGCACGGCACCTCGGCCAGGCCGGCGTGGTGCCCGGCCCGCGTGCGTGCCGGGGGGGCTGCCGCGCTGGTCATTCCCGCGAGACTAGCCCGTTTTGCGGCGCAGCAACAGCACCATCCAGCAGGGATTTCAGCCCGTAGAGCGCCTCCTGCGCCTCCCGCGGCGAGAGCGCATCGGGGTCCAGCGCAGCCAGCGCGGCCGCCACCCGGCCGCCCTCCGCGACCCCGGCTTGCCCCGGCGGCGCGCCGCTCGCGCCCCGCGCGA
>JAIEOP010000417.1 GCA_019750465.1 Acetobacteraceae bacterium | reverse complement strand
TTTCGTGGCGCGGGACGCCGCCGGCGCGGTGCTGGCCGAGCGCCGCTGGCAGGGCGGCGGCGCGCCGCGCAGCCATGCCGATGCGCTCGCCACCATCATCGGCTGGCTGGAGGGCGCGCTGGCCGGCGTGCCGGTGGTCGCGCTCGGCCACCGCGTCGTGCATGGCGGGCCCGACCTCGCCGAGCCCGTGCTGATCACGCCGCAGCTCATGGCCACGTTGCAGGCGCTGGTGCCGCTGGCGCCGCTGCACCAGCCGCACAACCTGGCCGGCATCGCCGCGGCGGCCGAGCGCTTCCCCGGCGTGCCGCAGGTGGCCTGCTTCGACACGGCCTTCCACCGCAGCCAGAGCTGGGAGGCCGAGGCATTCGCCTTGCCGCCGCGGTTCTACGACCAGGGGATCCGCCGCTACGGCTTCCACGGCCTGTCCTACGAATGGATCGCGCGCAGCCTGGCCGCGGAGGACGCCACCCTCGGTGCCGCGCGCCTCGTCGTCGCGCATCTCGGCAACGGCGCCTCGCTCTGCGCGATGTCGGGTGGCAGGAGTCGCGCCAGCACCATGGGCTTCACCGCGCTGGACGGCGTGCCGATGGGCACGCGCAGCGGCGGGCTCGATCCCGGCGTGGTGCTGCACATGATCGATGCGATGGGGATGACCACGGCCGAGGTCACGCGGCTGCTCTACCATGAGAGTGGCCTCAAGGGCCTCTCCGGCATCTCCCAGGACGTGCGCGAGATCGAGGCCGCCGGCACCGCGCGGGCGGAGGGCGCGCTGTCGCACTTCGCCTTCCGCGTGCGCCGCGAGATCGCCGCCATGGCCGCCGCGATCGGCGGCATCGACGCGCTGGTCTTCACCGCCGGCATCGGCGAGAATGCGCGGGGCGTGCGCGCCCGCATCTGCGAGGGGCTTGAATTCCTCGGCATCCGGCTCGATGCCGCGCGCAACGCGGCGAACGTGCCCGAGATTTCACCGGATGGCGCGCCGGTGCGCGTGCTGGTCCGCCGCACCGACGAGGAACGCATGATCGCGGAGCACACGCTGCGCGTCTTCGCCGCGGCGGGCTTGCCGCACCCGCCTGCCAGGTAGCAACCGGTCCACATCACCATGCGGCGCATCCCTGCCGCGCGAGGAGGCATGCAATCGTGACAGCCGTGACGGATATCGGACGCTTCGGCAGCGGCCAGGCGGTGCGCCGCATCGAGGACGCGGCGCTGCTCGCGGGCGGGGGCCGCTTCACCGACGACCTGGCGCTGCCCGGCCAGGCCCACCTGGCCTTCCTGCGCTCGCCGCACGCGCATGCGCGCATCCTCTCGATGGACACGGCGCCGGCGCTGGCGGTGCCCGGCGTGGTGGCGGTGATCACCGGCGAGGACCTCGCGGCCGCCGGGGTGAAGCCCATGGGCATCGCGCTGCCCTTCAAGCGGCCGGACGGGTCGCCGCTGGCCGCGCCGCCGCGGCCGATCCTGGCGCAGGACACGGTGCGCTTCGTCGGCGAGGCGGTGGCGGCGGTGATCGCCGAAACCCCCGCCGCGGCGCGCGACGGGGCCGAGGCGATCGGGGTGGACTACGAGGAGTTGCCGGCGGTGGCGGGCCTCGCCGCCGCCACCGCGCCCGGCGCGCCCGTGATCTGGCCCGCCGCCGGCGGCAACATCGTCGCCGAGACGCGCTACGGCGACGCCGCGGCCACGCAGGCGGCCTTCGATGCGGCGGCGCATGTCGTGGCGCTCGACCTGGTGAACCAGCGCCTGGCGCCGGTGACCATGGAGCCGCGCGTGGTGATCGGCGAGCACGACGCCGCGACGGGCCGCATCACGCTGCACATCAGTTCGCAGATGCCCTCCGGCGCGCGCGACGCGCTGGCGAAGGAGGTGCTGGACATCCCGCCCGAGCAGGTGCGCGTGCTGATCGGCGATGTCGGCGGCGGCTTCGGCATGAAGACCGGCCTCTACCCGGAAGACGCGGTGGTGGCGCTTGCGGCGCGGCAGGTCGGGCGGCCGGTGCGCTGGGCGGCGACGCGGATGGAGGATTTCCTCGCCGCGCTGCACGGCCGCGACACCGAGAGCCGCGCCGAGCTGGCGCTGGATGACGCGGGCCGGGTGCTCGGCTTCCGCGTGCGCACGCTGGCCAACATGGGCGCCTATCCGCGGCCGCCCGGCGTCGCCATCCAGCTGCTGATCGGCCCCTGGGTCTCCACCAGCATCTACGACATCGCGACGATCGACTTCGCTTTCACCGCCGTGCTGACCAATACCGCGCCCACCGGTCCCTATCGCGGCGCCGGCCGGCCGGAGGCGATCTACCTCATCGAGCGGCTGATGGACGCGGCGGCGCGCCGGCTGAACCTCGACCCGGCGGAGATCCGCCGGCGCAACATGATCGACCCGGCGCGCATGCCCTACACCAACGCCATGGGCCAGACCTATGACAGCGGGCAATTCGCGCGGGTGCTGGACCAGGGGCTGGCGCTGGCGGACTGGAACGGCTTCGCGGCGCGCGAGGCGGCGTCCCGGGCGCGCGGCCGGCTGCGCGGGCGTGGCATCGCCACCTTCCTCGAATGGACCGGCGCCAATGTTTTCGAGGAGCGCGTCACCGTCGCCGTGACGGGTGACGGCACCATCGAGATCTACGCCACCACCCAGGCCATGGGGCAGGGGCTGGCCACCAGCTACGCCCAGCTCGCCGTCGATGCCTTCGGCGTGCCCATCGCGCGCATCCGCGTGGTGTTCGGCGACAGCGACCGCGGCAGCGGCTTCGGCAGCGCCGGCTCGCGCAGCCTGTTCACCGCCGGCAGCGCCGTGAAGGTCGCCGCCGACAGGACCGTGGACGCGGCGAAGGATCTCGCGGCCGAGGCGCTGGAGGCGGCGACGGTCGATCTCGAATACCGCGCCGGGCGCATCGAGGTGGCCGGCACGGACCGCGGCATCGGGCTGTTCGAGCTGGCCGCGCGCCAGCCCGGGGGACGCATCTTCATCGACAGCACCAGCAGCGTCTCCGGCCCGTCCTGGCCGAATGGCTGCCACGTCGCCGAGGTGGAGATCGACCCCGAGACCGGCGCCGTCACGCTGGCTTCCTACGCCTCGGTCAACGATGCGGGGCGCGTGGTGAACCCGCTGATCGTCGAGGGCCAGGTGGTCGGCGGCGCGCTGCAGGGCATCGGCCAGGCGCTGTGCGAGGCGGTGGTCTACGACGCGGCGAGCGGCCAGCCGCTCTCGGCCAGCTTCATGGACTACTGCCTGCCGCGCGCCGACATGATCGGCGACTTCACCACGGTGCTGGACCAGGGCATCCCCTGCACCACCAATCCGCTCGGCGTGAAGGGGGTGGGCGAGCTCGGCACCATCGGCGCGACGCCGGCCCTGGTCGGCGCGGTGGCGGATGCGCTGGCGCGCAGCGGGCGCGCGGCGGCGGCGGATGCGCTGCAGATGCCGCTGACGGCGCCGCGGGTATGGGCGGCGCTGCGCGGATAGCCGGGCCGCCGTCCTACAGGAACGTCTCCGGCGCGTTCCCCAGCATCACCGCCCCCGCGGCGGCGAAGTGCGAGCGGCGGGACTGGATCTGCTGCGACACGGTGTGGATGTCGCGGAAGCGCCGCTCGAAGGGGCCGCGGCCGGGGAAGATCGCGTCCGTGCCGGCGGCGCGGTAGACCCAGTCGGCCGCGTTCACCGCCTCCTCGATGGCATGCGCGCAACCGAGGCGCACGCGCGCGCGGTCGGCGACCGAGATCGGCGCGTCGGACCCGGCGCCCGCGTAGATGCCGTCCAGGATCTCCGCGAGCCAGGCGCGCGCCGCGCCGATGCGCGCCTCGGTGCGCGCCACGCCGTCCGCCACCAGCGGATCATCGGCCATCCGCGCCAGGCCGCGCGGCACCTTCGCCATGGCGAGGTCCATGAATCCGTCCAGCATCGCCCGCGCCGTGCCGAGCGCGACCCCCGCCACCCCCACCGCGTAGAGCCCCTGCTGGGTGAAGGCGTAGAGCGGCCCCGGCACCAGCCGCGCCCGCGGATCCTCGCGCGTCGAGGTGAATTCCTCCGGCACGAAGACCTCCTCCACCTCGTAGCTGTCGGAGGCGGTGCCGCGCAGGCCGATGGTGTGCCAGGTGTCGAGCAGCCTTGCCTGCTCGGCGGGGAAGAGCAGCGAGCGGATGTGCGGCCGGCCGGTCACCCGGCTCATGCGCAGGCTGCCGTCCGGCTCCTGCACCGTGCAATGCGCGCCCATCCAGGTGGCGAGGCGGCAGCCGCTGGCGAAATCCCAGCGGCCGCTGACGACGTAGCCGCCCGGCACCGCACGGCAGACCGGCCCGGTGGGCGGACCCCAGGCGACCACGGCGCGCGGATCCGCCCAGATGGCGCGCGCGGAGTCCGGCGGCAGGAAGGCGGCGAGCAGGGCGGCGCTGTTGCCGACGAAGATGTTCCAGGCGACCGAGGCGTCGTGCCGCGCCACCTCCTCCATCGCCAGCAGGTAGGCCGTGGGCGATGCCTCCTCGCCGCCATAGGCGCGCGGCAGGGAGATGCGGAACATGCCCGCGGCATGCAGCGCCGTGGCGAGCTCGGGCGGGATGCGGCGCGTCGCCTCCACCGTGTCTGCCGCGGCGGCGATGGCCGGGCCGAGGGCGCGGGCGCGCTCCACCGGGGCTGCGGTGAAGCTGCCGTCGCCCCGCGCGGCGAAGCCCGCCTCGCGCGGCAGTGCGCCGTCATCCATGGCCGTCCTCCGCTCCGGGCCGGCGCGCCCGACGCGCGGGGCCGGTCCTGCCGCAGCCATTCCCGCGCGCCCGGCCCGCGCTGTCAATGCGGCCGCGGCGGCTACACCGGCTGCAGCGGCCGATGCGGCGCCGGCGGCAGGCCGACCGCGATCGGGTCGCCCGGGCGGACCGCGCCGCCCTCCACCACCACCGCCATGACGCCGGCCTTGCGAACGAGGCCGCCGTCCGCGTCGCGCCCCAGCACCGCCGCCATCAGCCCCGGCGCGAAGCGATCGAGCTGCGCGCAGGGGTTGCGCAGCCCGGTCACCGCCAGCAGCGCCGTCCCGCCGACGCGCAGCAGCGCCCCCGTCGGCAGCGCCAGCAGGTCGATGCCATGCGTGGTGAGGTTCTCGCCGATGTCGCCGGGGCGCAGCGTGAAGCCCCTGGCGGCCAGCTCCTCGAACAGCTCCGCATGCAGCAGGTGGACCTGGCGCAGGTTCGGCTGGGTGGGGTCGCGCGCGACGCGCGAGCGGTGCCGCACCGCCGCGCCGCAATGCGCATCGCCGGCGACGCCGAGGCCGGCGACCAGCGTGATGCCGGCCGGCACCTGCGGCTTCGAGAAGGCGTGGGCGGGGCCGCGCGCCACCGCCTCTATGCGCGCGCCGTTCATTCCCCGGGCTGCGGCACCAGCCGCGCGCGGGCGCGGGCGCGGCGGACATCGCCCAGCAACGCCACGGCGACCAGGGTCAGCATGAAGCAGAGCGAGACGGCGAAGACGGAGAGCGGCCGGCCGCTGTCCATCAGGAAGCCGTAGACCATCGGCCCGATGGCGCCGCCGATGTTGAACCCGGTGCTGACGATGCCGAAGACCCGCCCCACCGCGCCGGGCGGCGCGGCGGCGCGCACCATCATGTCGCGCGAGGGCATGATGATGCCGGTGCAGAACCCGGCCAGGCCGAGCACCGGCACCAGCAGCACGCCCGGCAGCGGCAGCAGCCAGACGATCGCGATCAGGCCGGCGGCGCAGGAATAGCCCGCCGCGGCGACCATGCCGTGCCGGCGCGTGCGGTCGGCGATGATGCCGCCGGCCAGCACGCCCATCGCGCTCATCAGCAGGAAGCCGGAGAGCGCCATGGTGGCGGCGGCATAGGCGGTGCCGTGCCCCTCGGTCAGCGCCACCACGGAGAAGGCCTGCACGCCGCCGTTCGAGAGGCTGATCAGCATGAAGAATCCGGTCATCGCGATCACCGCGCCGGTGATGACGCGGACATCGCCGCCACCGGCGGCGGCGGCGCCCGCAGCGGGGCGCGGCGCGGCCGGCGC
>JAIEOP010000118.1 GCA_019750465.1 Acetobacteraceae bacterium | reverse complement strand
GGCGGCCGCCGCGCGGCGGCCGTCGCCGATCAGCGCGAAGGGCGCCCAGTAGAACGGGTGCCCGAACTGCGCCGGCAGGCGCTTGCCGGCCTCGTCCAGGATCAGCAGCTGGGCGCCGCGCAGCGCCGCCGCCGTGCTGGCGCCACCCTGCTGCCGGCGCAGCGTGTCCGAGACGGTGAGCGCAGCGGCGGCGTCGTCCACCGCCCAGTGCGTCACCAGCAGGCCACGCGCCCCGGTGTAGAAGAAGGCGCGCGCCAGGCCCGACAGCGCCTCGCCGCCGCCGGCGCCGCCGGGGCCGCCGGTGTTGCAGGCCGAGAGGATGATCAGGTCGGCGTCCAGCTTCAGCGCCAGCAATTCGCTGGCGCGGACGAAGCTGCTGTCGGCATTCGGCGCGTTCGCGGCGGGCGAGACGACGATGGAGGGCTCGGTCAGGCAGGACAGCTCGCCGGGCAGCAGCGCGTGGGTCGCCAGGTGGATGATGCGCGCCTGCCCCATTTCCGGTGCCCGCAGCGAGGCGGCGGTGAAGGCGCTGCCCAGCCGGACGTCCTGCGGCCGGCCCCCGGTCAGCTGCTGGGCGATCTGGACCTCGGTGCGGGTGCCCGGCAGCCGGACCAGGCCCTGCGCCACCCGCGCATCGGCGGCGCAGCGGTCCACCGGGAAGCTGCGCGCGAGCTGCTGCGCGCTCGGCGGCACGAAATCGCCGAAGCCGACCCAGGACAGCGGCGCGGCGGAGCCGGCGCCGGCATTGCGCAGCGTCACCAGCGTCTGCGCCGAGGGGACGTGCACGATGGCATGGCGGCGGATCAGCCAGGGCGCCGCGCCGAGGTTGCCGCCCTCGGCCGGGCCGGTGAGCAGCAGGCCGAAGGGGATGCCGAGCAGCGGCCCGTCGGGGACGATGATCAGCGTCTCCGCCCCCGCCAGCGCCGGCTCCAGCGGCGCCAGCAGCCCGGCGTAGAGCGTGGCCGCGGTGGCCGGATCGAAATTGCCCGGCGCGCCCTGCGCGTTCACCACGCCGGACCGCAGGGCGGTGATGAGCCGGCCCGCCGCGGTGTCGCTCAGCGCGGTGCGGGCGGCGTGCACCTTGCCGTCGCGCAGCACCAGCGCCCAGCCATGGTCCCGCCCGAGCAGGAACATCACCAGCGCCTCTCTCGGCACCAGCGTCTGCGCCGCCGCATCGGCCTCGACGGCCGAGAGCAGGAGCTGGCGATAGCCCGGAGCGGCCGCCGCCACCTCGGCCTCGGCCTCGGCGCGGGCGGCCTGGGCGGCGGCGATGCGCTGATCGAGGTCGGGGCCGCCGGCGCCGCCATCGCGCTCGGCGAACAGGTCGCGCAGGCGCTGGTCGCTGTCCTGCAGCCGGCGCACCGTGGCGCCGACCCGGCTGTCGCCGGCGGCGGCGGCCAGGCGGGCGCTGGCCTGCTGCACGAAGCGCGCGGTGCCGCTGCGCTGGGCGAGCTGGATGGCACCGAACATCTCGGCGCGCAGGGCGTCGGCGCCGGACGGGTTGGCCTGCGCCTCCGCGTCCAGCGTGTCGAGATAGGGGACGACGAGGTGCACCGGCAGGCCGATCTGCCGCGCGCGCAGGATGGCGGCGCCGGCGCGGAAGCCCTCCAGCGCATCGGCCCTGCGCCCGGCCTGGGCTCGGCGGGCGGCCGAGAGAAAAAGGGTCACCGCCTCCGGCCGCTCGCCGGGAGCGGCGATGGCGAAGCGCCGCGCCGCGGCTTCCAGCTGGCGTGCCTCGGCATCCTCGCGCCCGGCATGGCGCAGGGTCGCTGCCTCGGTGCGCAGCGTGCGGCCAACCAGCAGGCCGGGCTCCAGCCCGGCGCGGCGGAGCAGGCCGCGGCTCTCGGCGATCAGCGCCGGCGCCGCATCCACCTCGCCGGAGCGTGACAGTGCCAGCGCCAGGTAGCGTCGCGTGTCGGCAAGGCCGACGATGGCGTTCTGCGCCCGCGGGTCGCTGAGATAGATGAGGCTGCTCTCGACGGTGCCGCCGGCAAGGATCGAGTCCGGCACCTGCACGGCATAGGCGGCCTCGGCGGCGCGCAGCAGCGCGACCGACTTCGCCAATTCGCCGCCGCCGAGCGCCGCGATGCCGCGGTAATGCGCGAGGCGCGCCGAGGCGCTGGGGTCGGCGGCACGCGCGGTCAGCGGCTCGGCGCGCTGGAACAGCGCCTCGGCGTCCTGGTAGCGGCCCTGGTTGGCCAGGTTCACCGCGAGATGCACCATGGCGTTGACCGTGTTGGGGTCGTCGCGGCCGAGCACGCGCTCCTGCAGGGCGAGCGCGGCGCGGTAGGCATCCTCGGCGGCGGCGAAATTGTCGGCCTGGTTCAGCTCCCGCCCGAGCTGCATGAGCTGCTCGTAGCGGCCGACGTCGTTGGCACTGAAGGCGTCGGCCGCGAGGCGTCGCACCGCGATCTCGAGGCCGGCCGAGCGGGCCTGGGCGCCGCCGGCCCCGGCCGCCGTGGCGCCGCCGCCGCTGGACCGGCCGGTGGCCAGGCGCTCCATCACCGGCGTCGCCGTGGCGACGCCATCGGCCAGCACCGGGCCTTCCGGGCCGACGGTGACCAGCGCGACATGCGGCCAGCCGCCGGCGCGGCGGGTGCAGGCCAGCAGCCGCGCCGGCGTCCCGCCCGCGAGCGTCGTCGCCTGCGGCGCGGCGCAGATCACGCGCTGGTCGAGCCAGGTGCGCCACAGCCCGCCATTCGCCAGCGCGTCGAGCTGCGCCGCATCGCTGCTGCCGCGCAGCCGCACCACGCGCGCGGCCGGCTGCGTCCAGCCGCCGCAGAACACCTCATGTGCCACCGCCACCGGCAGTTCGGTGGGCGGGCGGGCGCCGGACTGGGCGATGCAGGCCTCGCCCTTGGCGTCGGGGCCGGCCGGGGTGCCGGCGCTTGCGCGGGCGGTGCCCGCGACATAGGCCTCGGGCGGCGGCGTGGTGCAGGCCGCGAGGGCGAAGCCGGCGAGCGCCGCGAGCAGCGGCAGCCGGGCGCCGGCGAGCGGGGTCCGGGTCATCATTCGTAGTCGTTCTCCCCGCTGTTCGGGATGATCACGTCGGCGGGATTGAAGGTGCCCTGGCGGATGCTGAACACGACGTTGGTGCGCACCGTCGGCGGGATCGGCTGGAAGCGCGGCGTGACGACGCAGTTGATCGAGCCGATGACGCAGCTGTTCACGCGGTAGTCGGGCAGCGAGCTGGGCTCGGTCGGCTGCGAGATGTCGCTGGCGCGCGTCGCCTCCGCGCCGGCGAGGCCGCCCAGCACGCCGAACAGGGTGGTGGTGCCGCCGGTGCCGTGCACCAGCAGGCGGCCGGCGGTGACGGTGCCGGTGGCCGTGCCGCCATCGAGCAGCAGGAAGACCGGGCTCGATCCCGCCAGGATGTCGAGCACGATCGGTCCCGCCGCCGCGCTGGTGGGGCGGCCGAAGAAGGCATCCGGGGATTGCAGCCCGGGTCCGGTGCGCAGCTGGGTGGGTTGCTGGTCCGCCTGCAGCCCCGGCCGGTCGGGCTGGACGTAGCCCAGGATCGCATCCGGCAATTGGGGCGGCGCGGCGCGGGTGTCGAGCAGCACCGCCGGGAACTGGCCGCCGACGCGCGGCGTGACCACCAGCGGCGCGACGTTCGTGATCCCGCCCGGCGCCCAGAGCAGCATGCCCGTGCCGATCGTCGCCGAGACGGCGCCAAGCGAGATCGTGTTGCCGGTGAGGTAGGCGGTGTCGGCCGAGAGCCGGGTATTGCCGCCGCCGACGATGGCGGGGCCGCCGCGGACCGTCAGCCGGGTCGCGGCGGTCAGCGCGGTTCCCTGGAGGGTGGCGCCGCCGCCGGCGGCCAGGGTGAGACCCTCGGCCGGTGTTCCGCCGTTGCTCTGGAGGCTGCCGCCGCTGACGGAGACCGCGCCGGCGGCACGGACCGCGAGCGTTCCGCCGGCGACCGCCCCGGTGCCGGTCAGCACGATGCCGCCGCCCGCATCCAGTGCCATGCCGCCGGCGGCATTGGCCAGCACGGCGTTCAGCGTGATCGCGCCGGAGGGCGCGGCCAGGGTCAGCGGCCCCTGCGCCGAGAGCCCGGTCCCCGTCAGGCTGATCCCGGCCGGCCCGAGGATGGCCAGGCCACCGCCCTGCGCCTGCACGAGCGAGGCGCCGATGACGACCTGCCCGGAGTCCGAGGCGAGCGTGAGCCCGCCGGCCGTGCTGCGGACGGGCGGCGCCGCGGTGCCCGTGCCGACGACGAGGGTGCCGCCCGCCTGCAGGCTGAGGCTGCCGGCCGAGGTCACGTCGCCGGTGACGGTATAGGCCCCGCCGCGCAGCACGCCGCCGGCGCCGCCCAGGTCCACGCGTGTGAGCTGCTCGAACTGGTTGCTGCCGCCGAGCTGCGCGCCGACCCCGCCCTGCACCGAGAGGCGTCGCGTGGCGACCAGCGTGCCGGGCAGCTGGCGCACCGTGCCGCCATCGGCGGCCAGCGCGACGCCGGCCCCGCTGCCGAGGGCGATGATGTTGCCGCCGCCGTCCTGCACGAGGTCGCCGCTGCTCGTGCGCAGGGCCACCGTGGTGGCGCCCGCACCCGTCGAGGTGACCCCCGCGGTGCCGAGCACCGTGCCGATGGTCAGGCCCTGGCCGTTGGTGACGCGGACATCGCCGTCCGCGCTGCCGGCGAGGGTGCCGATGGCGTTGCCGGGACCCGTCAGCAGGATCGCGCCGGCATCGGCGCGGGCGCGCAGCCCGGCTGCGACGATCGGCGCGGACTGCGTCAGGTCGCCGGTGGTGGCGCGCAGATCGACGCCGGGCGCCGTGATGCCGAAGGTGCCGAGGACCTGGCCGACGCCGAGCGCCCCGCCGTTCAGCAGCGCGAAGCCGCCGCTGGCGGCGCCGGCCACGGTGGTGACGCGGTTGCTCGCGCCGGTCAGGTCCACCGATCCCGCATCGGCGCGGGCGCGCAGCGCGGCAGCGGTGATGGCGGCGGTCTGGGTCAGCGACCCGGCAACGAGGTGGAGATCGACGACGCCCGCCGTGACGCCGGCCGTGCCGAGCACGGTATCGACCAGCAGCGGCTGGCCGTTGCGCAGGCGGAAATCCGCCCCGGCCGCGCCGGCCACGCGGGCCAGGCTGTTGGTCGCGCCATCCAGCGCGACCGCCCCGCCCGCGGCCGTGGCGGCCAGCGCCGTGCCGGCGATCGCGCCGGTCTGCGTGATGCTGCCGGTCTCGGCCGTCAGCGCCACCGTCGTGCCCGCGGCGATGCCGGTGACGTCGAAGCCCGTTGCGTTGCGGTAGGCGAAGCCGCCGGCGCTGCTGCCGCCGACGCTGGCGAGGTTGTTGGCCAGGCTGTCCAGCGCGACCGCCCCGCCCGCGGCCGTGGCGGTCAGCGCCGTGCCCGTGATGGCGCCGGTCTGGGTGATGCTGCCGGTGTCCGAGACGAGGGAGACGGTGGTGCCGGCGGCGATGCCGGTGACGTCGACGCCGTCGGCGTTGCGGTAGGCGAAGCTCGTGCCGGCGCTGCCGCCCACGCTTGCCACGCTATTGGCGACGGTGGCGAGATCCACCGCGCCGGTCGTCGCCGTCGCCGTCAGCGCCGTGCCGCCGATCGCGCCGGTCTGGGTGATGCCGCCGGTCTCGGCCGTGAGCGCCACCGTGGTGCCGGCGTTGATGCCGGAGACGGCGAAGCTGGCGGCATTGCGGATGGCGAAGCTGGTGCCCGCGCTGCCGCCCACGCTTGCCACGCTGTTGGCAACGGTGGCGAGATCCACAGCACCGGCGGCCGCCGTCGCCGTCAGCGCCGTGCCGCCGATCGCGCCGGTCTGGGTGATGGCGCCGGCCTCGGCCGTCAGCGCCACCGTCGTGCCCGCGGCGATGCCGGTCACGGCGAAGCCCGTCGCGTCGCGGAAGGCGAAGCCGCCCGTGGCGCTGCCGCCGACGCTGTCCACGCTGTTGGCCAGCGTGGCCAGGCTCACCGCGCCGCCCGCACCATTGGCCG
>JAIEOP010000219.1 GCA_019750465.1 Acetobacteraceae bacterium | reverse complement strand
GCGGGTCCGGCGCCCGACGCGGCGCCCCGCAGCCCCGGGCGGATGGCGCCGCGCGCGGCCACGGCGCGTTCCAGCAGGGCATCCACCTGCGCGAAATGCCCGGTCCAGTCGGGCGCCCGCCAGGCTTCCATGCGCTGCAGCTGCGCGGCGCGGCGCGGTGAGTCGGGCGCGGCGTAGTCCAGCACGGCGGCGCGCCAGGCGCGCCCGTCCAGCGGATCGAGATACTCGGGCACCTCGCCGCCGATCTCGCGCAGCGCGGGCAGGTTGGAGCAGACCGCCGGCACCCCGGCGGCCAGCGCCTCGGCCAGGGGCAGGCCATAGCCCTCGGCGAAGCTCGGGAAGAGCAGCGCGCGGGCGCCCGCCAGCAGCGGCGCGACGGCGGCGTCCGGCAGCGGCCCGTGCTCCTCGACCAGTCCGCGCAGGGCCGGGCAACGGTCGAGCAGGTCGAGCACGTTCTCGTTCTCCCAGCCGCGCCGGCCCACCAGCAGCAGGCGTGGCGGCCGGCCCCCGGCCTCGGCCAGGTCGCGCCAAAGGTGCAGCAGCAGCAGGTGGTTCTTGCGTGGCTCGATGGTGCCGAGGCAGACGAAATAGGGGTCTCCCCGCGCGGGATCCGGCGCGGCGCGGGCCCCCGCGCATGCGGTGCCGATGCCAGCGGACCCGGCGCCGATCCCCAGCGGCGCCACCGCGATTTCCGGTCCACCCGGCGGCAGGTAGACCGCCAGCACCCCGGCGGTGGCGGCGGAGTTCACCACGATGCCGTCGGCCAGCGCCGCCGTGGTGGCAAGCCGGCGCGCATGGCGCCCGACCTGGGCGGGGCGCGCATATTCCGGATGGCTGAGCGGGATCAGGTCGTGCAGCAGCGGCACGAAGGCCGCGCCGGCCGCGCGAAGGCGTGCGATGGGCCGATCGCGGTCGAGCGCGCGGTGCGAGACCAGAAGGAAGGCGCAGCGCCGCTCCTGCTGCAGCACGCGGTCCAGCGCGCTGCGGCCCATGCCGAGCGCCAGCCCGGCCTGCATCCGGGCGGCCAGCCGGAAGGCCCGGGCGATCGCCTCGTGGGCCACCGTCGGCCCCGAGCGCCAGCACAGCGTGAGCGCCTCGATGAACGTCGCGATGCGGTGCCGCGGGACCGCGCCGAACCAGCCCCAGGGACTCTGCACCACGAAGGTGCTGCCCGCGGCGGGGGCTTCGAGGAAACGCTGCGCATAGGCCATCTCGACACGATCGATGCCCGAAGGAATGGGCCGGCGCACGGACAGCAACAGGCGCGAGACGTCCAGGACTACGTGCACAGAGGCCCCCGCCATCGGCATCCGGTGGTCCCGTATCAGCGTGCCGGATCCGGAGCAGCGCCGTGGGGCCAGGCCCACTTACGTCGCTCACATGACGGCGCGATCATCTTCCGTTCACTAGCTTGCACGTCGTTGACCGGTCAACCGGCACGCGCATTGAAATCGCGCTCTGCCGACGAGAGTGGCAGTCGCCGCACAGTTGCACGTCGTGTAAGAAATGGTGTGGCCCACGTAGCGGCGGCGGCCTATCCCAATACGGCCAATAGACATGGAAAGTGAGACGGTGCGCATCTGGACACAGGACTTCACGGCGGATGGGTTCGAGGCGGCGCATGCGGGCACGCTCCCCGGCCTGCTCGGCATGCGGGTGACCGAGGTCGGGCCGGACTTCGTGCGCGCGGCGATGCCGGTCGATGAGCGGCACATCCAGCCCTATGGCATCCTGCACGGCGGCGGCAGCGTGGTGCTGGCCGAGACCGTCGGCTCCTTTGCCGGCGCCATGGCGGCGCCGGACGGACATCGCGTGGTCGGCGTGGAGGTGAACGCCAACCACCTGGCGCCGGTGCGCAAGGGCGACGAGGTCACCGCGCTGTGCCGCCCGCTGCGGCTCGGCCGCACGCTGCAGGTCTGGGAGATCGAGATCCGCCGCGGCGACGGCACGCTGACCTGCGTCTCGCGCCTGACCACGGCGGTGCAGCCGATCCGCGCCGGAGGCTAGGCGGGAATGGGGTTCGCGCATGTCGTCGGCGGCACGCGCCACGTCTTCGCGGACCTGCGCACGCTGCTGGCCCGTGCCACGCCGTTCCGCTCCGGCGATGCGCTGGCCGGCATCGCGGCGGAGAGCGCCGCGCAGCGCATCGCCGCGCAGCGCGCGCTGGCGGACCTGCCGCTTCGGCATTTCCTGTCCGAGTCGGTGATCCCCTACGAGCGCGACGCGGTCACGCGGCTGATCCTCGATCGGCACGACGCGGCGGCCTTCGCGCCGGTGGCGCACCTCACGGTCGGCGGATTCCGCGACTGGCTGCTCTCCGAGGCGGCGACGCCGGCGGCGCTGGCCGCGCTGGCGCCGGGGCTGACGCCGGAGATGGCGGCCGCCGTCAGCAAGATCATGCGCCTGTCGGACCTGATCGCCGTCGCCGCGAAGTGCCGCGTGGTGACGCGCTTCCGCAACACCATCGGCCTGGAGGGCCGGCTCTCGATCCGGCTGCAGCCGAACGACCCGACCGATGATCCGCGCGGCATCGCGGCGCAGATCGTCGACGGGCTGATGCTCGGCGCCGGGGATGCGGTGATCGGCATCAACCCGGCGACCGACAGCCTGGAGGCGACGCTGCGGCTGCTCGACCTGCTGGATGGGGTGCGCGAGCGCTGCGCCATCCCGACGCAATCCTGCGTGCTGGCGCACGTGACCACGACGATGCTGGCGATGGCGCGCGGCGCGCCGGTGGACCTGGTGTTCCAGTCGGTCGGCGGAACCGAGGCGGTGAACCGGAGCTTCGGCGTCTCGCTGGAGCTGCTGGCGGAGGCGCGGGAGGCGGCGCTTTCGTTGCGACGCGGCACCGTTGGCGAGAACGTATTTTATTTCGAGACCGGCCAGGGATCGGCGCTCTCGGCCGATGCCCATCACGGCTGCGACCAGCAGACCATCGAGGCGCGTGCCTATGCGGTGGCGCGCGGCTTCGCGCCGCTGCTGGTGAACAGCGTGGTGGGCTTCATCGGGCCGGAATACCTGTACGACGGCAAGCAGATCACCCGCGCGGGCCTCGAGGACCATTTCTGCGGCAAGCTGCTCGGCCTGCCGATGGGCGTGGATGTCTGCTACACGAACCACGCCGAGGCCGACGGGGACGACATGGACGCGCTGCTGACGCTGCTGGGCGTGGCGGGCGTGACCTACGTGATGGGCGTGGCCGGCGCGGACGACGTGATGCTGGCCTACCAGAGCACCTCCTTCCATGACGGGCTGGCGGTGCGCGCGGCGCTGGGCAGGCGCCCGGCGCCGGAGTTCGAGGCCTGGATGGAGCGCATGGGGATCGGCGGGACGACGCGGGAGGTGCCGGCGCGGCTGGCGCCGGCGCTGCTCGGCCTGGCGTGACCGACGCCGCCCTCGCCGCGCCCGGCTGGGCGGCGCTGCGGCGCATGACACCGGCGCGCGTGGCGCTGGGACGGGCGGGCAATGCGCTGCCCACGGCGGCGCATCTCGACATCCAGGAGGCGCATGCGCGGGCGCGCGACGCGGTGTGGTCGGCGCTGGACGCCGATGCGCTGGCGGCGGCGATCCTGCCGATGCTCGACCCGTTGGGCCTGCCGGTGCTGCGCGCGGCGAGCCAGGCTCCCGACCGCCGGACCTACCTGCTGCGCCCCGATCTCGGCCGGCGGCTGCGGGCGGAGGACGCGGCGGCCCTTGCGGCGTACCGGCGCAACGACGCGCCGCTGGTCTTCGTGGTGGCCGACGGGCTCTCCGCCAGCGGCGTGCAGGCGGAGGCGCCGGCGCTGCTCGCCGCCGCGGTGCCGCTGCTGCGCGCGTCCGGGGTGCCGCTCGGGCCGGTGGTGATCGCAGCGCAGGGTCGGGTGGCGCTCGGCGACGCCATCGGCGCGGCGCTCGGCGCGGGGATGGTCGCCGTGCTGATCGGCGAGCGGCCGGGGCTCTCGGCGCCGGCCTCGCTCGGCGTCTATCTCACGCTCGATCCGCGGCCGGGGCGGACGGATGCGGAGCGCAACTGCCTCTCCAACATCCGCGCCGGCGGGCTGGCGCCGGCGGCGGCGGCGGCGACGCTGGCCTGGCTGGTGCGCGAGGCCGGGCGGATCGGCGCCACGGGCATCGCGCTGAAGGACATGCGGCCGACGGGGCCGGCCCTGCCCCCATGATCCAGGTCACCGCCGGCATCGCCATCGCCGAATCGGAGCTGCACGAGGATTTCCTGCGCGCCTCCGGCCCCGGCGGGCAGAACGTGAACAAGCTGGAGACCGCGGTGCAGCTGCGATTCGACGCCGCCGCCTCGCCGGCGCTGACCGAGGATGTCCGCGCGCGGCTGCTGCGCCTGGCCGGGCGGCGCGCCACGAACGAGGGCGTGGTGGTGATCACCGCGCAGCGCTTCCGCACCCGGGAGCGCAATCGGGAGGACGCGCTGGACCGCCTGCTGGCGCTGATCCGCGCCGCCGCCGCCCCGCCCCCGCCGCCGCGCAAGGCGACGAAGCCGAGCCGTGCCGCGCGGGCGCGGCGGGTGGACAGCAAGACCCGGCGCGGCACGGTGAAGGCGCTGCGCGGCAAGCCTGTCGCGGATTAGGAAGGCTTGCTAGAATTCCCCGAACCACGGGGGTCGTTGCATGCTCACCATCCATGGCGTCGGGCGCAGCCGCGCCTTCCGCTGCATCTGGACCGCCGAGGAGGCCGGCATCCCCTATGAGCACGTACCGACGCGGGTCGGGCCGGAGGCGAAGGCGCCGGCGCACCTGGCGATCAATCCGAACGGCAAGCTGCCGGGCATGACGGATGGCGCGCTGAACCTGTTCGAATCGCTGGCGATCAACCTCCACATCGCCGGCAAGGCCGGCGCGCCGCTGATGCCCGAGGCCGGCGACGACGCCGCCCGCACCCTGCAATGGACGCTGTGGACCGCCACCGAGGCCGAGCCGCATGCCATGGCCTGGCGCAACCACGCCGTCTCCCTGCCGGCGGCCGAGCGCGACCCGGCCGTGGCCGAGGCGGCGAAGGCGGCGCTGCACCAGCGGCTGGGGGTGCTGGAGGCGCAGCTGGCGGACCGGCCCTGGCTGCTCGGGCGCGACTTCACGGTGGCCGACTGCAACCTGGCCGGCGTGCTCTACGTGCTGTGGTTCAACAGGTTCGACCTCGGCGCCTTCCCGCGCGTCGCAGCCTGGCTGGAGGCCTGCCTCACCCGGCCGGCGGCGCTGAAGGCCCGCCGGCTGCGCGAGGACTAGGTGGCCCGCGGCGCGGCAAGACCCACGCCCGGCGCGGCCGGCAGGGCCGATCGCGCCGCGCTGGTCGCTGCGGCGCAGGCGCTGGATGCTTTGGGCTTCATGCCGGGCAAGTCGGGCAACCTGTCGCTGCGCACGCCGCGCGGCTTCCTGGTCACGCCCGCCGCCCTGCCCTATGCGGCGACCAAGCCGGACGACCTGGTGGAGGTGGCGCCGGACGGGAAGGTGCTGGCCGGCGCACGGCGCGCTTCCTCCGAATGGCGGCTGCATGCGGCGATCTATGCGGCGCGGCCCGAGGCGGGGGCGGTGGTGCACACGCACAGCCCCTCCGCCACCGCGCTGTCCTGTGCGCGGCAGGGCATCCCGCCGCTGCACTACACCATCGTCATGGCCGGTGGTGGCGATATCCGCTGCGCCGCCTATGCCACCTTCGGCACCGCGGCGCTGGCCGAGGCGACGGTCGCGGCGCTGGCCGGGCGCCGCGCGGCACTGCTGGCGAACCATGGCGTGGTGGCGCTGGGGGCGACGCTCGCCGGCGCGCAGGCGCTGGCCATGGAGGTGGAGACCCTGGCGCGGCACTACCTGGCGCTGCGCGCCGCCGGCCTGGCTCCGGCGCTGCTGACCGCGGCGGAGCTGGCGGCGGCGACGGCGCAGTTCGCGGATTACGGCCGCGCGGGCTGACCCCGGGCGGTCGCCGCGTGGCGTGCCGCGCGATCGCGCGCTGCCCGGCGC
>JAIEOP010000494.1 GCA_019750465.1 Acetobacteraceae bacterium | reverse complement strand
ACGCGGCCTGGCCATCGGCGATGGCGCGCTCCGGCGTCCGCGGTGCGCCCGTGGGCGGCGCCCCCTGTACCGGGGCCGGCCCGGCGATCGGCGGCAGGGACGGCGGCGGCGGCGCAGAGGGCGTGGGCGGTGGTGCCGCGGGTCGCCCGACCGGTGGCCGCGCCGCGCCGCCGCCGCCGCCTTCCAGCTGCTGCAGCCGGAAATCCATGTCGCCCTGCAGCTTCTCCAGCGCCTGCGCCTGCTGGCGGTTGGCGAAATCCAGCTCATCAAGGCGGCCGCGCATGCGGCGCACCTCCTCCTCCAGCCGGCCGACGCGCTCCAGCAGCGCCGTCGCCACCTCGCTCGACGGCCCGCCGCGCCCGCCGGAGGGGACCGGTGCCGCGACACCGCCGCGGCGCAGCTGCTCGACCTCCTGGCGGAGCTGGAGGATCTGGTTCTGCAGCGCGATCGCTTCCCGGCTGTCGACCTGCGCCGCTGCCGGCGCGGCCAGCAGCAGGCCCAGCAGGCCGATCGCAAGGCGGTTGCAGCGGAGGCGAGGGGGCGGCGGTCGCAAGGCTGGCCTCCTGGATGGCGGGGCGGGCGGCGGGGCAGCCGCGCCGGGCCGGGCCGTCAGTGGATAGCCGGCGCGCGGCCGAAGCGTGGCAGCCCCGCCGCCCGGATCAGCGGCCCGTCGTGCCGTCCGATGGGCGCCGCTCAACGAGCGCCGTTCACCGGATGCCGATCACCGGACGCCGGTCACCGGACGCCGGTCACCGGACGACGGTCACCGCGCGCCGGTTCTGCGCCCAGGCCGCCTCGTCCGACCCGAGCGCCGCCGGGCGGTCCTTGCCGTAGGAGATCGTCGCCACCCGCGCCCCGGCGACGCCGCCCGCCACCAGCACGTCGCGCGCCGCATTGGCGCGGCGCTGGCCGAGGGCGAGGTTGTACTCCCGCGTGCCGCGCTCGTCGGCATGGCCTTCGACCGTCACCGTCACGGACGGGTACTGCTGCATCCAGGCCGCCTGGCGCTGCAGGGTCGGGCGCTGGTCGGCGTCGATCACGCTGCTGTCGAAGGCGAAGAAGACGCGGTCGCCGATGTTGGCGACCAGGTCCTCCTGGCTGCCCGGCCGCACCGCGCCGGCGCCTGCGCCGCCCGCGCCGGTGGCCGCCGCGTCCTGGTTGCTGCTGTCGGAGGAGCAGGCGCCGAGCAGGGCGAGTGCCGCCACGGCGGCGGCGAGGCGGGTGTTGAGCATCGGGGCATCCCTCTGGTCGGCACGATGGCGGGCGTGGCGCGACCGGCGGGCCGCAGCGCAGAACGACCGGCCGTTACAACCGAGGGGTAGGAGGGTCAAGGCAAGCCGCCCCCGCAACGGCGGCGATCAACCGTGCGTGATCGCGGATGGCTGGGTCCGGATCGGGCGGGTCGGGGCGGGGCGCGGCCGGCCGATGCGCGGTTCCGCAGGCATGGCAGCGCGGCCGGGACGCGCGGAAACCTGCATTCGGGGCATATCCCGCGCGAGCGTCCGCCGGCCGGTGTCGGGCGGGTGTGCCGCCGCGCCGGAGCTGCGCCGGGCTGCCGGTTCGAAGGGCAGGATCGTCGCGGAGGCCGCCTTCGGTGCCGCGGTTTATACCAACTCGGTCAAAGGCTGACCCATGCGGCGCGCCCAATGGCGCGAAGCCAAGCCGCGCGGATGCGCGGCGCCCGGCGTCTGAGGGCGTTGATGTGTCAACATCAACGCGCGTTGGTATGACGCCCGGACTCTACGCCTGACCTGCCTCACCCGAGGCCAGTACCCGGGTGGCCGGCAGCCGGACCTCGCAGGTCAGCCCGTCCGGCTCCCAGACCTGCGACACCGTGCCGCCGAGCTGGCGCGCCAGCGTGGCCTCAAGCACCCGGGCGCCGAACCCTTCGCGGGGCGGCGCCCCGACGATCGGCGGCCCGCCGCGTTCCTGCCACACCAGCCGCAGCCGCTGCGGCAATCCCGGCGGCAGCGACCAGGTGATGGCCACTTCGCCGCCATGGCAGGACAGCGCGCCGTGCTTCGTGGCGTTGGTCGCCAGCTCGTGGATCGCCATGGCCAGGGGCTGCACCGCGGTGCCCGTGATGGTCAGCGCCGGCCCCGTCAGCGTCACCCGCGGCGCCGCGCCATCGCCGAGGAAGGGCGCCAGCTCGCCGCCCAGCAGGCTCGCCAGCTCGACGCCCTCCCACTTCGTGCCGGCGAGCAGGCCGATGGCGCGCGACAGGGCGCCGATCCGGCCATCCACCTCGCGCACGAAGGAGGCGAGATCCGGCGCCCGGGTCAGCCGCAACGCCGCCCGCACCGTGGCCAGCGCGTTCTTGGCGCGGTGATCGACCTCGCGCAGCAGCAGCTCGCGCCGCAGCTCCGCCTCGCGCCGCTCGGTGATGTCCTCGATCAGCACGACGACGCGGCCCGGCTCCCCCGGCAGCGGCGCCGAAGAGATGCGCACCGGCACGCGCGAGCCATCGGCATGCAGGTACTCCTTTTCGTAGGGCTCCCACCACCCGCGCCGCCGCGCCTCGGCGATGGCGTGGTCGTCGCGTGGCAGGTGCTCGGGCGGGGTGATCCGGCGCCAGTCCCAGGTGCCGTGCTCGAAGGCGGCGCGCGTGCTGCCGGTCATCTCCAGCACGCGGTCATTGGCCAGCAGCGTCTCGCCGGTATTGGCGTCGAACACCGCCATGCCGACGACCCGGCTCTCGAACACGCCGCGGAAGCGCGCTTCCGCGGCGTGGCGCGCTTCCCCGGCGACACGTTCGGCCGCCGCCCGGCGCAGCGCCGCCTGAGCCGCTTCGGCGATGCCGGCACGGTGCAGCGCCAGCCAGGCGAGGGCGATCAGCGCCAGCGTCGTCGGCACGCCGATTGCCAGCTGGCGCAGCACCGTGTCGCGCCACCGCGCGATGATGACCGGCGTCGGCCGTGCCACGGTGACATAGAGCGGCAGATCGCCGACGCGACGGAAGGCGATGAGGCGGGTCTGCCCGGCCTGGTCCGGCGGCAGGCCCAGCGTTCTGCCCATGTAGGTGCCGCGCGTCTCGCCTGCCGCCGCCGCCGCGTGCAGCCGGCTGCCCTCGGGGATCATCGGCAGGGGGCCGGAGACGCCTGGCGTCCGCACGAGGATCGCGCCATCCGCCCTGATCAGCGCCGTGACGTCGCCCGGCTCGCCGCCCAGGGCAGCGAAGCCGGCGGCCAGCATGGTCGGGCTCACGGCAACGTTCACGACCCCGTCGAAGGCATTCTCCGGCAGCCCGTTGCCGGTGCCTTCGCGACGCGCGGACGCCCCGAAGAACACGTTATGCTCCAACCGCCCGACGAAGATCCGGCTGACATGGAAGGCTGGCGCATCCGGCGCGGCCAGTGCCTGCATCCATTCGCGGTCGGCGAAGCTCGTTGCCCGGGGGACGGGATGGAGATTCGCCGACAGCAGGGCTCGGCCGTCGCGGTCCAGGACGTAGATGGTCTGCACCAGCGGCATGCGGGGCAGCCGCGCGCGCAGCACGGCGTGCAGCTCCGCCTCGCGCGCCCGCACCTCCGCGTCGCCGAGGCCACGCAGCAGGTCGTTGACGGCATCGATGGCAAGGCGCTGGGCTTCGAGGACGCGAAGCGCGTATTCGCCGCCGGCCTCCGCGCTCCGCGACATCTCGCGCTCGGCCGCGCTCCAGGCATCGCGCCAGCCGACCCAGGCGATGGCGCCCATCGTGATCGCGGGCAGCAGCACCGCCGCGATCAGCACGACGCGCAGCCAGCCGCTGCCGGGCACCGGCGCGCCGCGCGGTGCGATGGGCCCTTCGCCGACGGCCAGCGTGGCGGCGCCGGCCGGACGTCGATGAAGTCCGGCATTCACTGCGGTGGTCATGCCCCATGCCGCCGGATTGATGCCCGGCGGCGGACAGTCGCACAGAGCGCCGGGTCACGCCGTTGTCATTCGCGTGAGGTGCGGTTTACAAATCCCCTGCACGCCACGCGCGCAAAACGCCGCTACGCCGCGTCGCGCCCCCGCGCCGCAGCCGCACGGCAGCGTGCCTGCATCGCAGGCCGACGACGCGCGGCGCGCCTCACGCCAGCAGCGGCGACCAGGCGGGATCGGATGCGTCGGTCGGCGTGGCGACCTGGCGCTCGTTGAAGCCGGCGATGTCGATCGACGCGAGCCGGGAGGAGTAGCCGCCGCCGCGCGCGTCGCGCGCCCGGCTCTCGCGGTAGAACATCATCACCCGCCCGTTCGGCGCGAAGGTCGGCCCCTCCATCTGCCACCCTTCGGAGAGGATGCGCTCGCCGCTGCCATCGGGGCGCATCACGCCGATGGCGAAGCTTCCCCCGCCGAAGCGCGTGAAGGCGATGAGGTCGCCGCGCGGCGACCAGACCGGCGTCGCGTAGCGGCCGCGGCCGAAGGAGATGCGCCGCGCGCCGCCGCCGCCCGCATCCATGACATAGAGCTGCTGGTCGCCGCCGCGGTCGGAGTTGAACACGATCTGCGACCCGTCCGGCGAGAAGGAGGGCGACACGTCGAGGCCGCCGCCGGAGGTGAGCTGGCGCTCGCGCCGCGAGCCGAGATCGACGACGAAGATGTTGGCATCGCCGCCGCGCACCGCGGAGAGCACCACGCTGCGCCCGTCCGGCGAGAAGCGGGGCGAGAGCGTCATCCCGGGGAAATTCCCCAGCACCTCCTGCCGCCCGCTGTCGAGGTTGAACAGGAAGACGCGCGGCTGGTTCTGCGCGTAGGACATGAAGGCGATCTGCTGCGCGTTCGGGTGGAAGCGCGGCGTCAGCGCCTGGAAGCTGCCATCCGTCAGCATGCGGTGGTTCTCGCCGTCCTGGTCCATGATGGCGAGGCGGCGGTTGCGCCGGTCGCGCGGCCCGGTCTCGGCCACGTAGACCACGCGCGTGTCGAAGTAGCCCTTCTCGCCGAGCAGGCGCTCGTAGATCACGTCCGAGATCAGGTGCGCGATGCGGCGCCAATTGCCGAGCGGCGCGGTGAAGGCGGTGCCCTGCAGCTGCGTCTCGGGCAGCACGTCCCAGAGCCGGAACTCGACGCGCACGCGGTCGCCCTGCACCTCGGCGCGGCCGGTGGTCAGCGCCTGCGCGCCGGTGACGCGCCAGTCCTGGAAGCGCGGCAGCGCGGCGGCGGCCTCCGGCGTCTGGATGAAGGCGGCGCGCTCCACGGGTCGGAACAGGCCGGAGGTGCGCAGGTTGGCCGCGATGACGCCGGCGATCTGCCCGCCGAGCCGCCCGGCCTCGCCGGCCCCGGCGAAGGCCGGGATGGCGATGGGGATGGGATCGGTGCGGGCGCGGGTGATGTCGATCACCGCGCCCTGGGCCTGGGCCGGGCGTGGGGCGAGCAGCGGCCAGGACAGGATGCCGGGCGCGACGAGGGAGCCGGCGGCCAGCAGGCCGCGGCGGCGGAGGATGGCGCTCATCGGACGAGCCCCCTGGGGTTGAAGCGGAAGGTGGACGCGATGATGGTCTGCATCTTGGCCGCCGGCACCTTCAGCGGGTTGCATTGCGGCGACATCAGCGCGCGGCGGGCGCTTTCGTACACGGCGCGCGCGCGCGGATCGGCGGGAACGCCGGTGGCGGGCACCACGTTGCGCACCACCCCCTGGCCATCGAGCTGCACGCGCAGCTCGACCACGATCTGCTCGAGACCGAGCATGCCGCGATCCACCGACCAGCACTCGCTGATCTGGTCGGCCAGGCCGCGGATCTCGCCCGCGGTCAGCGTGGCGGCGCCGGCGGGCGTGCCGCCGCCCTGCCGCGGCGCGCCGGGGGCAGGGTTGGCGCGCGCGGTCGGCGGACGCTCCTGCTGCTGCTGGCGCAGGCGTTCGAGCGTGTTCAGCACGGACGGGCTGCGCTCCTGCGGGCGCGCGACGGGCGGCGTCTCGCCGGTGCCGGCCTCCCGCGCGGGCTGCGGCGGGGGCGGCACGGGGGG
>JAIEOP010000264.1 GCA_019750465.1 Acetobacteraceae bacterium | reverse complement strand
CGCGGCCGCGGCCCGGTTCCGGCCGCCGCGGCGGGGCGACGGCGGCGGCCAGCGGCGCCAGGTCGCGCAACCCAAAGAGCCGCCGCGCTGACCGCCCGGTGACCTCCACGACGACGTCGCGCCGGCGCAGGTCCTCGAGCAGGGCAAGGGCGCTCTTCACCGAGAGGTCGAGGGCGCGGGCCAGGGTGGTGGCGGAGAGCAGCGGCGCCGCGGCCAGCAGGTCGACCGCGGCGGGTGCCCGGGAGTGGCGGCGCCGGACCCCGATTGCGCCCCGCGCTGCGATCCAGCCCCGCTCGAGGTCGCGCAGCAGGTCGAGCGTTGCCTCGGCCTCCTCGGCCAGCGCCAGCAGAAAGCTCGGGACCCAGGTCTCGGGATCCCACGCGACGTCCGCGCGCAGCGCCGCGGCGCCGGTCAGCGGCAGGGGCGCCGCGAGCAGGCGCGTCGCGGTCCAGGTTCGCACTAGCGCTGCTCGGAGCGGGGGCCGCGTGCCACCGCCGTCGAGCCAGTGCCAGGCGGCCTCGGCCGCGTCGAGCAGCGGCACGCCATGCGCCCGATGCGCCTGGCGCGCGACCAGGGCGGCGCGGATTTCGCCCTCGCTGTCGAAATCGGGGGCGGTCAGCCAGGCGTGGTGGGCGAGGGCGGTGCGCCCGGCCTCAAAGACGCCGCCGGCCTCGGCGATGGAGCGGGCGCCGTCAAGCCGGCGCGGCCGCAGGCCCTCGAGCAGGGCGGCGAGATGCCAGAGGTCGATGAGCTGGCCGTCGACGGCGGCCTGGCGGCGGACGGCCTCGAGCCGGCTGCGGTGCAGCAGCGCGGGCAGCAGCGGGTGCGGGCCGGCGATCGCCTGATCGAGCCGGGCGACGGCGGCAGAAGCCCGCGCCAGGGCGGGCAGCAGCGCCGCGTCGGCGCCGCCGCGGCGTGGGATGGTCGGCAGAAGCGCGGCGCGGGACTCAGCCATAATCGTGCGGGACCAGGCGATTAGCCCTGATACTTACGCTGAAACGCCCTTAGAGTAAAACTCTTTGAATAACCATTCCGAGCCCCCTGCCCTGCCGTCCTCGGCGCAGCTTTGCCCGATAATGTCAATTGTCGGGCGTAGGTGGCTCAGGCACACTCCCGCCCAGCCATGCCCCTCCCCCGCCCCACACACGCCACCCCGCCGTCCCCCGACGCCCTGCCCGATCCGGGTTATCCGCCCGACGACGCGCCTGCTGACCCGGGTCCGCCGCCCGACAACGCGCCTCCTGACCCGGGTCCGCCGCCCGACCACGCCCCTCCCGCACGGGCCGAACCCCGCCGCGAGCCCCCTGCCCCGGACGTGCCCCGCGCCGTCCAGATCTGGTTCGAGGCTGCCGCAGAGCCCGACCTGCCCGACGCCGCCGCCGACCTCGACACGGCCCGCGCCGCGGCGGTGGCCTTTGCCCGTGCCGGCAAGGCCGCCAACACCCGCCGCGCCTACACCGCCGGCGTGCGCGCCTGGTGTGCCTGGTGTGAGCAACACGGCCTGCCGGCGCTGCCGGCCCGCGGCGAGGACGTCGCCGCCTATCTCGCCGCCGCCCGCCTCGCCGGCCGCGCTTCCGCCACCATCGAGGTGCACCGCGCCGCCATCCGCTACCTCCACCACCTCGCCCGCCTCCCCGTCCCCACCGTCGACGCCGTCGTCGGCGAGACCCTCGCCGGCATCCGGCGGACCGCTGCCGCCGCCGGCCTCGCCCCGGCCAAGAAGGCCGCCGCCACGGCGGAGGTGCTGCGCACCATCCTGGCCGGCATTCCGGACGACCTGCGCGGCCTGCGCGACCGGGCGCTGCTGCTCACCGGCTTTGCCGGGGCGCTGCGGCGCTCCGAGCTGGCCGCCATCCGGATCGACCACCTCGAGGCCACCCCCCGCGGCCTCCGCCTCACCCTCCCCGTCTCCAAGGGCGAGCGCACCGGCAAGGCGGTGACCGTTCCCCTGCCCTACGGCTCGCACGGGCTCTGCCCCGTGCTCGCCATCGGCGCCTGGCGCAGCGCCGCCGGCCTCACCGACGGCCCGCTGTTCCGGCGGCTCTGGGTCCCAGCGGCCGCGCGGCCGCCGCGCCTTGGGTCGCAGCCCATTGACGCCCGCACCGTGGCCCGCATCGTCCAGACCCGGGCCACGGCCGCCGGCTATCCGCCCGGCGCGCTCGGCGGCCACAGCCTCAAGCGCGGCGCCCTCACCACCGGCATGGACCAGGGCGTCCACCCCGCGCGGCTCAAGCGCCTCGGCCGCCACCGCAGCTACGCCGTCCTCGACGAGTATCTCGAGCACGGCGACGCCTTTGAGGGGCATCCGCTCGCCGATGTCCTGTGATCCTCCGGTGACGGGGATTTGGCGATGCTGCTCCGGGCGCGCAGAAGCAGCGGGCCGGAATCTGCGGCTCCGGGCGCGACGTTGGCGCGACCCCGCACGTCAGTCACAGTGCCACAATGTCATGGCCGTCTGCTGGGGAGCGGGGACGCCGGCGCGGTTCTGATCGCGTCGCCGTCTCCAGCGCAATGGCGCTCCCAAGCGAGATTGTCCGCTGCCGCTGGATGCTGATGACTTGCTTCGGGGCGGCAATGTGGCGCATTTCGTGTCGACTGCGGTGAAGCGGGTGTCGCTTGGTGCCTTTGCCGTGCGCCCATTCCGGCGGCAAGACGCAGTACCACCTGCGGCTGCCTCCGGCGTTTCTAGTCCACCGCTACGCCGACGGCACCCTCTTATCGCGCCGGACCTTGCGGGCGAAGCACCGCGACGTCGGCGTGCGTTACGGTGGCGGCGAACCTGCATCCAGACGACGACAGCATCGCCACCGTCCGCTGCGCTAACCGCGCCGCCGTTGAGGCGGCCTTTCTGCAGGTGCTGCTACTGGCCAGGGAGAGCGGCCTGCTCCGGTCGGGCACGATGGCGGTCGCGGTACCAAGCTCTGTGCCGGTGCCTCGAAGATCGCTTGGGTGCGCTACGACGGCACGAAGCAACTTTGTGCGAAGATCGCCGCCGACATCGCCGAGGTGACCACGTGCGCCGAGCCGGCCGATGCCAAAAGCCAGATCGACCCGCAGGGGCTGCCCACCGAGATCGCCAGGCGAGGCAATCAAGGCCAGGCTGGATGCCGCCCGCGTCAGGCTAGAGAAGCAGGCCCGCACCGTGGTGAAGCCGGCCGCCAGCGCGGCCGCCTGCCCGAGCCGCGTGAGGACGACCCGCCACCAGCCCGCCAGTCCAGCGAAAACCCAGGCCGACAACTTAAATCCGAAAGCCTAGTAGAGCCTCATTCTGCAGCGTTTTGCCGGTACGGACGCGACCGGAGCGCGCCGCCGCGGCGGGAGCCTACCTGTGTCGCCGGCGCGGTGCCCGGACCCGAGGTTTAACCGGTCAGTTTTTTGAGTTCACAGTTGTCACGGCGTACGTTGGGCGGGTAGACCGCTTTACCACTGTCGTTGGGGGACGACATGCGCCGTCTAGTTTTCGCTTCGCCTAAGGGAGGAAGTGGCAAATCAACCATTTGCAGGAACGTTGCCGCTGCGGCGGCCCATTGTGGTCTGAAGGTAGTAACTGCGGATCTCGACCCGCAAGCCACGTTGACAATCTGGAGCCGGCGTCGTCCGAAAACGGTGCCGAGCATCCCGCATTTCAAGGTGGCATGGAACGATGCCGACGCCCTTCTCGATGACAACGAGTTGGAGGGCTTCGACGCCCTCTTCATTGATACTCCACCCTCCATTGAAACGCAGCCGGCTGCATTTAAGGCGCTTCTCGGCAAAGCGGACCTTATCGTGGTGCCGACCCGTGCCACGTTCGACGACGCGGAATCGGTGGCACCCTTCCTCAAGCACTTACGGGATGAGAAACGACCAGCCGTGGCAGTCCTGAACTTCGTCAAACCGCGGGTGAACATCAACGCCGTGAAGTCCTTCCTAATTGATGCAGGCGAGCTATGCCCCGTGGAAGTAGCGGACCGCACCGACTACGCACGAGCGGGGGCAAAGGGGCTTGGCCTTGTCGACGTGCCCGGGCACGCCGGGTCCGAAGAGATGCGGGCAGTATGGAGCTTTGTCCGCGCCAAAGTTTTGGGCCGTGACGCAGAGCGGGGTGTGAAGCATGTCGCGACGGCTTAAGCTCGACGCTGCGCCGACGCCCGTTCTCGTTGAGGGCGACGCGCGGGTTCAGGCCTTGCAGACAGCAAAGGCCGATCCACAACGACCCGAAGAGTTCGTCTCCGAGATTTCCCGGCTTTGGAGCCGCGCGCAGGGAGCGTTCCTGGAGATTGGCCGCCTTCTTATACGTGCCAAGGAGATGCTGCCGCACGGCGAATATGTTGCCGCCGTCGAGGGCGAGCTCCCGTTCTCGGCTCGCACTGCCTACCAGCTGCGCGAGGCGGCACGCTGGGCCGTAGGCGGCCGCGTGCCGTTGGACCAGCTGCCACCCTCCTATTCTACGATCTACCTTCTGTCGACCCTTGAACCTCCGATTCTTGAAGAGGCAGAGAGGGACGGCCTGATCCGGCCAGAGCTGAAGCGGGCCGAGCTCATCGAGTGGCGGCGCAGAAGGGCAGGATTGTCGGACGGGCGGGCCGAAAAACAGGCCCGTTTGGAGCGGCTGAGGCGGGAGCACGCCCGGATCGAAGAAGAGATGCGTCAGCTTGAGACCGAACTATCAAAGACCGCTGCCACTTAGGGATATCTAATGGATGGCCTACTCGCGGAAGTAGACAACGGCCGGCGACGATAGGCCCTTTCGCTCAGAGCCTGACCCGAAAGGTGTTGCTCCGGCTCGACGCGGGGTGATTCTGTTTGCGCTGCCTTGGCAGGAGGCAGCGCGATGTGGACAGCGGCGGATCGTGACCGGCACCGCCGAGCAGCGGACGACTATCCGAGCAGCCTGACGGACGGGGAGTGGGCTGAACTTGAGCGGTTGATCCCGCCGGCGAAGCCTGGCGGGCGGCCGCGGGCGACGGACATGCGGGCGGCGGCGGATGCGCTGTTCTACCTGCTGCGCACTGGCTGCCCGTGGCGCTACCTACCGCGGGACGGGCGGTTTCCGCCGCGCAGCACGGTCTACAACATCTTCCGCGGCTTCCAGCGCGACGGGGTGTGGCAAGCGATCGCGGCGACGCTGGTCGAGGCCGAGCGCAGCAGCAAGGGCGCCAGGCCGACCCAAGCGCGGGCATCCTCGACAGCCAGACGACCAAGGGCCGCAAGCGGCACCTGCTGACCAACACGCTGGGCCTGCCGCTGCGTGTGGTCGTGCACTCGGCTGGCATCCAGGACCGTGACGGCGCCGCCTGTCGGCCGAATCATGCTGTCGAGCTGCTTCGCAACGTGACAACGCTCGAAGAGCCCGACCGGTACCGCCTGGTCTAGACTCTGAATCAACCTATGGTCGAAAAGACATGCCGGTGGATCCGGTTTTTGCGCTGAGAGCCCCGCGGCCCATCGCTCTGCCGCGGGGCTTTTTGCGTGCTGTGCGCCTGCGAGAACTGGAAGAACAGCTGGTTGTGGTTCACTGGGTTGTTGTCCGCCAGCCAGGGGTAGGACCACGACCACTGTCACTGGCGCCGGCATCATCGCCGCGTATGGCGGCGCCAGCCCGCCGATCAGGCCCATGGCCTGCACCAGGTCGTCGACGCGCCGGGTCGAGACGCCGCCGATCCGGGCTTCCTGGATCACCGCCACCAGGACCTTCTCGAAGGTCTTCCTGGGCTCCAGGAAAGGCGGGAAGTAGCTGCCCTGCCGCAGCTTCCGGATGCGCAGCTGCAGGGCGCCGAGGCGGGTGTCGAGCGTGCGGTCGCGGAAGCCGTTGCGATAGTTCAGCCGCTCACCAGTGCGCTCGTGCCGTCCGGCGCCGATCAGGCCCTCCACATCGGCCTCCATGAGCATCTGCAGCACCGCCTCGGCGAC
>JAIEOP010000446.1 GCA_019750465.1 Acetobacteraceae bacterium | reverse complement strand
CGCAACACGCTCCAGCCTTTGCCGGGTCGCGGGATTCAGCGTTTGCGGCGATTCTGCCTCAACGCATCCCGCTCTATGCACACGGTGCCACGCGAAGGACGCCGATCCATGCAGCTGCTGACAAGACGGTTCCTCATGCAGTTGGCTGCTGCGGGTACTGGCGGGGCGGCGTTGCCCGTCGCTGCGCAGCCCGTGCCGCCGCCCGGCGTCGGGGGGCCGCCGCCGGTGCCGCCGGGTACCGTGGCGCCGATCGGGCCGCCGGCACGTCCGGCCCGATCGGGCCGTCGGCCGGAACGCCGCATCGCTCGCCGTGCGCTGCGCCAGACCATGCGCGGGGCGCGCTGAACGGCACCGCCCGCGTCCGGGGCAGGACCCTGTCAGCTGCCCGCCCTCGTGCCCGCTGCAGTTGGCCGTTCCTGTGCCGCCAGCAGCGCCAGCAGGCCTTCCAGGATCTGCGTCGGCGTCGGCGGGCAGCCGGGGATCACCAGGTCCACCGGCAGCGCCGCGGCGATGCCGCCCTCGACCGCCGGGCTGCCCTTGAAGACGCCGCCATCCACCGCGCAGTCGCCGACCGCGACCAGCCATTTCGGCTCCGGCGTGCAGGCCCAGGTGGTCTCCAGCGCCTCGCGCATGTTGCGCGTCAGCGGGCCCGTCACCAGCAGCACGTCGGCATGCCGCGGCGAGGCGACGAAGCGCAGTCCAAACCGTTCGAGGTCGTAGACGACGCTCTGCGTGGCGTTGATCTCCAGCTCGCAGCCGTTGCAGGACCCCGCATCCACCTGGCGGATCGACAGGCTGCGGCCGAGCCGCCGCTGCGCCGCGCCGTCCAGGCGTTCGGCCAGCGCCTGCACCACGGCCTCGGGCGGCACCGGCGCCGGGTCCGTCAGCGGCTTCGAGAACAGGCTGCGGGCAAGCCGGGGCCAGAGCATGCTCAGAGATCCACGCCGCTGTAGGAGCCGTTGAAGCTCTTGTTGCACAGGGGGAAGTCGGCGACGATGTTGTTCTCGATGGCGGCCTCCAGCAGCGGCCATTGCAGCCAGGACGGGTCGCGCGGGAAGGCGCCGCGGATCAGCCCGCCATCGTCCAGCGCGATCCAGTGCAGGCAGTCGCCGCGGAATCCCTCCACGATGCCGATCCCCTCGCCGGCGCGCTGCGGCAGCGGCGCGGCCAGCTCGCCCAGCGGCAGCTCCGCCAGCAGCGCGCGCACCAGCGCGATGGACTGCTTCAGCTCGGCGATGCGGATGCGCACGCGGGCATCGACATCGCCCTGCGGCAGCACGGGAACGTCGAACTCCAGCGCGTCGTAGGGCGCGTAGCCGGGCAGGCGGCGCGCGTCGAAGCCGCGCCCGGATGCGCGGCCGACCGGGCCGCCGGCGGCGAAGCGCGCGGCCAGCGCGACGGCGACGATGCCGGTGCCGACCACGCGGTCCGCCAGGCTCGCATGGCTGTCATAGACGCGCTCCAGCGCCGGCATCTCGGTCGCCACGGCCTCCAGCGCGGCGCGGATCGCGGCCGCACCCTCGGGCGCGATATCGACGCCGACGCCGCCGGGCGTGACGCAGTCCATCATCAGGCGGTGGCCGAAGGCGGTGGCGCAGGCGCGCAGCACGCCCTCGCGCAGCGCGCCGCAACGGGCATGCATCCAGGCGAAGGAGGCGTCGTTGCAGATGAAGCCCCAGTCGTTCAGGTGGTTGTGGATGCGCTCCAGCTCGCCCATCACGGCGCGCAGCGCGGCCGCGCGCGGCGGCGGCTCCGCGCCGGCGGCGGCCTCGGCGGCCATGGCAAAGGCCCAGGCATGGGCCACGGTGGAATCGCCCGAGAGCCGCGCGGCGAAGCGCGACGCGGCGCGCGGGCTGCGGCCCAGCATCAGCCCGATCGTGCCCTTGTGCAGGTAGCCGAGGCGCCCCTCCAGCCGCACCACCGTCTCGCCCTGCACATGGAAGCGGAAATGCCCGGGCTCGATGATGCCGGCATGCACCGGTCCGACGGGAATCTGGTGCACGCCGGCACCCTCCACGGGCAGGAATTCCGGCTGCGGCGGCGGGCCCGGATAGGCGGCGGGGCGGGCCGAGAGCGGTGCCATCCGCGGCCAGCGGCCATGATCGAGCCAGGGCCGGAGATCCACGGCGCCCTCCGCCGTCAGGCCCCAGAGGTCGCGGATCGTGCGCTCGAAGCGCACCGCGCCGGGCCGCGCCGGCGACAGCGCGGCGTAGCGCCCCTCGGCCGCCGGGGCCGAGGCCAGGGCGACGATCCCCTCCGCATCGGACAGGAAGGCGGCGTGCACGGCGTCCGGCTCCGCCCAGAGCGCGAGCAGGCCGAGGTCGTGGTCCATGGTCAGCGCTTCCGCCAGCCCGGCCCAGCGCGCCGGCGTCAGCAGGTGCCGCTCATGCGGCCGGCAGCCCTGCGGCGCGCCCTGGCGGAGAAGATCGAGCGCCCTGCTCATCCCAGCATCCTCGCCGCCTGCTGCAGCATCGCGGCCAGCGGCGCGGGCATGGCGATGCCGAGCGCCAGCGCCAGCGCCAGGTGCAGCCAGAGCGGCGCGATTGCCGTGAGTGATTCCATCCGGCCCGGCCCCGCCGCCGCATCCGGCGTGGGATCGCCGAGGCAGAGGCGCTGCAGGGTCGCGACCTTCGCCGCCACCGCGGTGAACAGGCCGAGCCCGAGCAGCGGCAGCAGCCACCAGGCAACGGACGCGGTCGCGGTCACCAGCAGGAACTCGCTGGCGAACAGCGCGAAGGGCGGCAGGCCGGCGATGGCGGCGATGGCGATGGCCAGGCCCCAGCCGAGCGCCGGATGCGTCGCGACGAGGCCGCCGATATCCTCGATCTTCTGGCTGCCCTTGAGGCGCGCGGCGTGGCCGATGCCGAAGAAGATCGCGCTCTTCACCACCGAATGCCCGGCCATGTGCAGCAGCCCGGCCAGGTTCGCCGCCGCGCCGCCCAGGCCGAAGGCGAAGGCCGCGATCCCCATGTGCCCGATCGAGGACCAGGCGAAGAAGCGCCGCGCATCCCGCCGCCGCCACAGCGCCAGCGCCGAGAGCAGCACGGAGGCGAGGCCGAGTGCCACCAGGATGCCGCCCGTCGCCACCGTGCCCGGATTCGCCTCGACGATGGCCTGGATGCGCAGCACGGCCATGAGCGCGGCGTTCAGCAGCAGCCCCGACAGCACGGCGGAGATGGCGATCGGCCCCTCGGCCTCCGCGTCCGGCAGCCAGGAATGCAGCGGCACCAGCCCCGCCTTGGTGCCGTAGCCGACGACGAGGAACACGAAGGCAAGGTTGAGCAGGCCGGCATCGCACTGCGCCGCGATCGCGCGCAGCGCCGCCCAGGACAGGCTGGGGTCGCCCTGCCCCGCGACCGGCTGCGCCGCCATGGCGAGCAGGATGGTGCCGAACAGGGCGAGCGCGATGCCGACGCCGCAGAGGATGAACATCTTCCACGCCGCCTCGATGGCCGCCGGCGTGCCGTGCACGGCGACCATCAGCACGGAGGCCAGGGTCGCGATCTCGATGGCCACCCACATCACGCCGAGGTTGTCGGAGAGCAGCGCCAGCGCCTGCGCGCCGAGGAAGAGCTGGAAGGCGGCGTGGTAGGCGCGCGTGCGCAGCGCGTCGAACCCCTCCGCCGCGACCTGGCCGGCGGAGAAGATGGCGGTGGTCAGGCCGATCAGCGCCGAGAGCGCGACGAAGGGCGCGTTCAGCGCATCGACCCGCGTCCAGCCCTGCTCGCCGCCGGGGTGGGAGAGCAGCGCAAGACCAAGGATGGCAGACAGCGCGGCAACGCCGATGTTCACCCGCGCGGCCAGCGCCGTGCGTGGAATCAACGCCAGCGCCGCGGCGCCGCCCCAGGGCAGGAAGACGATGAGCCAGGGGAGGGGCACGTCAGCGTCCGGTCACAGGAGCAGGCGCGTTGTCGCGGGGCACGGGCTGCGCCGTGGATCGGCCCTGGCGAGCGGCATGTCAACTTGCGCCGACGCAAGTGCTATGGAGATGGCAGGCCGCGTCGGGGTGCCAAGATCATTGGGACTCCCGCTTGCCTCATGCAGCAGGTAAGCTACGGAGCGAGACCGTCCCTTTAGCCGGAGGAGACGAGCATGTCGGACTTGACGCAACATCCGCAGGACGAGCATCCCGCGGTTCGTGACCGGGCTTCGCACGATACGACCGAGGAACTTGCCCGGCTGCGGGATCATGTGGAGCGCCTCATTCAGGAGCGTGTTTTCCCCCTGACCAGCACCACCGGAATGGTTGAAGACGATGCGGCGCGTGCCCGTGCGGCGGCGGGAGCGTTCCGCTCGTCGGACACCATGCCTCCCGAGGTCAAGGATGCGCTGGAGAGCGCGATCAATCACCTGTTCGCGGATTTCGACGCGCGCCTTACGACGTTGCACCGGGATCTGGACCGCGTCCTGGAACGGAGGGCTTAGGGCTTGGCTGGTCCATTCACCTGGGCGGGGACGCTCTGGTCCCTTGCCCACAAGGTGCATGGATTGCTGGAGGCGCAGGAAAAGGCGGCGAAGGCCATTACTGCGCTGAAGGACGAGGTGCAGGGGCTGAAGGTGGAGCTGGAGCGTCTCAAAGCCCGTGAGGAGGTGCTGATCGCGCGGGCCGGGGCCGCCGCATCCGTCGCCGCCGGCACGGTGGCGGCGCACTCCGTCGCCGACACGGCCCGGCGCATCGGCTCGATCGAAGCGCAGATCGCCGATACGCGACGGCTGTTGCCACCTGGCGGCTGACGCGGCACGCCCCTGTCCTCCTCGATGCGTTTTCAGCGTCGCTCCCCTCTGTGCGATTCCAGGAACCCGATATCGACGCTGTCGAAGCGCTCGCGGATCTGGAAGACGAAGACGCCGGCGACCACGAAGGCCACCAGCACCAGCGCCGCGGTGGACAGCTCCACCACCAGCGGCATGCCGGCGACGCCCACGGCGGCGAGGATCAGCCCGTTCTCCATGCTCATCAGCCCGACCACCTGCAGGATGGCGTTGCGGCGGGTGATCATCATCAGCATGCCCAGCAGCACGACCGAGAGCGCCAGCGCCAGGTCCTCCCGCGCGATCGCCCGCGCCCCGGCGGTGACCGGCAGCACCACCAGGATGGCCAGCGCCACCAGCGCGACCCCGGCGATGAGGGATGGGCCGATGCCGAGCGCCGTCTCCACCGTGCGGTGCAGGTCGAGGCGCCGGACCAGCACGCGCAGCGCCAGCGGGATCAGCACCGCCTTGGCGGCGAGCGCGATGATCGCCGTCAGGTAGAGCTGCGGCGCGCCCTGCACCCAACCCTGCCAGGCGGCGGCAGCGGCGAGCAGCGCGCCCTGCGCGGCCAGCGCGTTGATCACCGCCGGCACGCGCCGCTGGTAGAGCAGCACGAAGGAGATCAGCAGCATGGCGCCGCCCAGCAGGTGCGCGACGTCGTAGGGAAGCTGGCCGAAGGTCATGCGACGGGGAAGTCGATCGAGCCCTACCCCCGCTAGCTCTCGGTGTTGAACCCGCAGTCCCGGAGGACTTGCGCTGTTGCGGCTAGAACATAGACGCGGTACTGGGAACTGATTCCTTGCCAACCTTGTCCTTGCCAGTGTTCCTGACCCTCTGGCAACACTTGGCGCACCTCGGCATCGGCAAAACCCTTTGCATGCAGCTTTTCGACGATGGCCTGTGCTGCGGCTTGCCCACCGTAAGCGCCGATAGGTACCTTGCCATCCGCGCAGGCAGCCTGGTCGCCCCTGAACGATTTCACCATGGTCTTACCTCCAAGCGATCTGGCTGATCGACAAACAATCAGTGTACCGCACCCGGCTCTCTGGACACGGGACTGCACTATGCGGCGCGCCTGAAGTTCGTGTCGAGCCATGCGGCGC
>JAIEOP010000173.1 GCA_019750465.1 Acetobacteraceae bacterium | reverse complement strand
CCGCCTGACCGGGGCGCCCGGGGTCCAGCACGATCACCGCCCCGCCGCGCGGCAGCCCGAGGCCGTCGGCGCCAGGATCGGGCAGGCCCGGTGCGCCGCCGACCCGGGCCTCGCGCAGCAGCCCGATCAGCCCGTGTGCCAGGTCGGCAGGCGCGCCGGCCGCGATCGCCAGGCGCAGCGGATCGCCGAGCCCGGTCGCATCGGCGGCGACGAGCATCGCCACGGGGGCGTGCCGCGTGCCGAACCGTGGTGCCCGCCACAGGGCTTCCGCCGCCACGAGCGCGCCGGCGGGTCCCGGACGCCAGGCCGGGCCGATGCCGTCCAGCACCAGGGCCGGCCAGTCCTCCGGCGCCGATTCGGCCGGCAACGGGCGATGGTCGGGGAAGAAGGCGGACAGGTGGGGCAGCCGCCGCCAGGCAGCGCGGGCAACCGCCAGCGGCCTGCCCTGCAAGTCCGGTCGCCACGGCGATCCATGCATGTCCGGGCGCCGTCCGTGCCGATGCGCGCCGCGTGTTGCGGCGGGAATGAATTAACCCCGGGGTGATAGTCAGGCCATGGCTCGCGCACCACGGGAAATCGCTTGCCGCGGTGCCGCTTTTTGCTAAGGGAGGGGCGGGGGACCTGTTGCTGATGCCGGGCCAGAATGGCGCTTTTTCCAGTATTTGCCGCAACAGGTTCGGGCACCTCCGCAGCGCCGGGTTCGGCGCGTCCGCGGTGGCCGCGAGCCTGCTCGTCGGCGGCTGCGACCGGTTGGCCTCCGTCGACCTCCGCACCGATCGCGCCGCACCGGGCCCGGCCCTCGTGACGGCGCCGCCGCCCCTGCCGCAGGACCCGCTGCTTGCCTTCGCCGCGACCGCCGCACCGGGCAGCCGTGGCGTGGTGGATGGCCAGCCGGTGCGGATCGCCCGCGTCTACGCGGCGGCGAGCGGCCGCGAGTGCCGGGAGATCCTGGTGGGCGGCGGCCTCGGCGAGCGTTCGGTGATCGCCTGCCACGACGAGGTCGCCGGCTGGTCGCTCGCCCGGCCGCTGCTGCGCGGCAGCGGGCTCGGCCGCCCGTGATGCCGGAGGCGCCCGGCGCCATGCCATCCGGCGCGGCGCGCCGCCCGGAGCCGCTCACGCTGCGCGCGGCGGCACGGGTGCAGCGCCAGGTGATCGGCGCCCTGCTGCTGCGCGAGCTGTCCACGCGGTTCGGCCGGGAGAACCTGGGCTTCCTCTGGCTCTTCCTGGAACCCGCGCTGCTCGGCGGCACGATCGGACTGGTGCACCACCTGAGCGGCCGCGGCCTGCCCGGCGGCGTGGACGTGCTCTCCTTCTGGGTGCTCGGCTACATCCCCTTCTTCCTGTTCCGCTCCGTGGTGAACCGCGCGCCCGTGGCGATCGTGAGCAACCAGTCGCTGCTGTACCACCGCCGCATCACCATCCTCGACATCATGCTGGCGCGGGACCTGCTGGAGGGCGCCGCGGTGCTCGGCGCGATGGCCGTCTTCGTGCTGGCGATCGGCCTGGCGACCGGCACCTGGCCGGAGCAGCCGGCGAAGCTGGTGCTCGGCATGGCGCTGATGCTCGTGCTCGCCCATGGCATCGGCCTGCTGATCTCGGCGGGCTCGGTCTATACGGAGATGTTCGAGCGCATCACCCACATGGTCACCTATCTCAGCCTGCCGATCCTCGGCTCCTTCTTCATGGTGTTCTGGCTGCCGACCGAGGTGCAGAAGATGGTGCTCTGGATGCCGACGGTGCACTGCTTCGAGATCGTGCGCGACGGCCAGTTCGGCAGCGCGGTGCCGACCAGCTATGACGTCTCCTACGTGCTCACCTGCGCCGCCCTGCTGAACCTGTTCGGCCTCGCGGCGCTCAGGAAGGCGCGGCGGGACATGGTGGTGTAGGGGTGCCGCGCGGTGATCCGGCTGCATGCGCTGGGCAAGGCCTACCGGGTGCACGGCCGCATGCGGGCGGTGCTGTCCGGCATCGAGGCCACCTTCCGCCCCGGCGAGGCGGTGGGCATCCTCGGCCGCAACGGCGCCGGCAAGACCACGCTGCTGCGCCTGATCGCCGGGGTGGAGCACCCCACCAGCGGCTGGGTCGAGCGGGGCATGACGGTGTCCTGGCCGCTCGGCTTCGCCGGCGCCATGCACTACTCCATCACCGGCGCCGACAATGCCCGCTTCATCGCCCGCATCTACGGCAAGCCGGTGGCGGAGACGGTGGAGTTCGTGGACGCCTTCGCCGAACTCGGCGAATACTACCGGATGCCGGCGCGCACCTATTCGCACGGGATGTTGACGCGGCTCGGCTTCGCGCTCTCGATGGCGGTGGACTTCGACTGCTACCTGGTGGACGAGGCGGTCGCCGCGGGCGATTCCCGCTTCGCCACCCGCTGCCGGGACGCGCTGGAGGAACGGCGCGGCCGCAGCGCGATCCTCTTCGTCTCCCACGTGCCCGACTTGCTGCGCCAGTTCTGCACCTCCGGCGCGGTGCTCCAGGATGGCAGGCTGACCCGCTATGACGATCTGGACCAGGCGATCGCCGCTTACCAACCCGCCTGAGCGGGCCGGGATCGACCCGGTCGGCTGGTCGGGCCCCGTCCCGCGGCCATCCGCGCTCGGCCGGCTGCGACGCTGGGCGCGGCGGCGTGCCTTCCCCCTCGCGGTGCTGCTGCCCACCCTGCTCGCCGCCGTCTGGCTCTTCGGCTTCGCCGCCCCGCAATTCGAATCCGAGGCGCGGTTCATCATCCGGACGCGCCAGGCCCCGGCGACGGGCATGGGGCTGGAGGCGGCGCTGCAGGGTGCCGGCTTCAGCCGCACCTCGGAGGACGCGCTCGGCGTGCGCGACTACCTCGAATCGCACGATGCCGTCGCCGCGCTGCGTGCCCGCATGCCGCTGATCGACATCTACCGCAGGCCGGAGGCGGACGTGATCGCCCGGCTCTGGTGGTCGGACCCCTCGGCCGAGCGGCTGCGCGACTATTTCCGCCGCATGGTGACGGCGCAGTACGACCAGACCAGCGGCATCACCGCGCTCAAGGTCAGGAGCTTCCGGCCGGAGGATTCCCAGGCCCTGGCGGCGGAGCTGCTCGCGCTGTCCGAGCAGCTCGTGAACCGGCTGAACCTGCGCCTGATGGAGGATGGGCTGCGCGTCGCGCGCGAGGAGGTGGCCCGCGCAGAGGCACGCCTCGCGGCGGTGCAGGGGGCGATCACCGGGTTCCGCGAGCGCGAGCACTCGCTCGATCCCGGCCGCTCGGCCGCGGTGGCGCTGGAGAACATCGGCAAGCTGGAAGGCGCGCTGGCAGGGGCGAGGGCCGAGCTGGCAGAGGCGGGCCGGTTCAGCCGCGCCGACACGCCGCGCATCCTGCAGCTGCGCAACCGCGTGGAGGGCCTCGCGCAGCAGGTCGCCGAGGAACGCGCGCGCATCTCCTCCTCCGGCGCCGCCTCCTCCCAGCAGCTCGGCGAGTTCGAGCGGCTGGGGACGGAGCGCGAGCTGGCGCGCACCCAGCTCGCCTCCGCCACCGCCTCGCTGGAGCGGGCGCGGGTGGATGCGCAGCGCCAGCAGATCTTCCTGCTGCGCATCGTCGAACCGCACCGCGCCGAATGGGCGCGCTACCCGAAGGCCACCGAGACCGTGCTCTACATCTTCCTCTGCCTGGCGGTCGGCTATGGCCTGGCCTGGCTGCTGATCGCCGGGATGCGCGAACATGCGGCCTAGACTCGGCGCCCTGCTGCTCACCGGGCTGCTCGCCGGGCTGTTCGCCGGGCCGCTGGCCGCGACCGGCGCGCGGGCGCAGCAGGATGCGGCCTCCCAGGCTCAGCAGCTCCCCGGCAGCACCTTCACGGCGCCGCTGCAGAACCGGCCCGGCTTCCCGGTGGTGCCCTTCGCGCCGCGCGTGCAGACCCTGCCGCAGCTGGTCTCGCCGGACCGCGTGCTGGCGCGCCCGGGCGAGGTGACGCAGTCGGAGGGCGGACCCGTGGTCTCCGGCCCGCTCGGCGATGCCGGCCGCCCGGCCGGCGCCAGCGCGATCTTCGGCGCGGCGCTGTTCACCCGCGACGCCACGGCGCTGTCCGATGCGCCGAACCCGAACTACGTGATCGTGCCGAACGACCGCATCAGCGTGCGCATCTGGGGCGCGCTGGAGCTGGAGGCGCTCGGCATCGTCGATCCCTCGGGCAACCTCTTCATCCCGAATCTCGGCCCGATCCGCATCGCCGGCACCCGCGCCGGCGACCTGCAACGCGTGGTGGAGCAGGAGGTCAAGCGCTCGTACACCGAGCAGGTGCAGGTCTATGCGACCCTGCTCTCGGTGCAGCGCATCGGCGTCTTCGTCACCGGCTTCGTCCGCACCCCAGGGCGCTTCGGCGGGTCGGCGGCGGACAGCGTGATCGACTTCCTGGTGCGCTCCGGCGGCGTCGATCCGGCCCGCGGCAGCTACCGCGACATCCGGGTGGAGCGCGGCGGCCGGCCCATCGCAACGATCGACCTCTACAACTTCCTGCTCGAAGGCCGCCTGCCACCGGTCCGCCTGCAGGAGGGCGACACCATCGTGGTCGGCCGCCAGCGCGCCGTGATCGGCGCCGACGGGGCGGTGCGCAACAACTACCTGTTCGAGGTGCCGGGCCGGCAGATGACCGGCCGCGAGCTGATCGACTACGCCCGGCCGCTGCCCTCGGCCACCAATGCGGTGATCCGCGGCACGCGGGGCGGCCAGCCCTTCTCGCGCTACGCCACGCTGCCCGAGCTCGCCGGCCTGCCGCTGGGCGACCAGGACAGCGTGACCTTCATCACCGATGCGCCGGCGCGCACGGTCCGCGTGACGGTGGAGGGCAGCCGCATCGGCCCCTCCGTGCTGGTCGCCGACCGCGATGCGCAGCTCTGCCAGCTGCTCGACTACATCGCGGTGGATCCGCTGCTGGCGGACACGCGGTCGGTCTTCCTGCTGCGCCCGAGCGTGGCGGCGCAGCAGCGCCGCGCCATCGACGAGGCGCTGGACCGTCTCGAACGCCAGTTGTTCCTGGCGGTCTCCGCCACCACCGGCGTCGCGGCGATCCGCGCCTCGGAGGCGCAGCTCGTCTCCTCCTACATCCAACGGGCGCGGCGCACCCGGCCGGAGGGGCGGGTGGTGGTGCTGGATGACGGGCGCTGCATGCCGCTCCGGCTCGAGGATGGCGACGTCATCGTCATCCCCGAGCGGGCGCAGACCGTGCTGGTGGGCGGCGAGGTGGTGGCGCCGCGCGCCGTGGTCTGGCGCGACGGCATGCGCATCGAGGACTTCATCCGCGCAGCCGGTGGCTATACCCCGCGCGGCTCCTCCTCCCAGATCATGATCCGCCGGGCGAGCGGGGAGCTGGTGCTGGAGCCCTCCGCGCCGCCGCGGCCGGGCGACGAGCTGATCGCGCTGCCGCGGCTGGACCCGAAGGCCTTCCAGATCGGCTCCGACCTGCTGGGGCTGATCTACCAGGTGGCGGTGGCGACGCGGATCTTCCTGTAGGGCGGGCGCCGCGGCAGGCGGCTACAGCCGCACCAGCCGCGGCAGCGCCATCGCCTCCAGCCAGGCCACCCGCGCCGCGAGGTCGTCCGGCCGGCAGGCCATCACGGCGAGGACGCCGGCGCCCACGGTGCGAAGGTCCCGCACCGCGCCCTCGCCGCCGAGCAGCACGCCCTCCGTGCAGTCGATCTCGATGGCGGCCGCGTCGGTGACGTCGGGACCAAGGTCCAGCGTGCAGGCGACGCGCTCCCCGGCGCCGATCTCCACCGCGCGGAAGGCCGCGGGCGGGGTGCCCGGCAGGCTGGCCCGCACGCCGATGCGCGCCGCGCCGGAGGGCGGGCCGGCCAGCAGCAGATGG
>JAIEOP010000485.1 GCA_019750465.1 Acetobacteraceae bacterium | reverse complement strand
TCGCGAGGCCGCTGCGCGCGGCGCGGCGCAGGCGGCACGGCGGGGGGCCGTGGCCACAAGCGTGCCGCCGCCGGCGCATTTCCTGGCGCTGTCGGGCGGTGGCGACAACGGCGCCTTCGGCGCCGGGCTGCTGGTGGGCTGGACGGCAGCCGGCACGCGGCCGGAATTCACCGTCGTCACCGGCATCTCGGCGGGCGCCCTGATCGCGCCCTTCGCCTTCCTCGGCCCGGACTACGACGACGCGCTGCGAGACCTGTTCACCGCGGTCACGCCCGGCGACCTGCTGCGCTTCAACACCCGCGTCCTCGCCCTGCTGTTCGGCGAGGCGCTGGCCGACACCTCGCCGCTGTATCGCCTCATCCAGCGCCAGGCGGATGAGCGCATGCTGGCGGCGATCGCGCGCGAGTACGCGCGCGGGCGGCTGCTGCTGATCGGCACCACCAACCTCGACCTGCAGCGGCCGGTGGTGTGGAACATCGGCGCCATCGCCGCCAGCGGCCATCCGCGGGCGCTCGAGCTGTTCCGCCAGATCCTGCTGGCCTCGGCCTCCATCCCCGGCGCCTTCCCGCCGGTGCTGGTGGATGTCGAGCAGGACGGCCGCCGCTTCCAGGAGATGCACGTGGACGGCGGCGCCGCCGTGCAGGTGTTCTTCAACCCGCCGCAGCTCGCGCTCGGCGCGCCGCTGCTCGAATCGGCCGGGCAGCGCCGGCGGGTGCTGCACGTGGTGCGCAACGGGCGCATCGACCTGGAGGCCACCAGCGTCACCCGTGGGCTGTTCAGCATCGCCAGCCGCTCGATCTCGACGCTGCTGCATTTCAGCGGGGTGAACGACATCATGCGCATCTACCTGACGGCGCAGCGCGACCGCATGGCGTTCCGCCTGGCCTATATCGGCGCTGATTTCCAGGCGCCGCGGCGCGAGCCCTTCGATCCCGCCTACATGCGCGCGCTGTTCGACTACGGGCACGCGAAGGGGGCGAGCGGCGAGGGCTGGGTGACGGTGCCGCCGCTGGTCGGCAGCTTCGAGGCGCCCGCGCGCTGAGCTTTGCGACGCGCCGCACAGCGGCGGCACGCTCGGCGAACCCTAAGCAGGCTTTCATGGCTTGGCCCACACATCGTGTGGTCCAATCCATTGTAGCGAAAGTCTGCTTAGGTTTTTTGTCGTGCGCAAACCTCCAGAGGTTTGCTTAGCGGAGGTTGCGGCACCGCCCGGCTTCCCTGCTACGCTGCGGCGAAACGGTGGACGCGGCCGCCGCGGCCGCCGGCACCGCGCACGGGTGGAGGACCCCATGGACAGGCTGGACGCGGTGCTGGCGCATATCGACGCCAACCTGGAGCCGGCGCTGGAGCGGCTCTTCGCGCTGCTGCGCATCAGGTCGATCTCCACGGACCCGGCCTATGCCGCCGAATGCCGTGCCTGCGCCGAGTGGCACGTGGCGGACCTGGCGGGCATCGGCTTCGCCGCAACGGCGCATGCGACGCCGGGGCACCCGATCGTGGTGGGGCACGCGCGGCAGGGCAGCGGACCCTCGGCGCTGTTCTACGGGCACTACGACGTGCAGCCCGTCGATCCGCTGGAGCTCTGGGACCACGACCCCTTCGAGCCGAAGATCGAGACCCGCGCCGACGGCACCGGGGTGATCCGCGCCCGCGGCGCCTCCGACGACAAGGGCCAGGTGCAGACCTTCGTCGAGGCCTGTCGCGCCTGGAAGGCCGTGACCGGCAGCCTGCCCATCTCCGTCACCGTGCTGCTGGAGGGCGAGGAGGAATCCGGCGGCGTGAACCTGCCACCCTTCCTGAAGGCGCATGCCGCCGAGCTGAAGGCCGATATCGGCCTGATCTGCGACACCGGCATGTGGGACACGGCGACGCCGGCGATCGTCACCATGCTGCGCGGGTTGTGCGGCGAGGAGGTGACGATCCACGCCGCCGACCGCGACCTGCATTCCGGACTGTTCGGCGCGGCCGCGGCCAACCCGAACCGCGTGCTGGCGCGCATCCTCGCCGACCTGCACGACGCGGATGGACGGGTGACGCTGGCGGGCTTCTACGACGGCGTGCCGGAACTCTCGAACGCGCTGCGCACGCAGTGGGACACGCTGGGCTTCGACGCGGGGGCGTTCCTCGGCGCCATCGGGCTCTCCGAGCCGGCGGGGGAGCGGGGGCGCAGCGCGCTGGAGATGATCTGGTCGCGCCCGACCTGCGAGATCAACGGCATGGGCGGCGGCTACCAGGGCGAGGGATTCAAGACGGTGATCCCCGCCGTCGCCTCGGCCAAGGTCTCCTTCCGCCTGGTCTTCGACCAGGACCCGCACCGGGTGCGCGCCGCCTTCCGCGACCATGTGCGGGCGCGCCTGCCCGCCGATTGCCGGGCCGAATTCAAGGAGCACGGGTCGGGCCGCGCCATCGCCTTTCCCGTCGAGGACCCGGCCTTCGCAAGGGCGCGGGAGGCGCTGGGAGCCGAGTGGGGCAAGGCGGCCGTCTTCATCGGCGGCGGCGGGTCCATCCCCGTCACCTCGGACATCAAGACCGCGCTCGGGATGGACGTGATCCTCGCCGGCTTCGCGCATGACGACGACCGCTTCCACAGCCCGAACGAGAAGTACGACCTGGTGAGCTTCCACAAGGGCATGCGCTCCTGGGCGCGCATCCTGGCGGCGCTGGCGGAGGGCCGCGCGTGATGGACCGGGCCGTCGCCGCGGCGGCGCCGGCGCGCATGCAGCGGCTGCTGGACGCGGTGGAGCGCGTCGGCAACCGGGTCCCGCACCCGGTGATGATCTTCGTCTACCTGATCGGCCTCGTCGTGGTGCTCTCCGCGTTGCTGGCGCTGGCCGGCGCGCGCGTCACCTGTCAGGCCTGCAACCCCGCGACCGGCGACATCGAGACCGCGACGACGGCGGCGCGCAGCCTGCTCACCACCGACGGCATCCGCTTCATGTTCACCGGCGTCGTGCAGAACTTCATGAACTTCAACGCCGTCGGCGTGATCATCGTCGCCATGGTCGGCGTCGGCGTGGCCGGGGAAGCGGGCCTGGTGAAGGCGCTGATCCGCAGGCCTGCATCTATCTGACGCGTCAACGAGGGGGCAGGGATGAGGAAGCGAGGCGGCGCGCCGCGATCCTGCTGGGAGTGCCGCTCGGGATGCCGGCGGCGGCATCGGCGCAGCAACGCGGGCGCGCGCAGCGACCGGACCCCGACCCCGACGCCTCCATCGTGATCGAGCAGGTGCGGGTCGGCATCCTCGCGGTCGGCGCCTCGGTGGGCGGCGGGCGGCTGCGCGTCCGCGGCGAGGAGCACTCCTTCTCCGTCCGTGGCCTGGAATTCGACAGCGTCGGCGTCGCCACCCTCTCGGCCAGCGGCGAGGTGTTCCATCTGCGCCGGCTCGGGCCGCAGGGCACGGTGGTGGCAGGCAAGCTCACCGCCTTCCTGCTGCTCTGCATCGGCGCGCAGATCATGCTCACCGGCGCTACCGATGCGCTGCGCCCGCTGCCGGCGCCCAGGGGCTGATCCTCGCCACGACCACCGACCTTGCCCTCGTGCTCGTGCTGCTGGTCGCGGACATCGTCATGTTCGTCGTCAACCGGCCGCGCATGGACGCGGTGGCGCTGATCGTGATCGTGGCGCTGCCCCTCACCGGGGTGATCGCCGTGAACGAGGCGCTGGCCGGCTTCGCCGACCCGGCGGTGGTGCTGATCGCGGCGCTGTTCGTGATCGGGAAGGGGCTGGCGCGCACCGGCGTTGCCCGGCGCGCCGGCCACCGCGCCGCGCCGCCAGGCCGGCCTTGCCGACTGGGTCGAGCTCTACGCGCTGCCGGACCGCGAGTACCGTGTGCGCGCGGCCGATTCGTCCGCGACCTGATCCGCCCCTCCGCGCGTGAGACGCTGAACGCCGGCGACGTGCTGCTGATCGACGTACGGGCGCCGGAGGGCACGCACGCGGCGCTGCTGGCGCGGCAGGGGCTGGATCTGCTGCCGCTCGGCGAGCACAGCCGCTACTTCACCGACCGCGCCCAGCAGGTCGGGATGGTGGAGGCCCTGATCCCGGCGGACTCGCGATCGGTCGGGCAGGCGCTGCTGCAGGCCCGGCTGCGGTTGGCATACGGGCTGACGGCGATCGGCCTCAGGCGGGGGCGCAAGCCGGCCGGCGCGGCGATCCTGGATGAGACGCCGGGCGTCGGCGACACGCTGCTGCCGTGGGGCTTCTGGCCCGACATCAAGGCGCTGCAGGACGACAGGGCCGATCTCGTGCCGCTCGGCCTGCCGGCGGAGTTCGACGACGTACTGCCTGCGCCGGGCCGCGCCATCCAGGCGGTGGGATGCCTCGGCGTCACCGTCGCGCTGATGGTCTCCGGCATCCTGCCGAACGTGCACGCGGCGCTGATCGGCTGCCTGCTGATGGGGCTGCTGCGCTGCGTCGATCTCACCAGCGCCTACCGCGCCATCAGCTGGAAGAGCCTCGTGCTGATCGTCGGCATGCTGCCCTTCCCGGTCGCGCTGCAGCGCACGGGGGGCGTGGACCTGGCCGCGGAAGCGGTGGTGGCGGCAGCGGGCGAGGCGGCAGCGGGCGAGGCGGCACCGCGCGTGGTGCTGGCCATCCTGTTCGCCGTCACGGCGCTGCTCGGGATGTTCATCTCGAACACCGCGACGGCGGTGCTGATGGCGCCGGTGGCGCTGGCGGTGGCCGAGGATCTCGGCGCCTCGCCCTACCCCTTCGCGATGATCGTGGCGTTGGCGGCGTCGACCGCCTTCATGACGCCGGTGTCCTCGCCGGTGAACACACTCGTGGTGTCGCCGGGGAATTATGGATTCGGGGATTTCGTGAAGGTCGGGGTGCCGTTTTCGCTGGTCGTCATGGTGTTCGGCGTGCTGGCGGTGCCCTGGCTGCTGCCGCTGCGCCGATGGGCGGGCGGTCGCAGCGAGGGCGCCGCCGGAGGCCCGGCGGCGGCCCGTGATCGCTCGATCCTGACGCGCTCAGCGAGAGGAGGAGGCGGGTGGCCTGCGCACCGGCGGCGGCGGCGCCCCGACGCCGGTGCGCTCGATGCCGCCCACGCCGGGGCTCACACCTGTCACGCCACCGGCGGCCGTGGTGCCGGCGCCGACGCCCTGGCGCTGGATGCCCTCGACGGTCACGCCGGTAGCTACCGGGTTCTGCACGCCCGGGTTCGCGCCCGAACGTACGTTCTGAAGCTGCTGCTGACGGAGCAGGCTCTCGACGGTGCCGGTGGGCTGCGACGCCAGGGGGGCGCTGCCGGCACCACCACCGGCGCCGGCCTCGCAGGCGGCGAGGGCGAAGGCGCCGAGGGCGGCCACGCCCAGGGTCCCGAGAATGCGCGTGACGGTCATGTTTCTGTCTCCACGTGTCGTCCAGGAATGGGTTGCCCCGACCGGCCCTGGCGCTGCGGTCGGGAGCGATTGGGTCGGCGATTCAGGCCCGCGGCGTGGCTCCCGCTCACCGGCAGCCTTCGCCGCGCGGTGCAATTCCGTTGCGCCTCTTCCATCGCCGCTCCGATTGCCCGGGTCAAGCGTCCTCGCAACAAGGCGCCGAATCCAGGGCGGAAAAAACCGTCCGACACATTGCGTTTCGGTGCAAGCCATTCCGTTCCACCTGGTTTGCTCGGCGTCCCGGTGTGGCTTGCCTGCGCCGGCCACCGCGCTGTGCCGGGGCCGGACCGGGGATGCCGAGCCAGGTGTCGGGAGGCCCGGCGCAGAGCTGGGACCGCATGCGCTTCATACCAACGCGCGTTGATGTTGACACATCAACGCCCCTTGTAAGTCTCGCTCACCGGCCTTCCCCCATGCTGGTA
>JAIEOP010000134.1 GCA_019750465.1 Acetobacteraceae bacterium | reverse complement strand
GGGGCCCCTCGGCCCGCCCGGGGGGCGGGGGCGGCCGTCGCCCCGCCCCCCGCCGGGGGGGTCTGGTTTGGGTTGGGGGGCCGCGTCGCGGTGGCACGGCCACCCCCACCCCCGACCCCTCCCCCGCCAGCGGGGGAGGGAGGAGATGCAATGCCCGACATCGGCGTTACCGCGCCGCCAGCCGCGACAACTGCTGCCTCCCCCGCGCGCCGCCGCTGGGTCTCGCCGCTGCTGCGCCGCATCCTGCTGCTGAACGTGCTGCCGCCGGCGCTGCTGGCCGCCGCCATGCTCTACCTCGACCAGTACCAGAACGGGCTGCTCGCCGCCGAGGTGGAGGCGCTGCGCACCCAGGCGCGCATCTATGGCGGCGCGATCGCCGAGGCCGCGGTGCGCGTGCAGGACGACCGCGCCACGCTGGTGCCCGAGCAGGCCCGCCCGCTGCTGCGCCGGCTGGTCGAGCCCTCGCCGAACACGCAGGCGCGACTGTTCGACAATGCCGGGCTGATGGTCGCCGACAGCCGGATCCGGGAGGGCGCCGGCGGCGCCGTGATCACCGAACCGCTGCCGCCGCCGGAGCCGCGCGGCGCGCTCTCCACCGGCATCGCCGGCGTCTACGATCGCATCCTTGCACTGCTGCCGCGCACCGGCGGGCCGCAGCGGGAAGTGGTCGTCGATGTCAACCCGGACGCCCCCTCCTTCGACTGGCAGCCCGCGCTCGGGCCGGACCGGCGGGAGGAGCTGCGCCTCGCGCTCGAAGGCGGCGTGCGGCCCTATATCCGCCGCACCGCGGACGGGCGGCTGCTGATCTCGGTCGCCGAGCCGGTCAGGCGCGGCAACCAGCCGATCGGCATCGTGCTGCTGACGCGCGAATCGCGCGAGGTGGACCAGCGGCTGTTCGAGATCCGCGCCAGCGTGCTCGGCATCTTCGGCATCGCGCTGGCGCTGACCGTCGCGCTGTCCTTCTACCTGGCGCAGACGCTCGCCAACCCGATCATGCAGCTGGCGGGCAGCGCCGCGCGGATGCGCCAGGGCGAGGGCCGCGCCGGCAGCGTGCCGGGCGCGCTGCTGGGCCGCGGCGACGAGATCGGCATCCTGGCGCGCGACCTGCAGTCCGCGGCGACGGCGCTGTGGGCGCGCATCGACACGAACGAGCGCTTCGCCGCCGACGTCGCGCACGAGCTGCGCAACCCCCTTACCTCCGTACGCAGCGCCATCGAGACCCTGCGCCGCATCGACAACCCGGAGCAGCAGCGCCGCCTGCTGGCGATCATCGCCGAGGATGCGGTGCGCATGGACCGGCTGATCGCAGACATCAGCGATTCGTCCCGCGTCGATGCCGAGCTGTCGCGCACCGTCGCGGTGCCGGTGGACGTGGCGCCGATCCTCTCGACGCTGGTGGAGCTGCACAACGCGACCCGCGAGAGCGAGCGCGCGCCACAGGTGGTGCTGGAGGCGCCGGCCGAGGGGCTGGTGGTGCGCGGCGTCGAGGGACGCCTGGTGCAGGTGTTCCGCAACCTGCTCGGCAACGCGCTGTCCTTCAGCCCGGCCGAGGGTCGGGTCTGGGTGCGCGGGCGCCCCGCCGGCGCCATGATCGAGGTCACCGTCGAGGACGAGGGGCCGGGCATCCCGGAGGCGAAGCTGGAAGGGATCTTCGAGCGCTTCTACTCCGAACGGCCGAGCGGCGAGCGCTTCGGCCAGCATTCCGGCCTGGGGCTTTCGATCAGCCGGCAGATCGTCGAGGGGCTGCGCGGGCAGATCGGCGCGGAGAACCGGCGGGATGCCGAGGGTCGGGTGACCGGCGCAAGGTTCATCGTGCGGCTGCCAGCAGCGTAGGCCGCAGGCACCAGCATGCGGCTGCCGGCAGCGTAGCGGCCGCGGCGCAGGTCCCCCAACCGTTGGCAGGGCCACGCGGGCTGTCCCGTCCGGCCACCTTCCGCTCTATCCTGGCCGGCGATGACCTGGACCGGAACCCCGGCGATCGCGGAGCGGGTGGACCTGCTGGCGCGGCGCTACCGCGGCGCGGCGCGAGAGGTGCTGGAGCCGCTGGTCCTCGCGCATCACCCGGCGCTCGGGCGGGAGAGCCCGGCCGAATACCGCAAGATGCTCGAGCTGACGGCAAAGATGATGCTGGTCGGGCATGCCTGCACCGAGGTCGGCGACTTCGAGTTCGACGCGGCACGCCAGCGTACCGCCGCGCTGTTCGGCGGCTGCTGCTTCCTCGCCGACAGCTTCCTCGACGATTTCGGTCCCGCCGCCATGGCGGACTACCTGGACCGGTTCACCACGCTGCTGGAGACCGGCTGGTTCGAGATCCGCTCGGACCGGGAGCGCCTGTTCTACGTCATCGTCGCCCGCCTCTTCGCCGCGCGCGACGTGCTGACGCCGCTGCTGCGCCAGGCGATCCTGCAGCTGCACCTGGCGCAGGCGGAGGACGTGCGCATGCGGCTCGACGGTGCCGGGCTGGCGGCCCTGACGGGGGGGCGCCGCCGCGCCCTGCTGCGGCAATGCGCGCGCGACCGCAGCGGCCACGCGATCCTGGTGCTGGCGAATTTCCTGGTGCCGCGGCTTACCCTGGACCAGGTCGCCGGGCTGTTCTGCGCCGGCGCGCTGGTGATGTTCATCGACGACCATGGCGACTGCCATGCCGACCGGCAGGATGGCAGGCTGACCTACATGAACCAGATCAGCGATCCGGAACGCGCGCTCCGTCGCCTTTTTGCGAAATACACCTCGCAACTGCTCGCGATTTTGCCAGCGGGGTCCGGACGCGACCTGCTGCTTGGCTTCCTGACGCGCTACTATCGCACCCGGCTGGCGAAGCACCGCCAGCAGGCACGCATGGGCGGATCCGCCTGGGATGTCCATGAATAAGCGCGGGGAATGAGCACGGGGAACGAGCCCGGCGAGGGCCGGCCCGGTCCCGGGTTCGGCGACTGGGCGGCGCTGTCGCTGCAGCGCCTGCGGTCGCACGACCCGGCACGCGCCGCGCGCCCCCTGCTGCGCATCGACAACCGGGCCGAGGCGATGTCGGCGCCCTTCCAATTCGACGTCGTCGGTGGAACCCTGCATCGCACCGGCTGCCGGGCGATCCCCGCCAGCGCGCGGACCGCGCTCTACGCCCTGTGGCGGATCGGGCCGGAGGAGCAGCAAAGGGCTTGCCCGTGGTGCAGACCCGTGCCGAGTGAGCAGCACCAGGACGTTCCCGCCGAGCGCACGGCGCTGCTCTTCGGCCTCGTCTCCGTGATCGACCAGTTCGCCGGCGTCCTGAAGGAGCGTGGGCGGGACTTCCAGCGTTCGCCCGGCGGCCAGCAGCTCAGCGCGCAGCTCGACCAGCTCTACCGGACCCTTGGGCAGCGCGAGAAGGCGCTGCTCGACACGGTGCTGACGACGCTCGACCAGCTCGTCGAGCGGCTGCGCAAGGTGGACGAGGAGCTTGGCCGCGACCCGGACGGGCGCGGCAAGGGCGGCGACGGCCGCGGCGGCGCGGACGGCTGAGACGCGGAGGGGAGGGCAGGCATGGCGCGGATCAATCTGTCGATCAGGCTGGGCCCGATGGTGCATTTCGAGATACAAGGCGAGAGCTGCCAGGAGATCGCCGGTGCCCTCGACGGCTTCGAGCGGCTGAACGAGATGGTGGACACCATGTTCACGGACCTCGCCCAGCGGGTCTATCCGGAAGGCGCGCCCGACAAGTCCGCCGCCGAGGCCGCCTCGGCCGGGGCGGCGCCGGAGCACGGGGGAGACGCGGCATGAAGTTCCGCTCGCACGTGGCGATCGCCGCGCATCCCGACATCACGCTGAAGGTCCGCGCGCAGCCGGTGGAATTCGCGCTCGGCGGCGAGGCGTCCCTCGCCGCGCGGCTGGAGCACATCGTCGCGCGCATCGAGGAGGTGCCGCTGACCGTCGCGGTGCCCTTCATGCCGGCGCGGCGCGGGCGCGTCGTCGTCGGCACGCTCGGGCCCTTCGCCGGCCGCGTCGCGCCGGTGCAGGCGGAGCTGCGCGCCTTCGGGGTGAAGGTCTCCGGCACCCTCGGCACCGAGGGCATCGCCGCCGAGACGCATGTCCAGGGCCGCTGCCGCGCCGAGGTCGATGTCACCGGCGAAAGCCCCGGCAAGCTGCTGAAGGCCGCCTTCGAAGGCGTGTTCGAGGAATGATCCCCGCATGATCCCCGGCACCGTCGAGGTCGTGCACCACATCCGCTGCCGCCACCAGGTGGAGGTGGAGGTGATGCCAGCGCGCGCGACGCTCTACTGGCGGGACGAAGGCTTCATCGACCCGGTGAACACGCAGATCCGTTTCGGCGCGGAGGTGCTGAACAGCGCAGGCGGCGTGATCTGGCAGGTGCTGGCGCCGGACGGCGGCCCCGGCCATGGCAGCATCGACGCGACCGGCCTCTACCGCGCGCCGTCCAAGGGCACGCTGGCCAGCGGGACGACCGAAATCGTGGTGGCGACGGCGCGTGCCGACCCGCTGCGCAAGGCGGCCGCACTGGTCACCCTGGTCGGGCTCGGCCCGGCACCGGCGCCCGCGCCGGAGATCGAGATCTGGCCGCGCCGCGTCGTGCTCTACTATCGCAGCGGGCTCGACAACGCCTACATCGACGAGAGCAACAGGCAGCAGCTCTTCCGCGCCTTCCCGCGCCATCCGGACGTCGCGGCGGTGCGCTGGACCGTCAACGGCGCGGTGCAGCCGGGCAATGCGCCCTGGTTCCTCTACACCGCGCCGAACGGCGGCGGTACGGCGCTGGTCACGGTGCAGGCGGCGCTGGTCGCCGACCCGGCGGTCAGCGACGAGGCGCGGGTGACGCTGCTCAACTACGACTGGCCCGGCATCTAGGCCGGCGGGAGAACCAGCATGGTCAATGTCACCATCGAGGAATTCGAAGACTCGCTGGCGATCGAGCCGCTCGACATCAAGAGCGTCAGCAACATCGCGCCGGTCACCATCGAGACCGTCAAGCAGGTCGAGAAGATCGCGCCGGTCGCGGTCCACATCAAGGAACTCAACCAGGTCGATCCCTTCACGATCGAATCGCTGCGCGTCGATTCGGTTCGCCACGTCGATCCGCTGCAGGTGGAGCGGCTGAACATCACCCGCATGCCGGTGGTGAACCTCTCGGTCAGCCAGGTGCCGAGCGTCGAGATCGGCATCCGCCGCATGCCGCCGCTCGCGGTCGGCATCGACCAGAGCTTCGACCTGCCGTCGCAGTACCTCGCGCGCGTCCGCCTGCTCGGCTTCGAGGTGCTGCGGGCGCAGATCACCGGCTGCACCCGCGTGGTGCCGCGCGACCGCGTGCCGCGCGAGCAGGCCCATGCGCCGGAGCGCAGCTACCCGAGCGTCGCGCCCGTCGGCCAGCGCGGCATCCCGGTGCGGCGCGAGGAGGTGGCGACCGAGGTGCGCGCCTGCCGGCCCGCGCTCAGCCTCGGCCCGCCGCGCTACCAGTACCCGGTGGCGCAGCCGGGCGTGCGGTCGGGCTAGCGCCATGCCGCCGCCATCCCCTCTCCCTCTAGTTCCGGCGCTGCCGCTCGCGCTCGCGCTGCTGCCGGTGGGGGTTGCGCGCGCCGCACTCGGCCTGGTCTGGGGGCCGGGCTGCGTAATCCGCCATGCCATCCACGACGCCATCTGGGGCCCCGGCACCGGCTTCGAGGGACCCTGCCCGCGCCGGCCGCCGCAGTGCGCCGTGGTGCATCGCTATCGGGTGGGCTGGGAGCCGCCGCGCCATGGCCGGTGAGCGCGGCAACGGCGCCACCGGCGCGGCCGCCGCGGGCCACGCC
>JAIEOP010000314.1 GCA_019750465.1 Acetobacteraceae bacterium | reverse complement strand
CCCCTTCCGACGCATCGAGACCAGGCGCGGCCGGGGCGCCGGCCCGGGCCAGCGGCGCAGGCGGCGAGCCTGCCTCGCGGGCCGCTGCCGTCGCTTGACGTGGCGGGCGGGCGGTTCGCGGCGGCGCGCGCGGGGTGTCCTGGCGCGGCGCGGTGCGCTCGGTGGGTAGCGGGGCCGCCGCCGTTGGCGTGGCAGAATCGGGCAGGATGGCTGGCAGCGCCTGGGGAACGTGCGGCACCGGCGCGTCCGGGGGCAGCGGTGCCGCGACCGGCGGAGGTGCCATCGGCGGCAGCGGCACCGGCATGGCAGCGGCGAGCAGGCCCGGCCCGGGGGCGGGCGGCAACGACGGCGCTGCGACGGAGGGCGGCGGCGGAATGGGCGGGGTTGCGCCGTCCGCTGGCTCCGCCACCGGCAGGATCGCGGGTGGCGCGGCGACGGCTCCCATCCCGCTCTCGGCGGCTGGGAGGAAGGCGATCTCGATGACGGCGTCCCCCGCAGGCGCCTGCGGCATGCGCGGCAGCGCGAGGCCGAGCGCCACCAGGGCTCCGACGCCAAGATGCAGCAACGCCGCCCCGGCCACCGGCCCCGCCATCCGCCCGTGGTCGCGCGGACCTGCGTCGGCGAGGGGGATCGCACCTTCCCATGTCGCCACCGCCGCCATGGCTAGAACCGCGCAATCAGGTTCACCGCCGCGTAGCGGCCGGACTGCGCGTAGAGGTCGAGGATGGGGCTCGTCGAGGCGACGCCCACCGTGTCGGCGGTGAGGAAGTACTTGGTGTTGGTGACGTTGAAGAGCCCGAAATTGACCGAGAAGCTCCGCCCCAGGTCGTAGTGCGCAGCGAGGTCGAGCACCGCATAGGCCGGCGCCCGGAAGTAGGTTGCGCTGCTCACCCGCGTGTTGCGCAGCGCGCCCGTGACGTTCGCCTCCGCGCCGAGTCCGACGAAGCGGCTGTCGGGAGAGGCGCGCCAAGCCACGCCGATGACACCGCGCAGCGGATCGACGCCGTCCACCGGCAGCCCGCTGTCGAGGTCCTTGCCGTATGCGTAGGCCAGGGCGCCGCGCGTGGTCCATTCCGGTGCGATGCGCCACTCGCCGCGAGCCTCCACGCCGGCGATCTCGACATTGCTGATGTTGCCGTACTGGAACTGCTGCAGGCCACCGGAGAAGCCCACGACCTGGGTGGCGATGAAGTCTCGGTAGCGGTTGTAGAAGGCGGCGAGCTGGACGGAGGAGCCGTCATTGAAGCGGCCGCGCAGGCCGATCTCGACGCTGTTGACGTATTCCGGCTCGAGATCGGCGTTGGGCAGGATCTGGTAGCCGAAGACCCGGTTGGTGAAGCCGAAGCTCGCCGTGTCGTAGGGCGGCGCACGGAAGCCCGCGGCGTACTGGCCATAGACCGAGTAGGTCGGCGTGATCCGCCAGGTGACGCCGAGCTTCGGCGAGACGGCGAAGGCGTCGCTGTTGCTCACCGCCGCCGCGTTGCCGGTCTGCGCCGAGCGGCGGAAATCGGCATCGGGATGGGTGCGCAGGCTGTACCAGTCGAGGCGCACGGCGGGCAGGAAGTCCACCGGCCCGTAGCTGAACTCGTCCTGCAGGTAGAGGCCGGTGCGCCAGGTGCTGGTGTCGGGGAAGTTCTTGTTCGGAAAGGTCTCGCCGGCTACCGTGTTCGAGAAAATGCCGGAGATCAGGTTCTGCTCGTAGCGGTCGCGCGGGCGGGAGGTCTGGGTGTTGACCAGCGACAGCCCGTAGGTGAGGCGGTGGCGGGTTCCCAGCATGTCGAGCGCGGTGCGGAACTGCGCCTCGAGCCCGCCGAGCGACTGGGTCTGCAGCGTGTTGGTGAAGCGTAGCCGGTTCGGTGCCGTGGCCGACGGGTTGCCGAAGCCGACGAGCCGCTCCTGCGAGGTGATCTCGCGTCGGTCCAGGTAGGCCCAGTAGGCGCGCACGTCGATGCTGTCGGCGAACAGCAGCGGCTCGGTGCGGAACCAGTCGAGCTGCACGCGGCCGCGGAAGGTGGCATCGTTGCCGATGCTGGACTGCACCGTGGTCGGCGGGCCGCCGCCGGCGCCCGGCGTGGTGGTGAGGTCGGTGAGGAGGTCGGTCTTCAGGGAGCGCGACAGCACCTCGCCGGTCAGCCGCACCGAATCGGCCGCGGTCGGCCGCACGACGGCGCGGGCGAGGAAGCTGTTCGTCGCATAGACCTGAGGATTGGGAGGAATGCGGCCGTTCGGGGTCAGTTCGTGCCCGTCGCGGCGCGTGTAGAGCCCCATCACCTCGACCTGGCCCTGGCGGGCGGCGCCGATGACGCTTTCCGTAAGCGACGAATCGGCGCCGCTGTAGCCGAAGCGGCCGGCGAGGAAGGTGTTGCGGTCGCCGGTCAGGTAGTCGCCCGGATCCTTCAGGATGTAGTTCACCACGCCGCCGATCGCGTCCGAGCCGTACAGCGCCGAAGCCGGCCCGCGCACGATCTCGAGCCGGCGCACCGTCTCGAGATCGACAAAGTCGCGGGTGAAGGTGCCGGCGCCGATATTGCTCTCGGGGAAGTCCGGCAGGCGCACGCCGTCCACCAGCACGAGCACGCGGTTGCCGCCGATGCCGCGGATGACGAAGTTGCCGCCGCCACCGCGCAGCGGCTGGTTGCTGAAGGAGACGCCGGGCTCGTAGCGGACAGCGTCCTGCGGGCGGACGGCGTTCTGCCTCTCGATCTGCTCGGCATCGATCACCGTCACCGTGGCGGGAACCTGCCCGATGGGCCGCGGAGCGCGGGTGGCGGTCGAGGTGACGGCGTCGAGGGCGGTGGCGGGACCCGCGGCGCCGGGATCCGGTGCGGGCTGCGCGGCGGCGATGGCGGGCAGCAGCAGCCAGACCGAGGTGGGGCGGGTGAGACGGAAGGGGAAGGGCATGGCCAGTGTCGGACCTCCGGGCGGTCGGACCTGGCTGGCTCGCGCGCCCGATTCGGCGGCGCTTGCTGGCTGGGTGTCGGGGCTACTTCGTCAGGATGAGCTTGTTGTTGCCGGTGATACGGAGCCGGTACTCGTCCTCGCCATGCCGGATCACGAGTTCGCGCCCGCCGGCGAGGAGTGCGGCACTGCTGATCACGGGCGGCCCGGTCGGCGACCGCTCCGGGCGATGGTCCGGCATGCCGCGCTGCGTCGCGCCCGATCGGATGCGTTGAAGGTTCCGTATCATGCGGGTGGTCCGGCTCTTCCTGGTGGGCGGACGGCGTGCCGCTTTGCGGGGTGGCATGAAGGGTTTGGTGAGCAATTGCAAGTGACTCGCAATTGCAAAAACTGCCATCAATGCTATCAAATGTGCGCGAGTTAAGCCCCTAAGCATCGAAGGTGTTGTCACTCTAAACCACCGTTTAGAGTGCATACGGCTGGGGACACGGCGCCCTCTGCGCCGCGCTCACCGCCAACCTTTGGGCAACTCGTCGCCAGGGTCGGGGTCGCGGTCGGGGACGCGCGCGAGGATCGCGCGGAGGTCCTCGGGACGCGCGTTGCCCGCGCGCCGCCGGAAGAACTCGGCCGCTGTCTCCACCGCGCCCACCTTCTGCGCCACGGCCGAGGCGATCCACTGGTTGAGCGACACGCCGTCCTGCTTCGCCAGCCGCGCCGCGGCGGCCTTGATCGAGGCGGGCAGCTTGAGGGGATAGGTCGCCTTGCTCATGGCCTCGTCCTTCCCAGCAGCTCGGCCGGCCGCAGCAGCGCCAGCCCGAAGCGCGGCGCCACGGCGGCGAAGTCGGCGAGGTTGTGCGTCACCAGTGCGTCGGCCCGCCCGTTCACGGCGGCCTCCAGGACCATCTCGTCGTCGGCGTCGGCGAGTTGCGGGCGCCACGTGAAATGCACCTCGACTGGCTCCACCGCCGCCGCGAGCGCGGCCAATGCCGCGTCCACCTCTGCGAAGGACAGTTCCGACACGGCGAGCTGCTCCGGCCGCTTCAGCACCTCCTCGTACTCGAGGAACAGCGCGGGCGTGGCGAGCGGCACGATCCGCCGCTCCGCCACCAGCCCGAGCATGCGGCTGGACGCGCCACGCCGGCTGCGGAAGGCCGAGACGATCACGGAACTGTCGAGCACGATGCGCCTCACCAGGGCAGGGTGGCACATCCCATAGGATGTGTCCTGCCCGATATGGGGTGGTGTACCGTGCGGCCCAACAGCGATGGCTGAGTATGGGAACATCTGCTGGCCCGTCCGGAGGAGACCCATGAACGACGCCACCGAGCCGACCGACCCCGAGATCGACGCTGCCCTCGCCTGCGGCGCGGCCGCCCGCCTCCGTGAGCCCCGCGCCGCCACCGCCCGCTACGACGCCGCGGCCGCCCGCGTGGTGGTGGAGCTGACCAACGGGTGCACCCTCGCCTTTCCACCGCGCCTCGCGCAGGGGCTGGAGGGGGCCACGCCCGACCAGCTCGCCGCCGTGGAGGTGCAGGGTTCGGGCTACGGCCTCCACTGGGAGGCGCTCGACGCCGACCTGTCCGTGCCGGGCCTGATGGCCGGCCTGTTCGGCACGGCGGCCCACATGGCACGGCCCGCCGGGCGGCGCCCTCGGCCGCAACGGCCCGCTGGGCCGTGCTAGACTCGCCCCTATGAGCCACGGCACGACCGCCCCGCCCGCGACCGCCGAACGCGTGCTCGCCATCCTCCGCGCGCACGAGGCCGAGCTGCGCACGGCCGGCATCCGCCGCCTGTCGCTCTTCGGCTCGGTGGCGCGCGGCGACGACGAGGCGGAGAGCGACGTGGACCTCGCCGCCGAGCTGGACCCGGAGGCGCGGATCGGGCTGTTTGCGCTCGCCGCGCTGGAGCGGCGGATCGGCGAGTTGCTCGGCCGCCCGGTGGATCTCCTCCCCGAGCCGGTCGAGAAGCCGCGCCTGCGCGCCAACATCGAGCGGGACCGCCTCCGTGCCTTCTAGGCCGCCCCGGCACGACCCGGTCAACAGCCTCGCCGACATCATCGACAACGCCGAGCGGATCGAGGCTTACCTTGCGGGGGTGGACCGCGCCGCCTTCGAAGCGGACGGGCGCACGCGCGACGCCGTGGAGCGCTGCGTCGAGCGGGTGTGCGAGGCCGTCTTCCGGCTCGGTGACCAAGCCGAGGCACTGATGCCGGGCCACCCATGGGGCGACATCCGCGGCACCGGCAACCGGCTGCGCCACGCCTATGACCGGGTGGACCCCGACGTGGTCTGGGCAGCGGCTCGCCACGAGGTACCCGCCCTCGCCGCCGATGCGCGCCGCGCGCTGGAACGGCTGGAGGGCGACGGCGGTGATGCCGGCTGAGCGCGACGCCGCCTTCGTCGCCTACTACCGCGTCAGCACCGACCGCCAGGGCCGCTCCGGGCTGGGGCTGGAGGCGCAGCGCGAGGCGGTGGCGCGCTTCCTCGCCGCCCGCCCCGGCGCGGCGCTGCTGGGCGAGTTCACCGAGGTGGAGAGCGGCCGGCGCGCCGATCGGCCCCAGCTCGCCGTGGCGTTGGCGCTGGCGCGTCGGCGGAAAGCGACGCTTGTCATCGCCAAGCTCGACCGGCTCGCCCGGTCGGTCGCCTTCATCGCCGGGCTGATGGAGGGCGGCGCGCCGTTCGTGGCCTGCGACAACCCGCACGCCACGCCGCTGACGATCCACATCCTCGCCGCCGTCGCCCAGCACGAGCGCGAGGCGATCTCGGCGCGGACGAAGGCGGCGCTCGCCGTGGCGAAGGCGCGCGGCACCCGGCTCGGCAACCCCGACGCCGGCCCCGCGCGCGAGCTGGCGGCGGCGGC
>JAIEOP010000484.1 GCA_019750465.1 Acetobacteraceae bacterium | reverse complement strand
CGCCGCCCGCGCCGCCGCCGAGCGCGCCGAGGCGGAGGCGGTGCTGGAGACGCTGAGCCGGCCGCGGCCCGAGGATGTCTCGCTGGCCGAGGCACGGCTGCAGAGCGCCGAGGCCCAGCTCGCCCGCGCGCGCGCCGATGCGGCGCTGTCGCGCGTCACCGCGCCGATCGCGGGGACCATCCTGAAGATTCACACCCGCGCCGGCGACCAGGTCGGCACGGACGGGCTGCTCGACATGGCGGACCTGGAGGCCATGGACGTGGTCGCCGACGTCTATGAGACCGACCTGGCCCGGCTGCGTCCCGGCGCGCCGGCCGAGATCGTGGTGCCGGGTGAGAGCCGCCGCTTCGCCGCGACCGTGCGCGAGATCGGCTGGCTGGTGCGGCGCACGACCCAGGCCGGCACCGACCCGGTGGCCGCGGTGGATGCCCGCACCGTGGAGGTGCGCCTCACGCTCGGCGAGGACGGGCGGCAGGCGCTGCAGCGGCGCACCAACATGCAGGTGCAGGTGGCGATCCGGCCATGAACGTGCTGGCGCGCGCCCCTCCTGCGCCCCCTCCTCCTGCACACGGCGCGCTGCCCTGGGCGGGGCAGCCGGCGGGGCCTGCCCCTCCACCCCCGGCGGCGCCGTCCCGTGCGCCATCGCCGCTCGCGGCGCTGCGGCTGCCGCTGCGCCTCGCCTGGCGGCAGCTGCGCTTCGAGAAGGCGCGGCTGTTCTCGGCCATCGCCGGGGTGATGTTCGCCAGCGTGCTGGTGTTCATGCAGCTCGGCTTCCGGAGCGCGCTGTTCGACAGCGCGACGGCGCTGCTTGCCGCCTTCCGCGCCGACATCTTCCTGATGCACCCGATGACCCTGGTCAGCTTCCGGCCGGAGACCATGCCGCGGGCGCGCGCCAGCCAGGCCCTGGCGCTGCCCGAGGTCCAGGCGGCGGTGCCGGTCTACCTGGCGCAGGCCACCTGGCGCAGCCCGGAGAACGGCAGCCGCCGCCCCATCCAGATCATCGGCTTCGACCTGGAGGCCGGGGTGATGGATTTCCCCGGCCTGGCGCCGCTCATCGAGCGGCTGAAGCGTCCCGACAGCATGGCCTTCGACCTGCGCTCCCGCCCTGAATTCGGCGACATCGCGCGGCTGCTGCACGAGCGCGGGCCGTTCGATGCGCAGGTCGGCAACCGCCACATGGAGGTGGTCGGCCTCATCGAGATCGGGCCGAGCTTCGGCGCCGACGGCAACGTCGTGATGTCGGAGCTGAACTTCCGCCGCGCGGTGAAGGAGCGCGCCGCCTCGGCGATCGACCTGGTGGCGATCCGCCTGCTGCCCGGCGCGGACCCGCAGGCGGCCAAGCGCCGGCTGGCGGAGGCGCTGCCGGGCGACGTGATGGTGCTGACGCAGCCCGAGCTGGTGGCCTGGGAGCGTCGCTACTGGGAGGATGCCACGCCGATCGGCTTCATCTTCATGTTCGGCTCGCTGATGGGCCTCGTCGTCGGCATGGTGATCGTCTACCAGATCCTGTTCAGCGACATCGCGAGCCACCTGCGCGAGTACGCGACGCTGAAGGCGATGGGCTACTCGAACGGCTATCTCGGCCGGGTCGTGCTGTCGGCGGCGCTGATCCTGGCGGTGCTGGGGTTCCTGCCGGGCTTCGCGGCCTCGACGCTGCTGTACGACGTCGTCGGCAAGGGCACCTTCCTGCCGCTGGCGATGGACACGGAACGCGCGCTCGGTGTCTTCGCCATGATCTTCGCCATGTGCGCCGCGGCCGGCCTGCTGGCGATGCGCAAGCTGCGGGATGCCAACCCGGCGGACATGTTCTGATGGCCGACGCGCCGGTCGCGCTGCGCGACGTCACCTACGCCTATGGCAAGGGCGAGCTGGCGCGGCCGGTGCTGCGCGACGTGGACATCAGCGTCGGTCCCGGCGAGATCGTGCTGCTCACCGGCCCCTCGGGCAGCGGCAAGACCACGCTGCTGACGCTGATCGGCGCGCTGCGCGCCATGCAGCAGGGCAGCGCCGTGGTGCTCGGGCAGGAGCTGATGGGGGCGACGGAGCGCCAGCGCGTGGCGCTGCGGCGGCGCATCGGCTTCATCTTCCAGCAGCACAACCTGCTCGGCTTCCTGACGGCGCGGCAGAACGTCGCCATGGCGCTCGAGCTGGACGGCGCGACCGGCGAGCGGGCGCGGCTGGCGCGGGCCGGCGAAATCCTGGGCGCCGTCGGCCTCGGTGACCGCGGCGAGAGCCGGCCGGACCAGCTCTCGGGCGGGCAGCGCCAGCGCGTCGCCGTCGCCCGCGCGCTGGCCGGCGCGCCCGGGCTGATCCTGGCCGACGAGCCGACCGCGGCGCTCGACCGGCAGACCGGCGGCGAGGTGGTGCGGCTGCTGCGGGGCTTGGCCAAGGGACGCGGCGTGCCGATCCTGATGGTGACGCACGACCCGCGCATCCTCGACATCGCCGACCGCATCGTGGCGATGGAGGATGGGCGGATCCTGCCGAGCGAAGGGGCAGCCGGCGCGCCGAGGCCGTTGCCTCCCTTCCGGCGTTGACTGCGCCCGCCGCGCCGCCGCAGGATCGGTGCGCGCTGCAACAAGGGGAGCAGGATCATGCTGGGACGAGGCCTCGCGGCCGCGGCGGTGGCCGCGTGCACGCTTCTCATCGGAGGCGGTGGCGCCTGGGCGCAGCAGACGCTGGAGGCGGTGCGCAACCGCGGCCAGCTGGTCTGCGGCATCCATACCGGCATCGCCGGCTTCGCGCTGCCGGACAGCCGCGGCACCTGGCAGGGGATGGATGTCGATCTCTGCCGCGGCCTGGCGGTGGCGATCTTCAACGACCCGAACAAGGTGCGCTTCGTGCCGCTGTCCTCCTCCACGCGCTTCACCGCGCTGGGCTCGGGCGAGATCGACGTGCTGTTCCGCACCTCGACGCAGACCATGCTGCGCGACGTGACGCTGGGGCTGCGCCACGCGGTCACCTACTTCTACGACGGCCACGGCTTCATGCTGCGCGCCAATGCCGGCATCGCCAAGGCCGCCGACATGGGCGGCGCCACCATCTGCCTCATCCAGGGCACCACCAACGAGCAGGTGACGGCGGACTACTTCCGCAGCATCAACAAGCCCTTCTCGCCGGTGCTGTTCGAGCGGACGGACCAGGCGGTGGCGGCGCTGGTGGCGGGGCGGTGCGACGCCTTCGGCACCGACGCCTCGCAGCTCGCCGGCGCACGGTCCTCCATGCCGAACCCGCGGGAATGGACGATCCTGCCGGAGCGCTTCAGCAAGGAGCCCTATGGCGCCTATGTGCGGCGCGACGACCCGCAATGGTACGACATCGTCCGCTGGTACACCTATGCGCTGATCGAGGCCGAGGAGCAGGGCATCACCCGCGCCAATGCCGAGGAGCAGCGCCGCACCAGCACCAACCCGAACACCCGCCGCCTGCTCGGCGTGACGCCGGAGCTGGGCGAGGCGCTGAAGCTCGATCGCGCCTGGGTGTACAACATCGTCCGCGCGCTCGGGAATTACGGCGAGATCTACAACCGGACGATGGGCCCCGACACGCCGGTGGGCCTGGATCGCGGCCCGAACGAGCTGTGGACGAATGGCGGCCTGCTCTACGCCCTGCCGATGCGCTAGCCCGCCCTTCCCCCTCCCCCGCCCCGCGGGGGAGGGCCGGGGTGGGGGTGAAGCAGCACCCCAGGCTTAAACCGCGCCGCCATCCACGATGAAGCTCTGCGCCGTCACCATCCGGCTGTCATCCGCCGCCAGCCACAGCACCATCCGCGCGATGTCGGGCGGGTAGAGCTTCTCGTGCAGGCACTGCCGGGCGAGCGTGTCCGCGACCGCATCGGGCTTCGCCCAGAGCTGCTCCTGCCGCTCCGTGAAGATCCAGCCGGGCACCACCACGTTGCTGCGGATGCCGTGCCCGCCGAGGTCGCGGGCCAACCCGCGCGACAGCCCGTGCACCGCCGCCTTGGCCGTGGTGTAGGCCGGCATGCCGCCCTGCGCCTTCATCCAGCTCACCGAGCCGAAATTGATGATCGACCCGCCGCCGGCGGCGCGCATCATCGGCGCCACGGCCTGGGCGCAGAAGAACATGTGGCGCAGGTTGGTGTGCATGCGCTCGTCCCAGTAGTCGGGCTCCACCGCCTCCAGGCCGTGGCGGTCGTCGCGCGCGGCGCTGTTCACCAGCACGGTGACCGGCCCGAGCCGCGCCGCCACCTCCTCGACCGCGGCGCGCAGGGCGGCGATGTCGCGCAGGTCGCAGAACAGGAAGGCCGCACCGGTGCGCGCCGCGGTGGCTTCGCCCGCCGCGCGGTCGAAGTCGAGGAAGGCGACGCGCGAGTGCTGCGCGGCGAAGTGCTCCACCATGCTGGCGCCGATGCCGCTGGCGCCGCCGGTGACCAGCACCACGCGGTCCCTGAGACTCGGGTAGCGGGCGAAGCGGTCCGTGGCGGCGTCCATGGGTATCCCTCCGGGGCGAGAACAGGCGGCGGCGTGCGGGGTTTCAGCCCAGCGGCGCCGGCGGCAGCACCGGCGCGGGATCGAGCCAGACCTGGTGCCAGGACAGGCTGAAATGCAGGTGCGCGCCGGTGACCCGGCCGGTCGCGCCGATGGCGGCGATGCGCTGGCCGGCCGCCACCGCCTCCCCCTCCACCACGTCGATCGTCGAGCAGTGCGCGTAGAGCGTGTTCACCCCATGGCCGTGGTCGATGACGACGAGCCGGCCGAAGAAGAAGAACTCGGCGGCCAGCGTGACCACGCCCGCGGCCGCCGCGACGATCGGCCGGCCGACCGGGGCGGCGATGTCGTAGCCGTAGTGCGGCTGGCGCGGCTGGCCGTTCAGCACGCGCTGGCTGCCGAAGACGCCGCTGACGCGCCCCTCCGCCGGGCGGAGGAAGCCGGCGATGAAGTCGGTGCGGGGGCTGTCCGTGGCGCGCGCCGCGGCGAGCCGGGCGCGCTCGGCCCCGATACGCTGCAGCGCCTCGGCATCCGGCGTCACCTGGGCGGGCGGCAGCCCGGTGATGGTCTGCACCGGCCAGGCACGCCGCGCGATGCCGAGCGGGTGCTGTTCCGGGCGGCCGCCGGGCGGCGTTACGGCGAGCAGCGCCTCCGGCCCATGGTCGCGGCCGAAGCCGAAGGCCACCTCGCCGCCGCGCCCGACGCGCAACGCCCGCCCGTCCAACGCGACGCGCGAGCCCGGGGCGACGCGGCCCGCGACGAAGCCACCCTGCGCCAGCCCGCCCGTCGCCAGCCCGCCCTGCACCAGCCCGGCGGGCAGGGCGCGCGCGATGGCCGGCGCCAGGACCGGTGCCAGGACCGGCGCCAGGACCGGCGCGGCGGCCAGCGTGCCGAGCAGCCCCCGGCGCCGGATGCCGCCGGTGGCGGAGCCGGGATCCTGCGCTTCGCAGCAGGGGCAGCCGTCCCAGGACAGCCGCATCAGAGCAGCGCCGCCTGGGCCGGCGGATCGCCCGGTTTCCGGCGCGAGGCGGGCCGCGCGCCGGCAGCGCCATCCGCCGTGGCCGCCACCTGGCCATCCGCGAAGGCCAGCGTCAGGCGGGCACCCGCAGGCACATCGGCGGCGCGGCCGAGCAGGGCGCCATCCTCCTCCCGCATCACCAGCGCAAAGCCGCGGGCGAGCACGGCCTGGTAGGAGACCGCCTCCAGCCGCGCGTGCAGCGCCCCCAGCCGGGTGCGGTCGTACCGCAGCCGTGCCAGCACCGGCGCCGGCCGCAGCCCACCGCGCCGGGCCAGCG
>JAIEOP010000507.1 GCA_019750465.1 Acetobacteraceae bacterium | reverse complement strand
CGCACCATGTCGAAGCCGTAGGCGATGCCGAGCTTCGCCGCCGGGATGCCGAACTGGCTGTCGTCGGAGGCGATGCGGATGTCGGTGGACATGGCGATGCCGAGGCCGCCGCCCATGCAGAAGCCGCGGATCTGCGCGATCACCGGCTTGGGGAAGGCCGAGAGCTTGGCGCGGCCGGCGCCGGTCAGGCGGTCGTACTCCCGCTGGGCGTCGGCGTTGGCGCGGTTCTTCTCGAATTGCGAGATGTCGGCGCCGGAGACGAAGGCCTTGTCGCCGGCGCCCTGCAGCACGACGCAGCGCACCGCCGGGTCCTCGGCGAAGCGGTCGAGGGCCTGGCCCATGCCCTCCCACATGTCCACCGACATTGCGTTGCGCTTCTCGGGCTGGTTGAACACCACCCGCCCGACGCCGTCCGCGATGCCGGCGCGGATCTTGCCGCCCGCGAGTTCCATCTGCGTGCTCATTCGCCGCCCAGCGCCCCCTTGGCCTTGAGGTCGGCGATCTCCTCCGCCGTGAGGCCGGCCTCGGCCAGGATTTCCGCGTTGTGCTCGCCTAGGCGCGGCATGTCGCGGTAGAAGCCGGTCTCCACGCCTTCCAGGTTCACCGGCTGGGCGACCACCCTGATGTCGCCGCGGACGCGGTGCCGCATCGGCATCGCCATCCCGAGGTGCTGCACCTGCGGGTCCTCGAAGACCTCCTTGATGGTGTTGACCGGGCCGCAGGGGATGCCGGCCTCCTCCATGAGGGTCACCCAGTATTCGGAGGGCCTGGTCCGCGTCACCTCGGCGATCACCTCGTTCAGCCGCTTGCGGTCGGCGCCGCGGCCCTTCGCCGTCTTCCACTCCTCCACCTCCAGCCATTCGGGATGACCCACCGCCTTGGCGAAGATGTCCCACAATTTGGGCGAGGACGCGGCGATGTTGATCGGCTTGTCGGTGGTGGGGAAGACGCCCATCGGGATGTTCACCGGGTGGTCGTTGCCGGCCTGGCCCGGGCTCTCGCCATCCATCAGCCATCGCGTGGCCTGGAAATCCAGCATGAAGACCTCGGCCTCCAGCAGGGAGGTGTGGACGTAGCCGCCCTGGCCGGTGCGCTCGCGGTCGTAGAGCTTCATCATGATGCCCATCGCCAGCAGGTTCCCGGCGGTGAGGTCGTTGATCGGGATGCCGACGCGCATCGGCCCGCGCCCGGGCTCGCCGGTGATGGTCATCAGCCCGCCCATGCCCTGCGCGATCTGGTCGACGCCGCCACGGGTGGAATAGGGGCCGGTCTGCCCGAAGCCCGAGATGGAGGCGTAGATCAGCCGGGGGTTCAGCGCCTTCAGGTCGTCATAGGCGATCTTCAGGCGGTGCTTCACCTGCATCCGCATGTTCTCGACGAGGATGTCGGCCGTCCTGGCCAACCGAAGGAAGGCGGCGTGGCCGGCCGGGTTCTTCAGGTCGAGCGACAGGCCGCGCTTGTTGCGATGCAGGTTCACCTGGTCGAAGCCGTCGCGCGCCCCGCCAAGCCCGTCGCCCTGGCCCGGCGGCTCCACCCGGATGATGTCGGCGCCCCAGTCGGCCAGGTGGCGCACGCAGGTCGGGCCGGCGCGGGCGAGGGTGAGGTCCAGCACGCGCAGCCCCGCCAGCGGCAGCCTGGACGCGGCGTCGGGCGCGGGGGCGCCGCGCAGGCGCATGGGATCGGCGGGGCTTTCGGGCATCGGCGCAGTCCTCCCGGGGAGCGAAATGGCAGACTAGCCCGCGTTCGCGCGCGGTGGAACAGGCCGGCTGAAGCAGTTGAAACCGGGATGAAACGCGGGCTCCGTGCGGCGACGTCAGGCGGAAACAGACGTGGCGCAGTCTTCCCTCCGTCGCGCCGCGGCATCCAGCCCCGGCCATGGGTGCAGGAGATGACCCGATGACCCCCGATCAGATCCGCCTGGTGCAGGCCAGCTTCGAGGACGTGGTGCCGATCGCCGAGGCCGCCGCGGCGCTGTTCTACGAGCGCCTGTTCACCCTGGATCCGTCGCTGCGCCGCCTCTTCGCGCAGGCCGACATGGCGGCGCAGGGGCGCAAGCTGGTGCAGGCGATCGCCTATGTGGTGGGCGCGCTCTATGCGCCGGAGGAGATGCTCGGCTCGATGCGGTCACTGGGCCAGCGCCATGTCCGCTACGGCGTGGAGGATCGGCACTACGCCACGGTGGGCGCCGCCCTGCTGTGGACGCTGGAGCAGGGCCTTGGCGAGCGCTTCACGCCTGCGGTGCGCGACGCCTGGGCGGCGGCCTATGGCGTGGTGAGCGGGACGATGATGGCGGCGGCGCGGGAGGCCGAGGCACCGCTGGCCGCCGCGGCCTGACCGGCCGGCGGATCAGGCCAGCACGGCGATGGCGTTGATCTCGATGAGCGCATCGGGCGTGGTGAACTTCGTCACCTCCACCATTGTCGAGGCCGGCGCCGTGCCGGTGAAGAACGCCCGCCGCACCGCATGGATCTGTGGAAAGTGCTCCATGTTGCGGATGTAGACATCGACGCGGCAGATGTCGTCCAGCGTGCCGCCCGCGGCCTCCACGGCGGATTTCAGGTTCTCGCAGACCTGGCGGGTCTGTGCCTCGATGTCGCCGCGGCCGACGATCTGGCCTGATGCGTCCTTGGCGATCATGCCGGAGATGAACAGCAGCCGGCCGGCGGCGGGCGCCTCGATGGCCTGGGCGAAATGCCCCGAGGGTGCGGGCAGCTTCGGCGAGGTGACGGCGCGCTTGGGCATGGACGGCTCTCCCCGTGGATGGCGCGGCCGCGCGGGCCGCGGCGCCAGGAGAGCACAGGCCTAGATGCGCTCCCAGAGGTGGCTCTCATCCTCGAGCCGGGCGTATTCGCCGCCGCGGAAGTCGCCGCGAGAGACGATGCCGAGCAACCGCCCATCCTCCACGACCGGCAGGTGGCGGAAGCCGCAGTCGCACATCAGCCGCAGCGCCTCGATGGCGCGGTGGCGTGGCCCCAGCGTCTCGGGGTTCGAGGTCATCACCTCGCGCAGCGGGGTCGTGGCGGGGTCGCGCGCCTCGGCCAGCATGCGGCAGATCGCATCACGGCCCGTGAAGATTCCGAGCAGCCGGTCGCGCTCGTCGGTGACGAGCACGGCGCCGATGCGGTGGTTGCGCATCTCGGCGCAGGCCTGCTGCACGGTGGCATCCGGGCCGAGCGTCACCGGGGTGCGACGCACGATGATCTCCTGCATCGGCCTGTCGGTCATCACGGAATCCTCCGGGCGCCCAGTATGGCAGTTTCATGACGCCGGGCGACAATCATCCCGTGGCGGTCGCAGCGCCTTGATCTGCCGCAACCTGCGCGCAGCGGCCTATTCCGGCACGAAATTCGCGAGTCGCAGCAGCTCAGCGTTGCGCGCCACGTCGCGTGCGATGAAGGCGGCGAATTCCGCCGGCGTCTCGGCCACCGGCTCGATGCCGAGCTCGGTCAGGCGGCGGACGGTGTCCTCCTCCCGCATGCCCTCGCGCAGCGCGCCGTTGACGCGGGCGATGATCTCGGGCGGCAGGCCGCGCGGGCCCCAGATCGCCCACCAGGAGAAGAACTCGAAGCCCGGCAGCCCGGCCTCCGGCGCGCTCGGCACGTCGGGTGCGGCGCGGCTGCGCTGCGGCGTGGTGATGGCCAGCGCCGTCACGGCACCCTGGCGCACCGGCGGGCCCATGGCGAGGATCGGGTCGATCATCAGCTGGATGTTGCCCGCCATCAGGTCCTGCAGCGCCGGCGCGGTGCCGCGGTAGCTCGCGATCGGGATGTCGAGGCCGGTGAGGCGGTTGAACTCGATGGTCGCAAGGTGCCCGGCGGCGCCGAGCGAGGAGGTGCCGAAGGTCCAGGCGCGCGGATCGGCGCGCACCGCTGCGGCCAGTTCGGGGATGCTGCGCGGCGCGCGGTCCTTGTTCATGATCAGCAGCAGCGGCCCCTGGCCCATGCGGGCCATGGGCGTGAGGTCGCGCAGCGGATCGTAGCCCGGCTCCCGCATCACCCAGCGTGCCACCACCTGGATGGAGGCCGAGGAGAGCAGGGTGTAGCCGTCCGGCGCCGCCCCGGCGACGGCGATCCCGCCGACCGTGCCGTTGCCGCCGGGCCGGTTCTCCACCACCACGGTCTGGCCCAGGCGTTCCTGCAGCTTCAGGGCGCCGATGCGGGCCATGCCGTCGGTGCTGCCGCCCGGGGTAAAGGGCACGATCAGGCGGATCGGCCGGCTGGGCCAGGCGGGCTGGGCGTGCACCGCCGGGGCGGCGAGCCCCGACGCGGCGCCGGCGAGAAGGATGCGGCGGGTGATGGCCATGGTCCCGGCTCCGTCGATCGGAAATGTTGCTGCGGCGCAGTATGGGGTGCGCGACGTCGGGCAAGAAGGGTTCGGGCGAACGACGGGCGCGGCGCGGGCCGGCATCGCCCTGGGGAGCACGTGGCGATGATCCAGGCCGATCTGGCCCTCTGCCTGGCGATCGATGTCTCCGCGAGCGTCGATTTCGACGAGTTCGGCCTGATGGTCGGCGGCTATGCCGCGGCGTTCCGGGATGCCGAACTGGTCGCCGCGCTGGCCGCCGGGCCGCGCGGCGGCTGCATGCTTGCGGCGCTGTTCTGGTCCGGCACCGCCGCCGCGCCCGAGCTGGCGGTGCCCTGGTCGCTGCTGGACGGCGCCGCCGCGGCGGCGCGCTTCGCCGATGCGCTGGAGGCCGCCCCGCGCCTGCCGCAGCCAGGCGCGACGGCGCTGGGGGAGGGAATGGCGGCGGGCCTGGCGCTGCTCGCGCGCTGCCCGGCGGAGGCGACGCGGCACGTGCTGGATGTCTCCGGCGACGGGGTGCACAACCAGGGCCGCGCGCCCGGGCCGGTGCGCGATGTCGGCGTCGCGGCCGGCGTCACGATCAACGCGCTGGCGGTGCTGAACGAGGAGGGGCCGGCCCTGGTCGCGCATTTCCGGGAGCAGGTGATCGGCGGGCCGGGCAACTTTGTCATGCGCTGCGCCGACTACGCCGATTTCGCCGCCGCGATCCGCCTGAAGCTGCTGCGCGAGGTCGCCGGCGGCGCGCTGATTGCGTGAGCGGGGTTCCCCGCGGCCCCTCCGGCGTGGCAGAAGGCGCGCCTTCCGTTGCGCCACAAGGCAGGTTCCCATGCTGTTGCTGATTCCCGGGCCCGTGCAGACCCGGCCGGAGGTGCGCGCCGCCGCCGCGCAGGACTACGCCCCCTGGGACAACGACTTCCGCCCCATCTACACTTCGATCCGGGAGCGGGTGCTGGCGATCGCCGGCGGCATCCCGGGCGAGCACGCCACCCTGCCGCTGCAGGGCTGCGGCCACTTCCTGGTGGAGGCCGCGGTGCGCAGCTTCGTCCCGCCCGGCGGCAAGCTGCTGATCCTCCGCAACGGGTCCTATGCCGAGCGCGCGGTGCGGCTGGCCACCGAGGCCGGGCGCATCGTCGTCGGCATCGAGGGGCCGGACACGCGGCCGGTGGGCGCGGAGGAGATCGCCGCCGCGCTCGCCGCCGATCCGGCCATCGGGCATGTGCTGGCGGTGCACAACGAGACGGGCAGCGGCATCGTCAACGACCCGGCGGCGATCGGCCCCGTGGTGCGCGCGGCGGGGCGGCGGCTGATCATGGACAGCGTCTCCGCCTTCGGCGCGCTGCCCTTCAGCCTGGCGGAGCACCCGGAATGCGACGCGGTGCTGTTCACCTCCGGCAAGTGCCTGGAGGGGCTGCCGGGCATCGGCTTCTGCGT
>JAIEOP010000371.1 GCA_019750465.1 Acetobacteraceae bacterium | reverse complement strand
CCGCGTCAGGCACCAGGGGCACCGCTTCCCCAGCCGCCGCCGCCCGGCGTCTCCACCACCAGCGCGTCGCCGGCGGCGAGGTCGGCGGCGCCGGCATGGCCGGGGATGGGGTCGATCCGCCCGTCCGCGCGCTCCACCCATTGGCGGCCCGGCAGCCCATCCGCGCCGCCCATCAGCCCATGCGGCGCGACGGTGCGGCGCGACGCGACGACGACGGCCTGCATCGGCCGCAGGAAGCGGATGCGCCGGCGCGACCCGTCACCGCCGCGCCACTGCCCGGCGCCGCCGGAGCCGCGGCGGATCGAGAATTCCTCCAGCCGCACCGGGTAGCGCAGCTCCAGGATCTCGGGGTCGGTCATGCGGGTATTGGTCATGTGGGTCTGCACCGGGCCCCAGCCGTGGAAGCCCGGACCGGCGCCGACGCCGCCGCAGACCGTCTCGTAGTACTGATAGAGGTCGTCGCCGAACAGCACGTTGTTCATCGTGGCCTGCGCGCTGGCGCAGGCGCCGAGCGCCGCGAGCAGCGCATTGCAGGTCATCTGCGACACTTCCGTGTTGCCGGCGACCACCGCCGCGCCGGGATGGGGGCTCAGGAAGCTGCCCGGCGGCACCACGATCTCCAGCGGCTTCAGGCAGCCATCGTTCAGCGGGATCTCGTCCCCCACCAGGGCGCGGAAGCAGTAGAGCACGACGGCCCGGCACACCGCCGGCGGCGCATTGTAGTTGGAGGGACGCTGCGGACCCGTGCCTGTGAAGTCGATGACCGCGCGGCGCGCGGCGCGATCGACGCGGACGGCGACCTGGAGCGGCGCGCCGTCGTCGATCGTGGTGCGGAACTCACCATCGCGCAGCCGGTCGATGACGCGGCGGACGCTTTCCTCGGCATTGTCCATGACGTGGCGCATGTAGGCGCGCACCGTCGCCAGCCCGTGCTCGCGCACCGCGCGGCGCAGCTCCTGCACGCCCTTCTCGTTGGCCGCGACCTGCGCCTTGATGTCGGCAACGTTCACGTCCGGGCTGCGGGCCGGGTAGCGCGCACCGGCGAGCAGGGCGCGGAACTCGGCCTCGCGGAAATGGCCGCGGTCCACCAGCAGGAAATCGTCGATGACGACACCCTCCTCCTCCAGCGTGCGCGACATCGGCGGCGTCGAGCCGGGCGTCAGGCCGCCGATGTCGGCGTGGTGGCCGCGGCTGCCGAGGAAGAACAGGATCTCGGTCCCCGCTTCGTCGAACACGGGCGTGATGACGGTGACGTCCGGCAGGTGGGTGCCGCCATTGTAGGGGTTGTTCAGCGCCACAACGTCGCCGGGGCGCAGCGTCGCGCCACGCGTGCGGATGACGGTGCGCACGCTCTCGCCCATCGCGCCCAGGTGCACCGGCACGTGCGGCGCATTCGCCACCAGTCCGCCGGTCGCATCGAAGATGGCGCAGGAGAAATCCAGCCGCTCCTTGATGTTCACGCTGAGCGAGGTGTTCTGCAGCACCGCCCCGGTCTGCTCGGCGATCGACATGAAGAGCGCGTTGAACAGCTCCAGCATCACCGGGTCGGGCTTCGATACGTCGGCGATGCGGGCGGCGGCGCGGGCCTCCGTGCGGCGCAGCACCAGGTGGTTGCGCGACGTGACCGCGGCGGTCCAGCCGGGCTCGATCACGGTGGTGGCGTTGGCCTCGCGGATCAGGGCGGGGCCCGCCAGGCGGTCTCCCGCGCGCAGCGCCTCGCGGTCGAAGACAGGTGCCTGGTGTTCCGCGCCCTCGGTGAACAGGGCGACGGTGTCCAGCAGCGGCGCAGCCCCGCCGGCGGAGCGCGGTGGCAGCGCCGCCTCCTCCACCCGCTCGCCGGCGGCGGTGATCTCGGCGACGCATGCCTCGACGATCACCTCGCGCTCCGGCGTGGCGAAGCCGAAGCGCTGGCGGTGCGCGGCGGTGAAGGCCTCCAGCACGGCATCGTGGCTGCCGAAGGGGACGGCGAGGAAGCTGTCCGTGCCGGCGTAGCGCAGGTGCAGCCGCTCGGCGACGGCGATGCGGCCCTCGGGCGCGCCCTGGCGGCGCAGCTCCGCCCGGCCCTCGGCCGCCAGCCGGTCCAGCGTCGCATCGAGCGCCGTCATGCCGGCCTCGGAGAGCGGTTGCTCCACCGCCGCCTCGCGGATCACGGTCTGGTCTGCGAGGCCCATCCCGTAGGCCGAGAGCACGCCGGCGAAGGGATGGATGAACACCGTCTCCATCCCCAGCGCGTCGGCGACGAGGCAGGCATGCTGCCCGCCGGCGCCGCCGAAGCATTGCAGGGCGTAGCGCGTGACGTCGTGGCCCTTCTGGATGGAGACCTGCTTGATGGCATGCGCCATGTTGGCGACCGCGACGCGCAGGAACCCCTCGGCGACGGCGCGCGGGTCCTGGGGCGCCACGCCGGTGGCCTGCGCGATCCCGGCCGCGAGCGCGGCGAATTTCTCCCGCACCACCTCGGCATCCAGCGTCTGGTCGGCCGAGGCGCCGAAGATCGCCGGGAAATGGCGCGGCTGGAGCTTGCCGACCATGACGTTCGCATCGGTCACCGTCAGCGGGCCGCCGCGCCGGTAGCAGGCCGGGCCGGGCACGGCGCCCGCGCTCTCCGGCCCGACCCGATAGCGTGCGCCGTCGAAGGCGAGGATCGAGCCGCCGCCGGCGGCGACCGTGTTGATCGCCATCATCGGCGCGCGCATCCGCACGCCGGCCACCTGCGTCTCGAAGGCGCGCTCGAACTCGCCGGCGTAGAGCGCGACGTCGGTGCTCGTCCCGCCCATGTCGAAGCCGATGATGCGGTCGAACCCCGCCATGCCGGCGGTGCGCGCCGCGCCGACGATGCCGCCTGCCGGACCGCTCAGGATCGCGTCCTTGCCCTGGAAGCTGCGTGCCTCGGCGAGGCCGCCGCTGGACTGCATGAAGAACAGCTTCACGCCCGGAAGCTCGCTGGCAACCTGCCCGACATACCGGCGCAGCAGCGGCGAGAGATAGGCATCCACCACCGTCGTGTCGCCGCGCGGCACGATGCGCGGCAGCGGCGACGCCTCGTGGCTGAGCGAGACCTGCGTGAACCCCGCCTCCCGCGCGAGGGCGCCGAGGCGCTGCTCCTGCGCCGGATGCGCCCAGGCATGCATCATCAGGATGGCGACGGCGCGGATGCCATCGGCATGGGCGGCGGCGAGCGCGGCGCGCGCGGCGGCCTCGTCCAGCGGCTCGAGTTCCGCCCCGTCCACGGCGACGCGGCCGCCGATCTCGGCGACGCGTTCGTGCAGCAGGTCGGGCAGGCGGACGTTCAGGTCGAACAGCCGCGGCCGCGCCTGGTTGCCGATGCGCAGCAGGTCGGCGAAGCCGCGGTTGACGATCAGCAGCACGCGCTCGCCCTTGCGCTCCAGCAGCGCGTTGGTGGCGACGGTGGTGCCCATCTTCACGGCGTCGATCAGGCCCGGCGGGATCGGCGCGCCGGGCGCGAGGCCCAGGCATTCGCGGATGCCGGCCACCGCGGCGTCGCGGTAGCGGCCCGGATTCTCGCTCAGCAGCTTGGCGGTGGAGAGGCGGCCCGCGGGGTCGCGCGCGACGATGTCGGTGAAGGTCCCGCCGCGGTCGATCCAGAACTGCCAGCCGGACATGCGGAGCCTCTCCTGCGCCGCGCCCGCAATGGCCCCTGGCCCGTTGGCGTGCAAGGGGTTGTGCGACGCGCTTCCCTCTCCCGCTCGCGGGGGAGGGTCAGGGTGGGGGGAAACGCGCGCGGGTGGCACGGCGGTGCGGCCCCCACCCCGGCCCTCCCCCGCGCAGCGGGAGGGAGCGCGTTCACGGCTGCCCTATTCCGCTGCGAGCAGCGTTCCCGCCGGCGTCGCGCCCACCGGCACCTCGTCGCAGGTGGTCCGACGCAGCTCGCGCGGCTCGGCCAGGTCGTAGCGCCGGCCGCGGTGCAGCGTGCAGCGGTTGTCCCAGAACACCAGGTCGCCGGCCTGCCATTCATGCGTGTAGATCAGGTGCGGCCGCGTCGCGTGCTCCAGCAGGTCCAGCAGCAGCATCTTCCCCTCGGCCAGCGGCATGCCCAGGATCCGGCGCGCGTGGATGCCGCAGAACAGCGCCGTCCGGCCGCTGCCCGGATGCACCCGCACCAGCGGCCAGACCACCGCCGGCAGCGCCTTGAGCTGCTCCTCCGAGTAGCCGTCGTCGCCCAGCAGCGTGATGCGGGAATGCAGCGCGTAATGCTCGGCCTCCCGGCCCCGCACCATGGCCCGCAGCCGCTCGGGCAGGGTGTCCCAGGCGGCGCGGAGATCGACGAATTCGGTCTCACCGCCCCAGCTCGTCGGGCGGAGGCAGTTCAGCATGGAATAGGACACCGCCGGCGACTGGAAGCTGCTGTCCGAGTGCCAGAGCTGGTTGGCGATCTGGCTGACCATCTTCTTCGTGTCGGCCGTCATCGGCCGGCCCTCGGCATCGAGGTTGGAGATGTCGATCAGCTCGCGCTCGCGCATCCGCTCCTGCTGCCGGCCGATCTGCTTCAGACCGGGGTTGAGCGGCCCGAACTGGCGCGCCATCGCCACCTGCTCCTCCTGCTCCATGGCCTGGCCGCGGAACACCAGCACGGCGTAGCGGTCCATCGCCGCGTTCACCTCCGCCACCGCCTCCGGCGTCAGCGGGCGGCGCATGTCGAGGCCGGAGGCCTCGGCGGCAAACAGCGGGTGGAGCTGGCGGAGTTGCAGGCTGCCCATGGCACGGTTCCTTCCCAACGGGACCAAGTCTAGCCGCTTCCCACGCGGCGGCGAAGCGGCCTGACCGTTGCCCGCCGGCATGCTAGACCCCGCGGCATCGGGGCAGGTGAGGCCGCATTGGGCGTCTGGGGCAAGGTCATCGGCGGCGTCGCGGGGTTCTTCACGGGAGGCCCGCTGGGCGCCGTGGTCGGCGCGGCGCTCGGCCATGCCGCGGACGCCGGCGTGGGGCGCGGCCCCGGCGGATTGCCGCCCGGCGCCGCCTCGCTCGCCGCGCTGCTCGGGTCGAAGGAACAGCTCTTCGCCATCGGCGTGGTCGTGCTCTCGGCCAAGCTGGCCAAGTGCGACGGGCCGGTGAAGCGCGAGGAGATCGACACCTTCAAGCGCATGTTCCGCATCCCGCCCGAGAACCTGCGCGAGGTCGGGCGGCTGTTCGACAGCGCACGCGAAAGCTCGGACGGCCACCAGCCCTTCGCCGAACGCCTCGGCACCGCCTTCGCCGACAACAAGGCGATGCTGGAGGACGTGCTGGCGGCGCTGTTCCACATCGCCCGCGCCGACGGGCCGCTGACGCGGGCGGAGGTCGCCTTCCTGCAGGACGTGCAGCTCGGCTTCGGCCTGGATGCCGCGGCCTGGGAGCGGGCGCGGGACGGGCGCAACGCCGGCGCCGCGGCGCAGCCGACCGGCCCGGATCCCTACGCCGTGCTCGGCGTGCCGCGCGAGGCCAGCGACGAGGCGGTGCGCCAGGCCTGGCGCCAGCTGATGCGGGAGAACCACCCGGACGGCCTGGCGGCGCGCGGCGTGCCGCAGGATTTCGTGAAGCGCGCCACCGACAAGGTCGCCGAGATCAACGCCGCCTGGGACCGCATCAAGCGCGAGCGCCGGCTGTGACGGCAGCCCGCGGTCCCAGGCCCGGTTGCCAACCGCGCCGCACGCGGCGCGGCGGGGACCGCATCAAGCGCGA
>JAIEOP010000304.1 GCA_019750465.1 Acetobacteraceae bacterium | reverse complement strand
CGCGCCGCCTCCGCCGCGATGCGCTCCTGGCTCTCGGGGAACAGCACCGCCAGGTAGCAGGACCAGAACAGCGCCACGGCCGTGGTCTCGTGGCCCGCCAGGATCAGCGTGGAGATCTCATCGCGCAATTGGTCGCGGGAGAAGCCCTCGCCGGTCTCCGGGTCGCGCGCGGCGTGCAGCACGTCATACAGGTCGCGGCCCTCGCCGGGCGTGCCCTCCCGCGCGGCGATCACCCCGTCCATGAATGCGCACCACTCGCGCTGGAAGGCGCGGCGGCCGATGTCGGCCGGCGAGGGGATCGAGGGCGGCAGCAGCATGTCGAGCATGCGCGGCGAGACGTGCCGCTCGGCGTAGCGGTGCATCAGCGTGCGCAGCCGCTCGCCGAAGGCGTCCATCTCCAGCGAGAACATGGACCGCCCCGCAATGGTCAGCGTCAGGTGGCGCAGCGCGGTGTGCAGCTCGATCACGTCCTCCCCGCGCGCGGCGCGCGAGGCCAGCGCGGCGACCGCCTCCTCCGCCCCGGCGGCGATGTGGCGGGCCAGCATGGGCATCACCCGCGGCGCGAAGGCCGGCGCGATGGTGCGGCGCTGGTGCCGCCAGGCCGCGCCCTCCGCCAGCAGCAGCCCCTGGCCGAGGATCGGCCGCAACAGGCGGCGCGTGATCGGCGAGCGGACGTAATCCTCATGCGCGTCGAGCAGCACGTGGCGGATGGCGGGCGGGCTGTTCAGCAGCAGGCGCTGGCGGCCAAGCAGGCGGCCTTCCAGCACCGGCAGCTCGAAGGCCGGTGGGCCGTACATCTCCAGCGGGTTGCGCCGCAGGGTCCGGATCGCCTCGATGTGCGAGCGCCGGCCGGTGGGCATGGGCGGCCGCGGCAGCGCCGGGGCGTCCGCCAGCATGGTGTCGGGCATGCGCGCCTTCCCTCTATTTCGTGCCAAACAGCCGGTCCCCGGCATCGCCGAGACCGGGGCGTATATAGGCATGCTCGTCCAGGCCGCGATCAAGGCCGCAGGCGAAGACCGGTACGTCCGGATGCGCCTCCGCCATCGCCGCAACGCCCTCGGGCGCGGCGACGAGGCAGGCGAAGCGGATGCGCGTGACCCCCGCCTCCCGCACCCGGTCCACCGCCGCGGCGGCGGAATGGCCGGTGGCGAGCATGGGATCGACCAGGATCACCAGCCGTTCCGCCACGTCCTCCGGCAGCTTCACGTAGTACTCCACCGGCACCAGCGTGTGCGGGTCGCGGTAGAGGCCGACATGGCCCACGCGCGCCGAGGGCACCAGGTCCAGCATGCCGTCCAGCAGCCCCTGGCCGGCGCGCAGGATGGAGACCAGGCAGAGCTTCTTGCCGGCGATCACCGGCGACAGCATCGGCTCCAGCGGCGTTTCGATGGGCACCATCTCCAGCGGCAGGTCGCGCATCGCCTCGTAGCCGAGCAGCAGGCCGATCTCCCGCGCGACGCGCCGGAACCCGCCCGTCGAGGTCTCCCGCCTGCGCAGCAGGGTCAGCTTGTGCCGGATCAGCGGGTGGTCGAGGACGGTGAGATTCGGGTGGGACACGCGGGGTGGTCCTTGCGAAGGCCGCGGGCAGGTTCGCCGCGCCACGCGGCGCTCCGGCCATCGGGCCGCGTCAGAATACCGTGCCGTCGCTGATCACGCGCAGCGGCGGCCCGCCATCGGCGCGCCGCTCGGCGGCGATGCGCCGGCCGGCGGCCCAGGTGCCGCCCTCCAGGATGCGGGCGAGCGGCATCTCAGGCCGGCCCAGCTGCGCGCGGACACGGTCGGCGAGCCGGTCCAGCAGTGCCACGGTCAAGGCCCGCCACTCGACGATGGCGGGATGATCCACCGACAGGGGCGTGGCGGCCAGGGCAGGATCGCGCAGCGCCAGCACGCCGGTGTCGAGCAGCAGCCCGCCATTGCGGTACTCCGGCAGGCCGGTGAGCGCGTCGAGCCGCGTCACGGGAATGCCGGCCTCCTCGAACACCTCCACCAGCGAGTAGGCAAGCCACTGCGAGAGCTTGTGGAACGGCACCAGCCCGTCGGGCGCGGCCTGGGGATGGCGCCAGACATCGCCAAGCGGCACCCCGTGCAGCACGATCTGCCCCGGCCAGATCGGACCGAGCCCGTCCAGGATGGCGGCGAGGATGCCCGCTGCCCCGACGGTGCCGGAGGCGGCAAGGTGGTCGAACAGCCCGCCGAGCCGCCCGCCGAACAGGTCTGGCCGCGCCGTCACCGCCGCGCCGAGGTTGCGCAGCAGCGCCGCGCGGCCCTTCAGCCCGTCCAGCGGGTTGTCCGGCGCCACCCCGAAGGCGCGGCCGAGCGCGGTGGCGTCGAGGCGCGCGAGAGCCTGTGCATCGGCGCGCAGCGGATCGCGCGGGTCATCGGAGAACCGCCCGGCGCGGAAGGCTTCCAGGCTCGCCACCGCCAGCCCCTCGGAACGCGCCAGCACCGCGCCGTCCGCCGCGCGATAGCGCCAGGGCGCGCCGGCGCCGGCATCGAGCAGCACGGAGACGATGCAGAGCTCCACCCGCAGCCGCGCGACCGCCCCGGCGTCGCGGCCCGCCAACCCCGCCGCCAGCTCCCCCCAGCGGTCCCGTCCGCCCGCGCCGAAGTGGCGCCAGCGCGCATGATACGGGATGGCGAGGTCCGGATGCCGCGCGCGGATCGTCCGCACCACGTACTCGGCGGCACCCTCGATGCGCTCCGCGCGCAACGCGAAGTGATCCAGCCCATCGGCCTCCGCCAGCGCCAGCAGCGCGTGGCAGCGCGTCCGGATCGTCGCCGGGTCGCGAAGCAGCGCGAGGGTTTCAGCCGTCGAGGCCACGGCCCTTCGCCCGCGTCAGCTCCGCCGCGTCCGGCACGGCGGCCTCGGCGAAGTAGCCGGCGGCCTTCTTCGCATCCATCTCCACCTGCGCATCCGCCGGGATCAACGCCTCCGGGATCGGGACGCGGCGCACCACCTCGATGCCGCTGGCGGTGACGGGGCCGTGCTTCATGCCGCTCATGGAGATCCACTCGTCGACGCGCGTCACGCCGAGCCAGTGCAGCACGTCCGGCATCAGCTCCTGGAAACGCATGTCCTGCACCCCGGCGACGCATTCGGTGCGGGTGAAATAGGCCTCGGCCCGGTCGCCGCCGGGCTGGCGCTTGCGGGCGTTGTAGACCAGGAACTTCGTCACCTCGCCGAGCGCACGGCCCTCCTTGCGGTTGTACACCACCAGCCCGACGCCGCCCCGCTGCGCCATGGCGATGCAGGCCTCCACCCCATGCGCCAGGTAGGGCCGGCAGGTGCAGATGTCGGAGCCGAACACGTCCGAGCCGTTGCACTCGTCATGCACGCGGCAGGCGATGCGTGTCCCGGCCTGCCCCAGCCGCGCCGCCTCGCCGAAGAGATAGACGGTGGTGCCGCCGATCGGCGGCAGGAACACCTGCAGGTCCGGGCGGGTGACGAGCTCGGGGAACATGCCGCCGGTCTGCTCGAACATCGCGCGGCGCAGGTCGGACTCGGCGATGCCGAAGCGCGCGGCGATGCCGGGCAACCACCAGACCGGCTCGATGGCGATCTTGGTCACCCGCACGTCGCCAGCGGCGGTCAGCACCTCGCCATCCGCGGCCAGCCGCCCCTCGCGCAGCGCCAGCCCGATTTCCGGCATGTTCATGCGCGCGCGCGTCACCGCGATGGTGGGACGGATGTCCCAGCCCGCGCCGATGCGCCCGGCGAAGGCCTCCCCCACCAGGTGGCCCCAGGGATCGAGGGAGACGATGCGGCCCGGGTCGCCCCATTGCGGGAAGGGCCCGATCGGCACGGCCGGCGTGGTGTCGCGGAAATCGGGCCGGTGCTCCGCGCTCAATTGCCCCGCCGCCACGGCCAGTGCGCGGTACAGCGCGTACTGCCCGGCATGGGTGCCGATGGCGTTGCGCCCGCCCGGGTTGTTGAAGGTGGCGACGACCGGGCCGCGCAGGGCGGGATCGGCCGCGCCCCAGGCGATGGGGACGGGCGGGGCGCCGCCCGAGGCGGGGTGCGAGGTCAGCACGATGCGCCGCGGTGCGGGACGGTTGCCGCGCAGGCGCTGGAAGTCGCTCATCCGGGGCGGCTCGTGCGGTGGGACACGGGACGACGCTGCGCCCGGGATGGTTAAGCGGTCAAGCGCAAGGGCGAGGCATTCCTGCGCTCCGCATCACGCGCGGGCCTCGACGGACGCTGTTCGCCGCACCGGCACGATGCCCTACCCTCTCCACCCTAACCGGAGGAGATGGGGATGCGCTTCCAGGATCAGGCCGTGCTGGTGACCGGCGGCGGCAGCGGGATCGGCCGTGCCGTCTGCCTGATGGCCGCCGCCGAGGGCGCGCGCGTCGCCGTCGGTGATCTCGACGCCGATCGCGCGGCGGCCACCGCCGAGGCCGTGCGCGATGCGGGTGGCGAGGCGCATCCCGTGCAGGTCGATGTCGCCGACCCGGCCTCCGCCACGCGCTTCGTGGAGGTCGCGGAAACCGCGCTCGGGCGCCTCGACGTGCTGGTGAACTCGGCCGGCATCCGCGAGATCGCGCCGGTGCTGGAGCTGTCCTTCGAGGAGTGGCAGCGGGTGATCAGCGTGAACCTCTCCGGCACCTTCCTGCCGAGCCAGGCCTTCGGGCGGCGGCTGGTCGCGGCCGGGCGGCCGGGACGGATCGTCAACCTCGCCTCGACGCTCGGGCTGATGGCGGCGCCGCAGCGCGCGGCCTACGTCGCCTCCAAGCACGGCGTCGTGGGGCTGACCAAGCAGATGGCGCTGGAACTCGGCGAGATGGGCATAAGGGTGAACGCGGTGGCGCCGGGCGTGGTGCGCACCGCGCTGACCGAGCGCTACTTCCAGGACGAGGCGATGACGCGGGTGATCCGCGACATCCACGCGCTCGGCCGCTGGGCGGAACCCGAGGAGATCGCCCGCGCCATCCTGTTCCTGGCGGCGGAGGAGAACGGCTTCGTCACCGGCAGCATCCTGGCGGTGGATGGCGGCTGGACGACGGGCAAGAAGATGTAGCGGGGATCAGTCGGCGCGCGGGTGGGCGCGCTTCCACGTCGCCAGCAGCCCCGCCGCGTCCACGGCGGTGTAGCGCTGGGTCGTGGAGAGGCTGGCATGGCCCAGCAGTTCCTGGATGGCGCGCAAATCGGCGCCGCCGCCCAGCAGGTGCGTGGCGAAGGAATGCCGCATGGCGTGCGGCGTCGCGTGCTCCGGCAGGCCGGCCAGCCGCCGGAAGTCGCGCAGCGACTTCTGCGCCACCGCGGGATCGAGCCGCCCGCCGCGCGCGCCGAGGAACAGCGGGTCGCCGGTCAGCGCCGCCGGGCGCAGCGCCAGGTAGTCGGCGATCGCCTGGCGCACCGCCGGCAGCACCGGCACCACGCGCTGCCTGCCGCCCTTGCCGGTGACACGCAGCGCCGCCGAGCCCCCTGGCGGCGGCGCGTCGCGCACATCCAGCGCCAGTGCCTCGCTCAGCCGCAATCCGCTGCCGTAGAGCAGGGTGAAGAGGGCCGTGTCGCGCGCCGCGACCTCGGCAGGGCGCTCGGCGCGGGCGGGGTCGTGCACCCCGCCGATGTCGCGCGCGACCTCCCTGGCCTGGCCCTCGGTCAGGGCGCGCGGCACCGGCGGCTTCAGCCGCGGCCCGCGCAGCCCCGCCAGCGCGG
>JAIEOP010000522.1 GCA_019750465.1 Acetobacteraceae bacterium | reverse complement strand
CGGGGCGGCCCGGCCGTGGGGCCCGAAGCTGCGGCCCAGGCGGCGGCCGGCTGCGCCGCGGCGGGCGGCGCCAGCGCCGTGAGGGTCAGCGCGGCAGCGAGGGCCAGCACGGCAATGGCCTGCGCGCCGCACAGGGTCACGCGAAGCTGATTCGGCACGCCCGACGATAGGAGGCGCGCCGCGCGTTGGGCAAGCGCGGCGCCATGCTGTTGCCATGCCGCCATGGCATCGTCCTCTCTGTTGTGCCGCGCCGGCCGGGTGCTCCGGTTCCCAAGCACGCCGCACTGAAGGCGCGTTTGGGGAACGGAGCACCAGCCATTGTTTTCAGTGGACTGCCGATCCGCACAGCGCTTCGGTGCTGCCGCAGGGCTGCGCAGGCAGGACACCAGCCAGGAGACTCAGCATCGTGGGCCGCTACCTCGTCACCGGCGGCGCCGGCTATGTCGGCAGCCATCTCGTGCATGCCCTGGCGGACCGCGGCGACGCGGTGGTGGTGCTGGACGACCTGCGCCAGGGTCACCGCGCCGCGGTGCCGGCGGGGGCGGAGCTGGTGGTCGCCGACCTCGCGGATGCGCGCCGGCTGGAGGAGGTCTTCGCCGCCTGGCGGTTCGACGCGGTGTTCCACTTCGCCGCGCTCTCGCTGGTCGGCGAGTCGATGCGCGCGCCGCTGCGCTACATCGTGGAGAATGTCGGCAATTCGCTGCGGCTCGCGGAGGCGGCCGTGCGGGCGGGCTGCCTCCGCTTCGTGCTCTCCTCCACCGCCGCGCTGTTCGGCGACCCCGAGACCGTGCCGATCGAGGAGGGAGCGCGCCTCGCCCCCACCAGCGCCTATGGCGAATCGAAGCTGATGGTGGAGACGGGGCTGGACTGGGCCGGGCGCGTGCATGGGCTGCGCTCGGCCTGCCTGCGCTACTTCAACGCCGCCGGCGCCGACCCGGCCGGGCGCACCGGCGAGGACCACGAGCCGGAGACGCACCTGGTGCCCCTGGCCATCGGCGCGGCGCTCGGCACGCGGCCGCCGCTGACGGTGTTCGGGGACGACTACCCGACGCCGGACGGCACCTGCATCCGCGACTACATCCATGTCACCGACCTGGCGGATGCGCATCTGCGCGTGCTGGCGCGGCTGGGGGAGGGGTCCTGCCGCTACAACCTCGGCACCGGCACCGGCTATTCGGTGAAGCAGGTCATCGAGGCGGTGGAGCGCATCGGCGGGCGGCCGGTGCCGCACGGCTACGGGCCGCGGCGGGCGGGCGACCCGGCGGTGCTGGTGGCAGGCTCGGCGAAGCTGCGGCGCGAGACCGGCTGGGCGCCGCGCTTCGGCACGCTGGACGACATCGTGCGCACCGCCTGGTCCTGGCACGAGGCGCATCCGCGGGGCTTCGGCGACCGCGGCGCCGCGACCCCGGCGGGCTAGCTGCCGAAGCGGAAGGCGCCGCCGACCGAGGGGGCCGGTGCCTCGCCGCCGGCGGAGAGCGCCGAGGCGACGCGCGCCTGCGCCGTCGGGTCGCCGCCCTGCTGGGCCTCCTTCATCTTGCTTTCGACCTGCCGCAGCAGGCCGAGCAGGCCGTTGGCGAAGGCCGGCAGCTGCACCAGCGGCATGATGAGCTGGCCCGCCGCCTGCGCCTTCCCGTCCGACCCGGCCTGGGCGAGGGTGATGCGGACCACGCCGTGCGTGACGCTCGCTTCCAGGATGCCGTCGGCGAAGACGGTGCGGGTGTCGGACATGCGGGCAGGTCTTTCCGTGGGGGACGCGGAGGGTCAGCGGCTGCATCGCCCCCACCCCGGCCCTCCCCCGCGCGGCGCGGGGGAGGGGGGATGGGCGGCTACTGCTCGCGGAAGGCGCGGTGGAAGCTGTCGCGGATCGGCTGGGTGAGGTAGCGCCAGAAGCTGCGCTGGCCGATCTGGATATGCGCCTCCACCGGCATGCCGGGGGTGAGGAAGACGTTCGGCAGGCGCGCCAGCTGGTCGCGGTCGATCAGGATGTAGGCGCGGTAGTACTGCTGGCGGGTCTGCTCGTTCGTGGTGACGTCGGCGGCGACCCAGGTGACATGGCCATGCAGGTAGGGCACCAGGCGTTGCTTGAAGGCAGGCAGCCGCACCTCCGCCTGCAGGTCGGGATAGACCACGTCGATGTCGGTGGGCTGCACGTTCACCTCGGCGACCAGGCGGTCCTGCACGGGTACGAGTTCCATCAGCGGGTCGCCGGGACGGATGACGCCGCCGATGGTGAAGACGCGCAGGTTGACGATGGTGCCGTCGTCCGGCGCGAGGATCTCGCGGCGCTCCCTGACGTCGGTGGCGGCGCGGAGCTTTTCCTCGGCGTCGGCGAGGCGGGCGCGCACCTCGTTCTGCTCGGTCGAGATCTCCTGCATGCGCTGGTCCACCACCTGGCGGATCTGGTTCTCGGCCTCGGCGATGGAATGGCGGGCACGGCCGATCTCGCCCAGCTCGGCCTGGATGGTGCCCTCCACCTGGGCGATGCCGCGCTGCAGGGCCAGCACCTGCGGCAGCCGCGCCAGGCCCTGGGTCATCAGCCCGCGGGTGACCTGCTCCTCCTGCCGGATCAGCTCGAGTTGGCGGCGGGCGGCGGTGAGCTGGCCCTCGTTCGAGGCGATCACCGCGCGCTGCTGCTCGATGCGCGAGCGCAGCACCTCGATCTGGCTGTTGATGCTGGTGCGCCGGGCCTCGAACAGGGTGCGGTGGAGGGTCATCGCATCCAGGGCACGCTGGTCGGTGCTGGCCAGCAGCACCGGCGGGAAGGTGATCCGGTCGGCCATCTCCCGCTCGGCGGTCAGGCGGGCGTCCTGCGCCAGCAGCGAGGCGCGCTGTGCACGCGTGGCCGCGAAACTGGCATCGGCTTCGATGTCGTCCAGCCGCACCAGCACGTCGCCGGCCTTCACCTTGCTGCCGTCGCGCACCAGGATCTCGCGGATGATGCCGCCCTCCAGGTGCTGGATGGTGCGGCGCGTGCCCTCCACCTTGATCACGCCGGGGGCGATCGCGGCCTCGGCCAGCGGGGCCAGCACGGACCAGGCGCCGAAGCCGACGATGAAGACCAGGAAGATGATGCTGCCGAACAGCACCGGGCCGCGGGTGCGCGGCACCGTCGTGTCCAGCACGGGATCGGGCGCCATCGGCGGCATGCCGACCCCGAAGGCCAGCGGGGCCAGCGGCGCGAGGCTGCGGCTGCGGGTGGGGATGATGGCCGGCAGCCGGCCGCCGGCGACCGGCGCGGGCAGGGCCGCGGCTTCGGTCCGGGCGGCGCGCGCGGCGGGCGGCGCCGGGGTCAGGGTGGGGGCGTCGCTCATCGGCCGGCTCCGCTGCCTTCAAGCCGGGGCACCCCGGATGGGGCGGGTCCGCTGCCCGGCGGCTGCTCGGCCGGGCGCGGCGGGGTCATCAGGCGCTTCAGCACCTCGGCGCGCGGGCCGAACATCTCCATGGCGCCGTCCTTCAGCAGCAGCACCTTGTCCACCCCCTGCACCAGGGTCGGCCGGTGCGAGACCAGCACCACCGTGGTGCGGTTCGCCTTGAGCTGCTCCAGCGCGCGCAGCAGCGCGGCCTCGGAATCGCCATCGAGATTGCTGTTCGGCTCGTCGAGGATGACCAGCTTGGGGCGCCCGAACATCGCCCGCGCCAGGCCGACGAGCTGGCGCTGCCCGCCGGAGAGATACAGCCCGCCCTCGCCGATCTGCGTCTCGTAGCCGTTCGGCATGCGCAGGATCATGTCGTGGCAGCCGGCGAGCTTCGCGGCCTCGTACACCTCCTCCGGCTCGGCCTCGCCCATGCGGGCGATGTTGGAGAAGACGGTGCCGTCGAACAGCTCCACGTCCTGCGGCAGGTAGCCGACATGGCGCCCGAAATCCTCGCGCATCCACTGGAAGACATCGGCGCCGTCGAGCCGGACATTGCCGGCGGCCGGCGGCAGGGTGCCGGTGATCAGCCGGATCAGCGTGGTCTTGCCGGCGGCCGAGGGGCCGATCACGGCCAGGCTCTCGCCTGGGGCGAGGGCGAAGTTCACGCCCTTGATCATGGCGACGCCCTGGCCCGGGAAGGCGTAGGAGACGCGCTCGACGGCCAGCCGCCCCTCGGGCTCGGGCAGCGGCAGGCCGGGGGGGCGGATGCGCGGCTGCTGCATGAAGGCCTCGAGGCGCCGGAAGGACTGCCGCGCCTGCACCAGCTGCTTCCACCCGCCGATCATCTGCTCCACCGGCGCCAGCGCGCGGCCCATGATGATCGAGCCCGCAATGGAGGCGCCGGCGGTGATCTCCTGCAGCAGCACGAGGTAGGCACCGACGCCGAGGATGGCGATCTGCACGGCGAGGCGGAAGAACTTGGTCGCCGCGAGCAGTACCGAGGCGCGGTCCATCGCCCGCTGCTGCGGCCCGGCCATGGCCGAGACCGACTGCCGCCAATGGCCGATCACCGCCGGCAGCATGCCCATGGTGTCGATCACCTCGGCGTTGCGGGCGATGCTGTCCGCCCGCCGCTGGCTGGCCATGGCGGCGGTGTTCGCCTCCCGCAGCAGCTTCGAGGTGGAGACCTCGCTGATCAGCGTCAGCGCGAACAGGATGGCGGCGCCGCCGAGCGCGATCCAGCCCATCACGGGGTGCAGCGCGAAGATCACCGCGATGTAGATCGGCACCCAGGGCACGTCGTAGAGCGCCAGGGCGCCCGGCGAGGAGACGAAATTGCGGCAGATCGCCAGGTCGCGCAGCGCCTCCATCCGGTACGGGCGGCCGCGCAGCGTGCTCTCGATGGCGCGCACGAAGCCTTCGGGCGCGACGCGGTTCTCCACCCAGACCGCGACGCGCTGCATGATCTGGCTGCGCGCCGCCTCCAGCAGCGCCAGCACCAGCACCGCGGCGATGGCGATCAGCGAAAGGTAGAGCAGCGTGTCCAGCACCCGCGTCGCCAGCACGCGGTCGAACACCTGCATCATGTAGATCGAGGTGGTGAGCTGGAGCAGGTTCACCGCGCCGCTGAACACGCCGACCAGCAGGAACTGCTTGCGGCAGGCCGCCAGCGCGCGGCGCAGCGGCGTCGCCGGGGCGTTCATCCCGGACAGGGCGGCGGCGCCGGCGGGACCGGCGAGGCGGGGCTGGAGCATGGGGTCAGGCGCCCATCATTGGCCGAGGAAGCCGGGTCCGAGGAGGCCGGCGAGGAGATGGGGGTTCGCCGCCAGCGCCAGCCCCGCTGCGGCGGCGATCGCCAGGGCGGCGAGGTTGGCGAGGACCAGCAGCGCGAAGCGGGGCGGCCGGCCTGTCCTGGCGACGGCCTCCTCCACCGCTTCGCGCCGGATCTCCTCGGTGCGGTTGTGCAGGTAGCGGAAGGCGAAGTCGCTGAGATTGGCGGTCGCCTGGTCGCGCAACGCCTGCATCGCCTCGGGCGTCTGCGGCGCGGTGCCGGCCTCGGCAGCCAGGGCGAAGGCCACCTGGCCGATCAGTCGCTCCTCGGGCCCGTCGCCGGTGCGGAAGGCGGCGGGGCCGATGCCGGCGCGAACCGGGCGCGCGGCCGGCTGGGCCGCGCCGGCGGGTCCT
>JAIEOP010000289.1 GCA_019750465.1 Acetobacteraceae bacterium | reverse complement strand
GGCCGCTGATCCCGCACGGGCAGTCGGACACCGCCTGCATCGACAACGCGCTCGAGATCCTGGTGGCCGGCGGCTACAGCCTCGCCCATGCCATGATGATGCTGATCCCGGAGGCCTGGGCGGGCAACCCGCAGTTGGACCCGGAGCGGCGCGCCTTCTACGAGTACAACGCCGCGCTGATGGAGCCCTGGGACGGGCCGGCGGCGATCGCCTTCACCGACGGACGGCAGATCGGCGCGACGCTCGATCGCAACGGGCTGCGGCCCGCACGCTACATCGTCACCGACGACGAGCAGGTGATCCTGGCCTCGGAAGCCGGCGTGCTGCCGGTGCCGGAGGCGAAGATCCGCCGCAAGTGGCGGCTGCAGCCGGGGCGGATGCTGCTCATCGACCTCGAGGCCGGGCGCATCATCGACGACGACGAGATCAAGCGCCGGCTCGCCACCGAGCATCCCTACGCCGAATGGCTGAAGGCCACGCAGTTCAAGCTGGAGGAGCTGCCCGACGCCGAGGAGGAGGCGCAGCCCGAGCGGCCGAACGACGCGACGCAGCTGCTGCGCGCGCAGCAGGCCTTCGGCTACACCCAGGAGGATCTGAACTTCTTCCTGGAGCCCATGGCCAGGGAAGGCGACGATCCGGTGGGGTCGATGGGCACGGACACGCCGCTGGCCGTGCTCTCGAAGCGGCCGAAGCTGCTCTACAACTACTTCAAGCAGAATTTCGCCCAGGTCACCAACCCGCCGATCGACCCGATCCGCGAGGAGCTGGTGATGTCGCTGGTCTCCATGATCGGGCCGCGGCCGAACCTGCTGGGCCGCCAGGCCGGCACGCACTACCGGCTGGAGGTGGCGCAGCCGATCCTCACCAATGCCGACCTCGCCAAGATCCGCGGCATCGCGAGCCTTGCCGGCGACGCCTTCCGCACCGCGACGCTCGACGCCACCTGGCCGGCGGCGGAGGGCGCGGCGGGGCTGGAGCGGGCGGTGGACCGGCTCTGCGCCGCGGCGACGGACGCGGTGCTGGACGGGCAGAACATCCTGGTGATCTCCGACCGCGCCGCGAGCGCGGAGCGCATCCCGATCCCGGCGGTGCTGGCGACGGCGGCGGTGCACCACCACCTGATCCGCAAGGGTCGCCGCACCTCGACCGGGCTGGTGGTGGAGACCGGCGAGGCGCGGCAGGTGCACCATTTCTGCGTGCTCGCCGGATATGGCGCGGAGGCGGTGAACCCCTATCTCGCCTTCGAGACGCTGGAGCAGCTGCGCGTCACCAGCCGGCTGCCGCAGAAGGCGTACGAGGCGCAGAAGAATTACCTCAAGGGCGTCGGCAAGGGCATCATGAAGGTGATGTCCAAGATGGGCATCTCCACCTACCAGTCCTATTGCGGCGCGCAGATCTTCGATGCCGTCGGCCTGACCTCCGCCTTCGTCGAGCGGTACTTCACCGGCACGGCGAGCGTCGTGGAAGGTGCCGGCATCGCCGAGATCGCCGCCGAGGCGGTGGCCCGGCACCGCGCCGCCCATGGCGACAACCCGATCTACCGCGAGCAGCTCGATGTCGGGGGCGACTACGCCTTCCGCCTGCGCGGCGAGGACCATGCCTGGACACCGGAGAGCGTCTCCCGCCTGCAGCACGCGGTGCGCGGCAATTCGCAGGACGAGTACCGTGCCTTCGCCGCCACCATCAACGACCAGTCGCGGCGCCTGCTGACCTTGCGCGGGCTGATGGAGCTGCGCCCCGCCGAAAACCCTGTCCCGATCGAGGAGGTGGAGCCGGCGGCGGCGATCGTGAAGCGCTTCTCCACCGGCGCGATGAGCTTCGGCTCGATCAGCCGCGAGGCGCACACCACGCTCGCGATCGCCATGAACCGCATCGGCGGCCGTTCCAACACCGGCGAGGGCGGCGAGGAGAGCGACCGCTACAAGCCGATGGCCAACGGCGATTCCATGCGCAGCCGCATCAAGCAGGTGGCCTCGGGCCGCTTCGGCGTGACCACCGAATACCTGGTCAACGCCGACGACCTGCAGATCAAGATGGCGCAGGGCGCCAAGCCCGGCGAGGGCGGGCAGCTGCCCGGCCACAAGGTGGACAAGAACATCGCCCGCGTGCGGCATTCGACGCCGGGCGTCGGGCTGATCTCGCCGCCGCCGCACCACGACATCTACTCGATCGAGGATCTGGCGCAGCTCATCCACGACCTGAAGAACGTGAACGGGCGCGCCCGCATCTCTGTGAAGCTGGTCTCGGAGGTCGGCGTCGGCACCGTCGCCGCCGGTGTCTCCAAGGCCCGCGCCGACCATGTGACCATCTCGGGCTATGAGGGCGGCACGGGGGCGAGCCCGCTGACCTCGCTTACCCATGCCGGGTCGCCGTGGGAGATCGGGCTGGCCGAGACGCAGCAGACCCTGGTGCTGAACGGGCTGCGCGGGCGCATCGCGGTGCAGGTGGATGGCGGGCTGCGCACGGGGCGGGACGTGGTGATCGGCGCCCTGCTGGGTGCCGACGAGTTCGGCTTCGCCACCGCGCCGCTGATCGCCGCCGGCTGCATCATGATGCGCAAGTGCCACCTGAACACCTGCCCCGTCGGCGTCGCCACGCAGGACCCGGTGCTGCGCAAGCGCTTCACCGGCCTGCCGGAGCACGTGATCAACTACTTCTTCTTCGTCGCCGAGGAGATGCGCGCGCTGATGGCGGGGCTCGGCTTCCGCACCGTCGACGAGATGATCGGCCGGGTGGACCGGATCGACATGCGCGCCGCGGTCGATCACTGGAAGGCCAAGGGCGTCGATCTCGGCCGCATCCTCTACCAGCCGCCGGCCCGGGAGGGCGTGGCCATCCGCAACTGCGAGACGCAGGACCACGGCCTAGACCGCGCCATGGACCGCGAGCTGCTGACCGCCGCGGCGCCGGCGCTGGAAAGCGGCGCGCCGGTGCGGCTGACGCGCGCCATCGGCAACGTGCACCGCACGGTGGGCGCCATGCTCTCGGGCGAGGTGGCGCGGCGCCACGGCAATGCCGGGCTGCCGGAGGACACCATCCGCATCGCCTTCACCGGCCATGCCGGCCAGTCCTTCGGCGCCTTTCTCGCGCGCGGCGTCACGCTGGAACTCACCGGCGACGCCAACGACTATGTCGGCAAGGGGCTGTCGGGCGGGCGGATCGCGGTGAAGGCGCCGCCCGGCACCGGGCGCGATCCGGGTCGCAACATCATCGTCGGCAACACGGTGCTGTACGGCGCGACGGCGGGCGAGGCCTATTTCGAGGGCGTCGCCGGCGAGCGCTTCGCGGTGCGCAACTCCGGCGCCGTCGCCGTGGTGGAGGGCTGCGGAGACCATGGCTGCGAGTACATGACCGGCGGCGTGGTGGTGGTGCTCGGCGAGACGGGGCGGAACTTCGCCGCCGGCATGTCGGGCGGCGTGGCCTATGTGCATGACCCGAACGGCCTGTTCCGCAGCCGCTGCAACCTCTCCATGGTGGCGCTGGAGGCGATCGCGCCGCCGGATCGCGCGGCGGCGGAGGATCCGGCGCGGCCGCGGCAGCGCTCCGTCTCGGCCGAGGATGCCGGCATGGGCGACATGCTGCGCTTCGACGCCGAGCGCCTGCGCATCCTGGTGGAGCGGCACCTGCTGCTGACCGGCAGCGCGCATGCCCGCGCCCTGCTGGAGGATTGGGACAATGCGCTGCCGCATTTCGTCAAGGTGATGCCGGGCGACTACCGCCGCGCGCTGCTCGAGCTCAGGGCCGAGCGCGAGGCGCAGGAAGCCGCCGCCGCCGCGGCCGAGTGATCAGGGACTGAACCGATGGGCAAGGTAACCGGCTTCCTCGAGATCGACCGGCGCGACCGCGGCTACGTGAAGCCGGAGGTGCGCGTCGGCAACTACAGGGAATACGTCACCCCGCTTCCCGAGGCCGAGCTGAACCGGCAGGCGGCGCGCTGCATGAATTGCGGCATCCCGTACTGCCACAACGGTTGCCCGGTGAACAACCTGATCCCGGACTGGAACGACCTGGTCTATCGCGACGGGTGGCGGACCGCCCTGGTGACGCTGCATTCCACCAACAATTTCCCGGAATTCACCGGCCGGATCTGCCCCGCCCCCTGCGAGGAATCCTGCACGCTGAACATCCAGGACAGCCCCGTCACCATCAAGTCGATCGAATGCGCCATCGTCGATCGCGGCTGGGAGGAAGGCTGGATCGCCCCCGAGCCGGCGGCACGGCGCACCGGCAGGCGCGTCGCCGTGGTGGGCTCCGGCCCCGCCGGCATGGCCTGCGCGCAGCAGCTGGCGCGTGCCGGCCATGCCGTGACGCTGTTCGAGAAGCACGACCGCATCGGCGGGCTGCTGCGCTACGGCATCCCCGACTTCAAGATGGAGAAGCACCACATCGACCGCCGCGTCGCGCAGATGGCGGCCGAGGGCGTGGAGTTCCGCACCGCCGTCGAGGTCGGCGCGACCCTGCCCTTCGACATGCTGCTCGCGGGCCACGACGCGGTGGCGCTGACCGGCGGCGCGGAATGGCCGCGCGACCTGGAGGTGCCGGGCCGGGCGCTCGCCGGCGTGCACTACGCCATGGACTACCTGGTGCAGCAGAACAAGCGCGTCGCCGGGGACATGGAGGAGCGCGCCGCGCCGCAGGGCACGATCTCGGCCAAGGGCCGACACGTGGTGGTGATCGGCGGCGGCGACACCGGCGCCGACTGCATCGGCACCGCGGCGCGCCAGGGCGCGGCCTCGATCACCCAGATCGAGATCATGCCGAAGCCGCCCGAGCGCGAGAACAAGGCGTTGTCCTGGCCGAACTGGCCAACCAGGCTGCGCACCGCGCCGGCGCACCACGAAGGCGGCTGCCAGCGCGACTGGGCGGTGCTGACCAGGCGCGCGGTGGGCGAGAACGGCCGCGTCACCGCGCTCGACTGCGTGCGCGTCGAATGGGTGCGCGACGGCGGGCGCATGCAGATGCGGGAGGTGCCGGGCAGCGGGTTCACGCTGAGGGCCGATCTCGTGCTGCTGGCCATGGGCTTCCTCGGGCCGCGGCGGACGGGGCTGCTGGAGAGTGCCGGCGTCGCGCTGGATGCGCGCGGCAACGTCGCCGCCGACACCGAGCGCTACGCCGCCTCCATCCCGAAGGTCTTCGCCGCCGGCGACATGCGGCGCGGCCAGTCGCTGGTGGTCTGGGCGGTCCGCGAGGGCCGGCAATGCGCCCGCGCGATCGACGAGTTCCTGATGGGCGAGACGGCGCTGCCGCGCTGAGGCGGGCAGGCGGCAGCGCGTCGGACCGGCCCGGCGCTACTTCTTCTTGTTCTTCTTCGCCGCGTCGCGCGCCTCGCGCAGGGCGCGCTGCTCGGCGATCAGCGCCAGGGCGCGGGCCTTCTTCTCCGCATCGAGGGCGGCGGCGCGGCCTTCCATGCCGGTCTCGCTGTCGGCGCGCAGCTTGGCGGCATCGGCGGCGGCGCGGGCGACCTCGGCGGCGTGGCGCGCGGCCTCCACGTCGCGGGTCCGCT
>JAIEOP010000247.1 GCA_019750465.1 Acetobacteraceae bacterium | reverse complement strand
GCCGCCGGCAGCCGCAGGCGAGGGTGCGGCGGGCAGGTTCGCGGCCGATTGCGCCGGCGCGCCGGCCGCCGGGCGCGCCTGCGGCGCGGGGATGGCCTTCAGGCGTTCCGGATCGAGGGACTGGCCGCGCCGCGTATTCGGTCCGGCGCCGAGGCCGCCGGGCGTCGGCTGGCCATCCACCGAGACCTCCAGCCCGTTGGCGTTCCCCGTGTTCAGCACCAGGGCGGTGTCGCGGTTCGGCACGCTGTAGGTCTCGCCGACCTTCAGCACCCGGTCGAACAGGATCGGCCCGTTCACCCGTTCCCGCACCTGCACCCACACATCGCCGCTTCGGGCCCGGAGGGTGACGCGGTTCTCGTCGGGCGGTCGCGGCACCGGACTCGCTGGCGTTGCGGTTGTGGGCGGCGGCGGCGCGGCAGGGGGTGGCGCGGCGCCGCCGGGCGCCAGGCCTGGGCGGGCCGGCAAGACCGCGGCTGCGGCCGGCGCGGACGGCGTGGCTGCGGCCTCGGGTGGTGGCGGCTCGCGCAGGGTGGCGAGGTCCTCGATGCGCGGCGGCGGCGGCGGCACCGCGTCCACACTGCGTTCTCCGCTGCCCGACCAGTGCCACCAGCCGACGTAGGCGCCGATCACCACCACCGCGCCGGCCAGCACCAGCGCGCCGGCGGGCACGCCGCGCTCCGGCACCGGCTCGGGGAAGACCAGATCGGTCTTGCGCGGCGCCACCGTGCTGCCGCTTTCGCGGAAGCGGCGCACCATCTCGTTGTCGTCGAGGCCGAGCGCGCGGGCGTAGCTGCGCACGAAGCCGATGGCATAGGCCGGTGCCGGTAGATCGCGCGCGCGGCCTTCCTCCAGCGCCACCAAGTAGACACGGCGGATGCGCAGCGCGGCGGCCACATCGTCCAGGGAGAGGCCCATGGCCACGCGGGCGTCGCGCAGTTCCTCGCCCAGGCGGGCGACCTCTACGGCGGCGACGGGCTCGGTTCGGGACAGGCGCTTCATGTCGTAGGGCACGCCGGTGCGATGTAGCCCGGCGGCCACGGCGCGGCAAACCGAAACCGGCCTGGACCGCCGCCTGTCACGGGATCGACATCGGGCGCGCGCGGGGTCCGGGTCACGGCCGACGCGGGCAGTTCAACCGAAGGCGGCCGGCGCGGACCGGGTGGCCAGCGCGGCCGACGCCTGGTCGATCAACTCCGCGATGATCTCCGCCACCGGCTGCTCACGCGTCACCATGCCGACGCTCTGGCCAGCCATCAGGCTGCCCTGCTCGACATCGCCGTCGATCACGGCACGCCGCAGTGCGCCGGCCCAGAAATGCTCGATGTCGAGCTGGCCGGCCTCCTTCGTCACCTCGCCCGCCCGGACGCGCGCCAGCACCGCGGCCTGGTGGTCCAGGAACCGCTTGGTGCCGGCGTTCTGCAGCGCGCGCACCGGGATCACCGGAAAGCGCTCGTCGAGCTGGATGGTGGGCAGGGCGTCGCGCGCCGCGCCGCGAATGAACGCACGCTTGAAATTCGGGTGCGCGATGCTCTCGGTGGCACAGACGAAGCGGGTGCCGATCTGCGCGCCGGCGGCGCCCATCTCGAGGTAGGAGAGGATCGCCTCGCCGCGCCCGATGCCGCCGGCGACGAAGACCGGCACGTCGCGGACATGCGGCAGGATCTCCTGCGCCAGCACGTTGAGGCTGACCGGGCCGATATGGCCGCCCGCCTCCGAGCCCTCGATGACCAGCGCGTCGGCGCCGGAGCGCACCAGCTTCTTCGCCAGGGCCAGCGCAGGGGCGAAGCAGACCACCTTTGCCCCGCCCTGCTTGGCCGCCTTGATCGCCGCCCCCGGCGGGATGCCGCCGGCGAAGACGATGTGCCCAACCCGGGCCTCCAGGCAGACCTGCACGAGCCCCTCCAGGCGGGGATGCATGGTGATCAGGTTGACCCCGAAGGGCTGCGTCGTCAGCCCCTGGGTCGCGGCGATCTCCTCGGCGAGGCGCGGCGGCTCCATCGCACCGCAGGCGATCACCCCGAAGGCGCCGGCGTTGGAGAGCGCGGCGACCAGGGTGCGCTCGCTCACCCAGCTCATCGCCCCGCCCATGATGGCGTAGCGCGTCCCGAGGAAGGCGGCGCCGCGGGCCATCAACCGGTCGATGGCCCCGTGGGCGGCCTGCGGGACAGCGGGGGCGATGGCGGCGGCGACGTCGATCATTCCGCCGGCCCGTCCAGCCCGTACGCGGTGTGCAGCGCGCGCACGGCAAGCTCCGTGTAGTCGGCCGCCACCAGAACGCTGACCTTAATCTCGCTGGTGGAGATCACCTGGATGTTGATCCCCTTCTCCGACAGCGCGCGGAACATCGTGCTGGCGACGCCGGCATGGGTGCGCATGCCGATACCGACGACGCTGATCTTCGCCACCTCGGGATCGGCGAGCAGCGCCTCGAAGCCGACCTCGGGGCGCGCCGTCTCCAGCACCTCGCGCGCGCGGGCGAGGTCGGCCTTGCCGACGGTGAAGGTCATGTCGGTCAGGCCATCGGCGCCGACGTTCTGCACGATCATGTCCACGTTCACATGCGCCTTCGACAGCGCGCCGAAGACGTTGGCCGCCACGCCGGGCCGGTCCGGCACGTGACGGAGCGTGACCTTCGCATCGTCCCGGGAATAGGCGATGCCGCTGACCAGGGGCTGTTCCACGATCTCGTCCTCATCGACCACCAGGGAGCCGGGCCTGTCCTCGAAGGAGGAGAGCACCTGCACGCGCACCCGCTGCTTCATCGCCAGTTCCACCGAGCGGGTCTGCAGCACCTTGGCCCCCACCGAGGCCAATTCCAGCATCTCCTCATAGGAGATGCGCTCCAGCTTGCGCGCCCGCGGCACGATGCGCGGGTCGGTGGTATAGACCCCATCAACGTCCGTGTAGATGTCGCAGCGCTCCGCCCTTACTGCCGCCGCCAGCGCCACCGCCGAAAGGTCCGACCCGCCGCGGCCGAGCGTGGTGACGCGGTTGTCCGGCCCTATGCCCTGGAATCCGGCCACCACCGGCACCTGCCCGGACTGCATCCGCCGGATCAGCTCGGCGCCCTCGATGGCTTCGACCCGCGCCTTGCCATGCGCGTCGTCGGTGCGGATCGGGATCTGCCAGCCCTGCCAGGAGCGCGCGTCGATCCCCGCCGCCTGCAGCGCGATGGCCAGCAGGCCGATGGTCACCTGCTCGCCGGTCGCCACCACCGTGTCGTATTCGCGCGCATCGTGCAGGGGCGAGAGCTCCTGGCACCACTTCACCAGCTGGTTGGTCGCGCCGGCCATGGCGGAGACGACCACGGCGACCTCGTTGCCTGCCTCGACCTCACGCTTCACGCGGGCGGCTACGTTTCGGATACGGTCCAGGTCGCCGACGGAGGTGCCGCCGAACTTCATCACGATGCGGGTCATGGCGGGCCGGAAATGAACCATTTCATGGTCGGGTTCGGGACAGGGCTGTCGCGACCGGACGGGCTGCCCTGATACCGGCGCCGGTGTTTCGCTGCAATGCGGGGTGCGTCGTCGGGCAGCGGACCCACGTGAAGCTCACGGCACGGACCCGATGATGAGGTTGTCGAGGTCGTCGCGGCTCCCAGACCGCCGCGTCGCGCCCCGAGGCGGATCGTCACGAAATCCTCGGCCCCGTTCGAGTCCCAGGGGCGTCCGGGCGGCTGCCCTGCGCAGCGCTGGAACTGCTTGATTTGCTGGCCGCCAAGGCGCATATGCCGTGCGCGCCCGTAAATGCCGCGCACGCCTGTCGTGCCGGCCGCCGGGACGTGGTGTTCCGCCCGTGCGTTGATCCGCCCGCGAGCTGTTCTGCCCGTCAGGCCGGCGACATTTCTCGCGAGGATTATCCGTCCCTTGACCGACCCCAGCGACCGGCCCGCGATGGCTCCGGCGGAGCCAGTTTCCGAGCACGGCGTCCTGCCAGGTGCCCCGCCCTCCCCGACCATTGCCGACAGCCCGCGCGCCGCAGCGGAGTCCACGGCCGTCGCCCCGATCGATTCCGGGCCGGCGCCCGTCACGGCGGGGATGGCCGACGACGTGGACGAAGACGGGGATGACGAGGACGACGTCGAAGCGTCTGAGGACGGGTCGGGCGACGACGAAGACGGCGACGACGAGGGCGACGGCGACCAGGACGACGATGAAGTGGACGAGGAGGATGCGCTGGCGGCCGCCGCCGACGCCGCGGCCCCGCGCGTCACTTTCGCCGACCTCGGCCTGTCCGAGCAGATCATCCGTGCCGTCACCGAGGCCGGATACGTGACGCCGACGCCGATCCAGGAGCAGGCGATCCCCATCGTGCTGATGGGCCGCGACGTGATGGGCACGGCGCAGACGGGCACCGGCAAGACCGCCGGCTTCACGCTGCCGATGCTCGACATCCTGTCGTCCGGCCGGGCCAAGGCGCGCATGCCGCGGTCCCTGATCCTGGAGCCGACCCGCGAGCTTGCCCTTCAGGTCGCCGAGCAGTTCGAGAAATACGGCAGGCACATGAAGCTGAACCACGCGCTGCTGATCGGCGGCGAGTCGATGAACGAGCAGCGCGACGTGCTGGAGAAGGGCGTCGATGTCCTGATCGCCACGCCCGGCCGCCTGCTCGATCTGTTCGAGCGCGGCCGCATCCTGCTGGCCGATTGCAAGCTGCTGGTGATCGACGAGGCCGATCGCATGCTGGACATGGGGTTCATCCCCGATGTCGAGCGCATCGTGTCCTTCCTGCCGAAGATGCGCCAGACGCTGTTCTTCTCCGCCACCATGGCGCCCGAGATCCGCCGGCTGGCCGACGCCTTCCTGTCCAACCCGAAGGAGATCGCGGTCTCCGCCCCGGCCAGCGTCGCCACCACCATCGTCGCCGGCCTGGTCTGGGTGCGCGAGCACGACAAGCGCGAGGCGCTGCGCCGCCTCGTCAGGCGGGAGCAGGTGCAGAACGCGCTGATCTTCTGCAACCGCAAGGTCGATGTCGATATCCTCTACAAGTCGCTGAAGCGGCACGGCTTCTCGGTCGGCGCGCTGCACGGCGACATGGACCAGCCGACGCGCTTCGCCACGCTGAACCGGTTCAAGGCGAACGAGTTGCAGCTGCTGGTCTGCTCGGACGTCGCGGCGCGCGGCCTCGACATCGGCGGGCTCAGCCACGTGTTCAACTTCGACGTGCCCTTCCGCGACGAGGATTATGTCCACCGTATCGGCCGCACCGGCCGCGCGGGGCGGGAGGGCCATGCCTTCACCATCGCCGTCGCGTCCGACGCGCGCCTCGTTGCCGCCATCGAGACGTTGACCGGCAAGCCGATCCCGCGCATCGAGATCGACGGGCTCGACAAGGTGAGCCTCGAGGAGATCGCCGAAGCCGCAACCCGGCCGCGCGGCCGTTTCGGGCGCAGCGCCCCCTCCGGCGCCTCGCGTGGCGGACGCAGCAGCGGCGGCCGCGACCGCCCCACCGCTACGGTCACCGACCGCGGCCGGCCCGGC
>JAIEOP010000471.1 GCA_019750465.1 Acetobacteraceae bacterium | reverse complement strand
GCTCCCGGCGCGCAGCGCGCCGCCGCGGGCTACCCTGCGGCGGCGCTGCCGCGCCTCCCCTGCGGTGGCGCGGCCCGGCCGACCCGCAGGCCCCTCCCCGAAGCGCTTCAAGCGGAAAGCGGAGCGGACACCATGGCGCCCGGCCAGGGCCGCGCCTGGAGCGGGATGCGTTGAGGCAGAATCGCCGCAAACGCTGAATCCCGCGACCCGGCAAAGGCTGGAGCGTGTTGCGTGAGCGCGTGCGAACGCAATACGCTCCAGCATGCGGCCAGCGTCGCCGGATGGCGCGACGGAGAAGCAGTGATGGCGGCTCCCGGTCAGGAGCATGCGGCCCGGCGTCGGCGGCTGGCGGCCATCCTGGCCGCTGATGTGGTGGGCTATGCCCGCTTGGTCGCGGCGGACGAGGACGGCACGCTGGCACGCCTCCGCACGCTCTTCCGCGAGGTCGTGCAGCCCGCCGTCGCGGCCGGGCGGGGGCGCGTTTTCAAGCTCATGGGTGACGCCTTCCTCGCCGAGTTCCCATCCGCCATGGAGGCGGTGCGCGCCGCGGCGACGCTGCAGGAGGCGATGGCGGCGCGCGAGCCGGAGGAGCTCCGCCTGCGCATCGGCATCCATCTCGGCGACGTCGTGGTGGAGGGCGGCGACCTGCTCGGCGACGGCGTGAACCTCGCCGCGCGGCTGGAAGGCGTGGCGGAGCCGGGCGGCATCGCGGTCTCGGCCGCCGTGGCGGATCAGGTGCGCGGGCGCGTACCCTTCGCGCTGGAGGATCTCGGCGAGCGTGCGCTGAAGAACATCGACCGGCCGGTCCGCGCCTTCCGCCTCGTACTCCCGGGCGCCGCCCCGGCTCCGGCCGCGGAGCGCCTGCGGCCCTCTCTGCCGGATCGCCCTTCCCTCGTCGTGCTTCCCTTTCAGAACATGGGAGGCGATCCGGAGCAGGACTACTTCGCCGACGGCATGGTGGATGACATCACCACGGCGCTGTCCCGTATGCGTTCGCTCTTTGTCATCGCGCGCAATTCGGCCTTTACCTATAAGGGGCGCGCCGTTGACGTGCGGCAGGTCGGGCGGGAGCTCGGCGTGCGCTACGTGCTGGAAGGCAGCGTTCGGCGCGCGGGCACGCGGCTGCCATCACTGGTCAGCTCATCGACGCCACGACGGGCGAGCATATCTGGGCCGACCGTTACGACGGCGCCGTTGATGACGTCTTCGATCTGCAAGACCGCATCTCCGAGGCGGTGACGGCGGCGATAGAACCGCAGCTCCGCCAAGCGGAGATCGAGCGGGCGCGGCGCAAGCCGTTGACCAACCTCAACGCCTATGACCGCTACCTCTGGGCACTGGCAAATTTCTACCGTCACGAACGTGCCGCCAACGACGCTACGCTCGACCACCTGCGCGAGACCATACGCCTCGCGCCCGACTACGCGCCTCCTTATGCACTGGCCTCGCAAATCCTTGTCTTTCGGCATGGACAGGGATGGAGCACGGATCCGAAGAGGGATCGAGTCGAAGGAGCCGAATTCGCCAGGGCCGCTGTCGCGCGTGACCGCGATGACTCCACCGTGCTCGGCATGGCCGGTCACGCTCTCGCCTATCATGCCGAGGACTACGACAATGCGATTGCGCTCTTGGAGCGGTCCTTGATGCTGAATCCCAATTCCGGAATCGGTCAGAGTTATGCCGCCTGGGGTTATCTCCATGCCGGTCTGCCTGCTGCGGCAGTGCCTCACTACGAGGCAGCGATCAGGCTCAGCCCGCTCGATCATCAGATGGCCGTGTTCCAGTCCGGTCTTGCCATCGCGCAGCTGATGCTCGGCCACTACGAGGAGGCGATCGGCTCGGCGCGCCGGGCAATTGCACACAACGAGATCTGGGCTGGCAGCTATCTCGCACTGGCCTCGGCCCTGGCGCATCTCGGTCGTATCGAGGAGGCGCGCGCTGCGATCCGCGACCTCCGTCGAGTCTCGGAGATCGATGCTGGGAGGTTCAGAGCCAGGGCCTTCCGCGACACCGAGGGCAAGGAGCGCTTCCTCACCGGGCTGCGGCGTGCGACCGCGGACGGCTGAGACGTCGATCAGCGCGGAAGCCTCGCCCTGACCAGATCCATCGCCGCTTCGAACGCCGCGTCGATGTCGAGGGTCGTCGTGTCGAACTGCAGCGCGTCCGCGGCGGGCCTGAGCGGCGCCGTGGCGCGGCCGACATCCTGGGCGTCGCGGGCGCGGAGATCCGCCTCCACCTGCGCCAGCGTCACCGCCAGGCCCTTGCCGGTCAGCTCGCGCCAGCGCCGCTTGGCCCGCGCGGCGAGGCTGGCGGTGACGAAGAGCTTCACCCGCGCTTCCGGGAAGACCACCGTGCCGATGTCCCGCCCGTCCAGCACGGCGCCATGCGCCCGGCCGAACTCGCGCTGGAATTCCAGCAGCGCCGCCCGCACGCCGGGGATGGCGGCGACGGCGGAGGAGGCGGCATCGGCGGCCGGGCCGCGCAGGTCGGTGCGGTCCAGGTCTTCGCGCCGCAGCGCCCGCGCCTCGGCCTCGGCCGCCACGGGGTCGCGCGGGTCGCCTCCACGGTCCAGCACGCGCCGCCCGACGGCGCGGTAGAGCAGGCCGGTATCCAGGTGCGGCAGCCCCAAGGCCGCGGCGAGCCGGCGCGCGAGCGTGCCCTTGCCGGCCGCCGCCGGACCATCGACGGCGATGATGAGCGGCGAGGCTCCCTCCCCCGCCGGCGGGGGAGGGTCGGAGTGGGGGTGGTGGCCGTGGGGCGGCAGCAGGCGGTCAACGCCACCCCCACCCAACCCTCCCCCGCCGGCGGGCGAGGGCTTTGCCTGTCCACGCCCCATCACGGCGGCCCGAGCGCCTCGCCGCCCGCCGCGCGGTTCAGCAGCGCGGCGAAGCCCGGGAAGCTCGTGTCGATGAAGCCGGAATCGTCCACCAGCACCGGGACGCGCGCGCCGAGGCCCATGATCAGGGCGCTCATGGCGATGCGGTGGTCCATGTGGGTCGCCACGGTGCCGCCGCCGGGGATGGCGGCAGCCTCGCCCATGCCCTCCACCACCAGGTCGTCGCCCTCGATGGCCACGCGCGCGCCGTTGGCGGCCAGCATCGCGGCGGTGGCGGCCAGGCGGTCGCTCTCCTTCACCCGCAGCTCGGCCAGGCCGCGCATGCGCGTGGTGCCGCGCGCCGCAGCGGCGAGCACCGCCAGCACCGGGTATTCGTCGATCATCGAGGGCGCGCGCCCCGGCGGCACCTCCACGCCGGAGAGCGGGCCGCATTCGGCGATCAGGTCGCCCACCGGTTCGCCGCCCTCCACCCGGGCGTTCTCCACCGTCAGCCGCGCGCCCATCTCGCGCAGCGTGGCAAACAGGCCGGTCCGCAGCGGGTTCAGCCCGACATGGGCGACCGTCACGCGCGAGCCCGGCACGATCAGCGCCGCCGCGATCAGGAAGGCGGCCGAGGAAGGGTCGCCCGGCACCAGGATCGGGGCCGCCGCCAGCTCCGGCTGGCCCTCCAGCTCGATGACGCGGCCCTCCGCCGTGTCCGCCACCCGCACGGTCGCGCCGAAGTGACGCAGCATGTTCTCGGTGTGGTCGCGGGTGCGCTCGGGCTCCACCACCCGGGTCGTGCCGGGGGCGCAGAGGCCGGCCAGCAGGCAGGCGCTCTTCACCTGCGCGCTGGCCACCGGCAGGCGGTAGTCCAGCGGCAGCGGATGCCGCGCCCCCTGCACCGCCAGCGGCAGCCGCCCGCCCTCGCGCGTCCAGAACAGGGCACCGGTCGCCGAGAGGGGCTCCGTCACCCGCAGCATCGGCCGCCGCCGAAGGGAGGCATCGCCGGTCATCACCGCGAAGAGCGGGTGCCCGGCCAGCAGCCCGCAGAGCAGCCGCGCCGCGGTGCCGGAATTGCCCATGTCCAGCACGTCCGCGGGTTCCGCCAGCCCGCCGACGCCGCGGCCGGCGACCCGCCAGGACCCTTCGCCCAGCCGCTCCACCGTGGCGCCGAGGGCGCGCATGGCGGCGGCGGTGCGCAGCACGTCCTCGCCCTCCAGCAGGCCGGTGATCTCGGTCGTGCCGACGGCGAGCGCGCCGAACATCAGGGCGCGGTGGCTGATCGACTTGTCCCCCGGCACGGCGAAGCGGCCCGTGAGCGCGCCCGCGGGGTGGCCGGCACGGAGCGGGCGAGGGACGGCGTCGGGGTCATGGGCCATGGCGGGATCGGCGTTTGACACGCCCTGCCGGCCCGTGGCAATCGCCGGTCCCTTGATTCCCCTGCGCCGCACGGCCGGCACGCCGACCCCGCGCGGCGCGCATCAAGAACCCGACCTTCGAGGCATCTCCCCCATGGCCAAGCCCGAACTGGGCCTCAAGCGCGTCTGCGTCGCCTGCGGCACGAAGTTCTACGACCTCCAGCGCGCCCCCGCGATCTGCCCGAAATGCGCCACCGAGCAGCCGGCCGAGCAGCCGCGCCTGCGCCGCCCCGGCGCCAGCGCCGCGGCCGACGAGAAGCTGAAGAAGCGCGTCGCCGTCGTCCCCGATGCCGAGAGCGAGGAGGTGGAGCTCGAGGACGTCGAGGCCGACGAGACCATCGAGGATGCCGAGGAGCTGGAGGACGAAGCCGAGGGCATCGACGAGGCCATCGAGGTCGAGGCCGAGCGCGACGAGGAAGGCTGACGTGCCGCCCCCTCCCCCGCCGGCGGGGGAGGGTTGGGGTGGGGGTGGCCCTGCACGGGAACCCCCTGACCCGCCACCCCCCGACACGCCACCCCCCTCCCAACCTCCCCCCGCGCTCGGGGGGAGGAGCCTGTCCGTGCCCACCGCAGTCCAGGCGATGCACCCGAGCCTCCGCCTCACCCGCCTGATGCTGCGCGACTTCCGCAGCTGGCCTGCCCTGACCGCCGGCTTCGGCTCCGCCATCGTCGTGATCACCGGCGAGAACGGCGCCGGCAAGACCAACCTGCTGGAGGCGATCAGCCTGCTTGGACCCGGCCGCGGGCTGCGCGGCGCCCGCACCGCGGAGCTGGCGCGCCGCGACGCCAGGGGCGCTGCCCTGCCCTGGGCCGCCGCGGGCCGCTTCGACGCGCCCTGGGGCGGCTTCGACATCGGCACCGGCACGCCGGAGGACGGTGCGCTCGACCGCCGCGCCATCCGCCTGGACGGCACCCCGCTGAAGAGCCGGGCGGAGCTGGCGGACCGGGTCGCCGCCGTCTGGCTGACGCCGCAGATGGACCGGCTGTTCCAGGACGCCGCCTCCGAGCGCCGCCGCTTCCTCGACCGCCTGGTCTGGGCGCTGGAGCCGCACCATGCCCGCGAGGTCGCCGCCTACGAGAACGCCATGGCGCAGCGCAACCGCCTGCTGGTGCGCGAGCGGCGCGAGGGCCTGCGCGCCGACGCCGCCTGGCTGACCGGGCTGGAGGACGCCATGGCACGGCACGGCGTGGCCGCCGCCGCCGCCCGGCGCGGCCTGGTCGCGCGGCTGAACGCGG
>JAIEOP010000343.1 GCA_019750465.1 Acetobacteraceae bacterium | reverse complement strand
GCGCGGGAGGCGGCGCGGGAGGCACGGGCGGCGCAGGCCGAGCGCGACCGGGCCCGGGGCGCGAAGCCGCGGCCGGGGACGCTGCGCTGGCTGTTCCCCGGCCGCGCGGCGAGCGGGCACATGACGCGCCAGGCACTCGGCCTCCTGCTGAAGGACGCGGCGGCGGCGGCGGGGCTGGCGCCGGAGCGGGTGAGCCCGCACGTGCTGCGCCACTCCTTCGCCAGCCACCTGCTGGGACGCGGGGCGGACCTGCGCAACCTGCAGGTGCTGCTGGGGCACGCGGACATCGCCACGACGCAGATCTACACGAAGGTGCTGGAGGAGCGGCTGCGGGCGCTGGTGGAGGCGCATCATCCGCTGGCGGAGGGGGCGGCACGACGCCTACCTGATGGTCGGAAGTAATCGGCAAGTTCCTCCGGCATCGTCTCCCTGTCGATCTTCGCCAGGAGTTGCTCCGCGTCTCACGAATCCCCTCATTTCCGCGTCCGCTGGTATAGCCCCAATTCGTCCGCACCCCGTAGACACCCGATGGTATTGGGGGATGGGGTGGGAGCATGGTCAGGACGGCGCGTCTTGGTGAGGTGCGCGGCTTCATCGGTGGGCTGTACGGGCCTGACCTGCACGCCAAGCGGGTTGATGCGCTGGCGGGTGCCACGCTCGGCGTCATGACCGGCGCGTCGCTGGCGGTGGCCGTGATCGGCCAGGCGCTGGCGCAGGCGCGCGGCCTGGTGACCAGGCACGCGGTCAAGCAGGTGGACCGTCTGCTGAGCAATGCCGGCATCGACGTCTGGGACAGCTTCGCCCGCTGGGTGCCGCGGCAGGTCGGCGAGCGCCGCGACATCCTGGTGGCGATGGACTGGACCGAGTTCGCCCATGACGGCCAATCGACCTTGGTGCTGAGCCTGGTGACCGGCCACGGCCGGGCCGCACCGCTGCTCTGGCTGATCGTCTGGAAAGAGGAGATTGCGACCCGACGCAACGACTACGAGGACGCCTGTCTGCGCCGGCTGGCTGCGACGATGCCTGCCAGTTGCCGGGTGACGATCCTGGCCGACCGCGGCTTCGGCGACCAAAAGCTGTTCGTCTTCCTGGCCGAACTCGGCTTCGGCTACGTCATCCGCTTCCGCGGCAACATCCGCGTCACCGATGCCGCTGGCGAGAGCCGGCCCGCGGCCGAATGGGTGGGCAGGGGCGGCCGCGCCCGCAAGCTGCGCGACGCCCGGGTCACCGCACAGGGGCGGCAGGTGGGTGCCGTCGTTTGCGTCCACGCCAAGGGGATGAAGCAGCCGTGGTGCCTGGCAGCAAGCGACCCGGAGGCGACGGCGGCGGTGCTGGTCAACCACTATGCCCGCCGCTGGACCATCGAGCCGCAGTTCCGCGACACCAAGGACCTGCGCTTCGGCATGGGGCTGTCGGCGACGCGCATCGGCGAGCCGATGCGGCGCGACCGGCTGCTGCTGGTCAGCGCCTTCGCCATGGCCCTGCTGACCCTGCTCGGCGCCGTCGGCGAGAGCCTGGGCATGGACCGGCTGCTCAAGTCCAACACCGCCAGGACCCGCAGCCATTCGCTGTTCCGCCAGGGCAGCATGCTCTACGACCTCATCCCGAACATGCCCGAGCACAGGCTCGCCCCCCTCATCGCCGCTTTCGCCAACGCCGTCTCACACGCCCGCGAATTAAGCGGCTGGTTTGCTCAGCCGGAATGAGGGGATCGTTGGGGATTCCCCCGGCCGGAAGGTCAAGAGAACCCGATCGATGCGGGTCCCGTCGCAGCAAGACGATGCAGAACCTCCATGCCCCGCGACCGTTTATCGTCAGCGACGGGTCACAGGATGACCCTGGCTACTAGGGTTCTCTCCGGCTGGACAAGGACGGACGATGAGAGATCACGTGAATTGGGCGAAGACGGAAATGCGGCGAGACGCCCCACGGAATCCTCAGACGTTGGTAGCCTGCGTCCTCGGCGTTGCGCTCGGCATCAGCGTTCCGATCGGCGCTGTACTGGCGCAGACCAATGCTCCGCCCGACCCGCCGGCGCGGATCGGGCCTGTCTGGAACGGCACGCAGCACCAGCCCAGCGCGCCGCTACCGCCGAACGCCTTGCGGACGAGGACGTCGACCGGTCGCGTGCCGGGCGCTCCGAGCAGCTGCGCGATTTGAACGCCTTGTCGCGCAAGCTGCTCCCGCCCGGCAGCGCCGTCCCTGCGCCGGACATGGAGCGTCGGCGATGACGCACCACCTTGCCCGGCGGGGCGCATGCTGCCTCCTGGTGGCGTTGCTCGCGGGCTGCACCGGAGCCCCGGAAACGGCGGGAACGCGCCTGCCCGGCTCGCCCGTGACCCGCGGCTTCGGCGTTGCGGGTGTCGAGGGGAACGACCTTCCCGCGATGCTTGCGCGCTGCGAACGTCCCGCGAGTGACGACTTGCGAACGCGCTGCGCGCAACTGCGCAGGACAATGGGCACGCAGCCCGGAAACACGGTTGCGCCGGCGCGCTGAGCACCGGGATGAACACCTCGCGTGGAATGGAACCATGAATGAACGATCGAGGGCCATGATGGCTCGAGACCTTGGTCGCCGGGCCTTCGCCCTGGGAGCCGCAGCCGGCACGGGCGCGCTGCTTTACCGACCGGCACGGGCCGCGGCGGGACCGGGCGCGCGCGCGCCGTTTACCCTTGCGAGCCCGGACGAGCCCGTGGTGCGCGCGGCGCGTCGCTTCGACCTGACCGTGGAGCGCCAGCCCATCAACAAGACTGGCGCTCCCTCCTGGGCCAACGTCATCAATGGCGGCACCCCTGGCCCGACTCTGCGCTGGCGCGAAGGCGACGTCGTCACGATCGAGCTGATGAACCGGATGCCAGAGATGACCGGCTTCCACTGGCACGGCATCATCCTTCCCAACCCGATGGACGGCGTGCCCGGGCTCCAATTCCCTGGCATCCAACCAGGCGAGCGGTTCACCTACCGCTTCCCGATCCTCCAGAGCGGCACCTACTGGTACCACAGCCACATGGGTTATCAGGAACAGAAGGGAGCCTACGGCGCGCTCATCATCGATCCCGCCGGCACGCCGAACATCCGGGCGGATCGAGACTATGCGATCGTCCTGAGCGACTGGACGGACGAAGACCCACAGGTCATTGCAAACAACTTCAAGCTCATGCCTGACATGTACAACTTCAACCGGCGCACCGTGAGCACCTTCGCGACGGATGTGGAGCGCAGTGGCCTCGGCGCCGCGATGTCGGAGCGCCTGCGCTGGGCAAGGATGCGAATGGACCCCTCGGGCGTTCAGGCGCCCACCGCCTACACCTACACCTACCTCGTCAACGGCCGGCCGCCGGCCGCGAATTGGACTGCGCTTTTCCGTCCTGGCGAGAGCGTGCGGCTGCGCTTCATCAACGCCTCCGCCGCGAGCTTCTACGACATCAGCATCCCTGGCCTGACAATGGAGGTGGTGCATGCCCATGGCAACGACGTGGTGCCGGTGCCGGTGGACGGCCTGCGTATCGGCGTCGCGGAGACTTTTGACGTGATCGTGCGCCCGACCGAGGACCGCGCCTTCACGATTTTCGCCGAGAGCATGGATCGCAGCGGCTACGCCCGCGCGACCCTAGCACCGCGAGACGGAATGGAGGCGCCGATTCCATCGATGACGGACCGCCCGCTCCGAACCATGGCGGATATGGGCATGCCCGGCATGGCGCCCGCACAGATCGGCGCGTCCGACGTGCGCTCGTCGCGGATCGGCGGCCTCATGGGCATGTCCCCGCCGCCGGGGACACGTCCGGAGCGCCGTGCCGCCAATCAGCCCCGCACGATGGACCCGCCGCAGCAACCGGGCACCGGGGTGCAGAGCGTCTTCATGGCCGAGATGCCGCAGCGCCGGATCGGCATCCCTGGCGACGGCCTCAACCACCTCGACCGCCGGTTCCTGACCTACGCGGAGCTTCGATCGGTCCATCCCGGCGTAGATCGACGGCCGCCAACCCGCGAGATACTCCTGCACCTGACCGGCAATATGGAGCGTTTCATATGGAGCATCAACGGCCGTAAGTTCTCGGAAGCCGGGCCAATCGACGTGACGCTCGGCGAGCGCTTCCGCTTGCGCTTCATCAACAACACGATGATGAATCACCCGTTCCACCTGCACGGCATGTGGATGGAACTCGAGAACGGTCAGGGAGACCACCGGCCTTACCTCCACACGGTCAACATCCAGCCCAGCGAGGATCTCAGCCTCCTCGTCACGCCAGTCGCAACGGGGCAGTGGCCGCTGCACTGCCACGTGCTCTACCATTTCGAAGCAGGCATGTTTCGCACGGTCCGCGTATTGCCGAGGACTGCCTGATGCGATGCTCCCTTCCGCTCGTTGGCGCCCTCGCGGCGTATCTGGCCATGGCGGTGCCGGCCGCAGCCCAGATGCGATTGTTCGATACAGGCCTCGGCGGCGATACACTAAGGGGCGCGGCGCCCTGGGGGAGCCCGATCGCGGATGATCGCATTTACATGCACGGCATCTTCAACCAGCTTGAGGGGCGATTCGGGGACGGCGCCTACGGCCGGTATGACGCGGAGGCCTGGATCGGCAATGACTACAACCGCCTCTGGCTGAAGAGCGAAGGGCGCTACAATGCCGAAGGGCGGAGACGCTTCACGGACGCTCGTCACGAGATTCTCTATAGTCGCCCGTTCTCGACCTTCTTCGACGCGCAGGTCGGCATCCGGATTGACGCCGACGATAATACCGGCCGCACCTGGACGGCACTCGGCGTGCAGGGCCTGGCGATCGGGTTCTGGCGTGTGCAGGCAACGGCCTACGCAAGCGACTCAGGCCATTACGCGCTACGCACCGATGCATCCTACGACCTATACCTCACGCAGCGCCTTGTTTTGCAGCCGCAATTCGAGACTAATTGGTACACGCGCGCGGATCGCGGCCGAGGAATTGGCGCCGGATTGGCCAACATCGATTCGGGCCTTCGCCTGCGATACGATGTGACGCGGCGTTTTTCGCCCTACATCGGCGTGACCTACCAACGTTTCTTCGGCGGCACGCGGGCAAGTCGCCGGGAGGAAGGGCTTGGGGCGGATGACACGCGTGTCGTCGCAGGTCTTCGGTTGTGGTTCTGACGGTCGGATCGGGACAGCACGCAACGCAACTTGAGAGAATTGGCGCGACCTCTGGTCCAATCCTCGAGGCCGGGGAGCGTGGCAGTGGAGCGATGCTCGCAACCGACGATATGAACGACGATATGAACGTAATCATGCGTTGGCAGGTTGCGGCGTGGTCCGGAAACTTGGCGTCGCCATGAAAACCGGTCTATTCATTTGACGTGGTGCCGACTGCTGTCCTGAAGCGCCGCGTCAATCAGTTCGGGATGGCTCAGAGCCTGTTTGATCTTGGCGGTCAGTGTTGCGTTGCCTCTTGCCGGAGGGTTTGGCGATGTGGACGGTGGAGCAGC
>JAIEOP010000405.1 GCA_019750465.1 Acetobacteraceae bacterium | reverse complement strand
CCGCGGCACCGCCCGCCGTGACCCCGGCGCAGCGCCACGCCCTGGCCAGCTGCCGCGCCGAGGCGGCCGAGCTGCGCGGCGACCATGCCATGGCCGAGGCCGAGATGGCGGAGGCGGCGCGCCATGCCCCCACGGCGCCCTTCCCGCACGACGTGCTCGCCCGGCTGGCGCTGCTGCGGTGGGACGCCGCGGCCGTGCGCCACCATCTCGAGGAAGCGCTGCGGCTGCAGGCCGGCGAGGTGGCGCTCGGCCGGCGGCAGGGGCGGTTCAACCTCACCCTGCCGGGTCAGCTGCTCGACGAGGCGGCGCTCACCCCCGGCCTGACGGCGGCGCTGGCCACTGCCCTGGCGCTGCCCGAGCCTTGGGCGGCGGTGGCCGCGGTCGCCGCCGTGCTGCGCGCCAACCCCGACGTCACCGCGCCGGCCATGGCGCTGCTGGTGGCGCTGCGCCGCCAGGGGCCGCTCGCCGCGCCGGATCCGGATGCACCGCCGATTCCCCGCGCCATCGGCCAGTTCTGGGACACGGGCGAGCCGCCGGCCGACGTGGCCGCAATCATGGCGAGCTGGGCGGAGCGGAACCCGGGCCACGCGCTGCACCGTTTCGACACCGCCTCGACCATCACCTGGCTCGCCGCGCACGACGCGCCGGAGACGCTCGCCGCGTTCCTGCGCGCCGATGGCGCGGCGCAGCGCGCCGACCTGTTCCGCCTGGCCTGGCTGGCGCGGCAGGGCGGCATCTGGGTGGATGCCGACGATCGCTGCCTCGCGCCGATCGAGGCGGCGCTGCCCGCCGGCGCGGCGCTGGTCGGCGTGCAGGAGGATCTCGGCTCCTGCGCCAACAACCTGCTGGCGGCGGCGCCGGAGCATCCGGTGATCCTGCGCGCGCTGCGGGATGCGGTGGCGGCGCTGAACCGCGGCGACGGCGACATCGTCTGGCTGGCGACCGGGCCCGGGCTGGTCACGCGCAGCCTCGGCACGGCGGTGCTGGAGGCATCGCGCGACGGCCGCATCGGCCTGCCGCCGGGCGTCGCCATCCTCGACCGGCGCGCGGTGATGCCCTTCGTCGCGATGCATGCCGCGGCCGCCTACAAGACCACCTCGCGCTACTGGCAGCACCCGGGCCGCCGGCGCGGCAGCGCGGCGGGCACGCGTGTTGACCCGCCCGGGGCGGGTCCATAGGGTGCCGGGCGCCGGCGTCCCGCCAACGGAGGTCCCTGCCCTGACCGCGCCACCCGAGCCCGGGCCGGACACCGCGCTGGACGACGTCGTCAACGCCTATCGTGCCTTCCTTGGACGCAACCCGGAGGGCGAGGCGGTCATCGCCGCCAACCTGCGGCGCAGCCCGGCGGCAATGGCCGCGGTGCTGGTCCGATCCAACGAGTTCCGCGCCAAGCTGCGCGACATCGCCGCCGACCGGCTGACCAGCCACGCGACCCTCACGCGGGAGGAGCTGGAGGAGGCGCTGGCCTGGGCCCGCCGCCGCGACCTGGTGCCGCCGGACACCGAGGCCGCTTCGGGGGGCGCCTCCCCGGCCACGCTCTTCGCCGCGCTGCTGGTGGCGCCGCCGGTACGCGACGTGCTGGCGGACTCGCCGGACGACGTGCGCGCCGCGCTCGCCCATTTCGCCGCGACGCCACCCGAGCACATCGCACTGCACCGCCTCACCCGCCCGGCGACGGAGGCTGACCGCGAGGTGCTCGACCTCATCCTGTTCGGCACGACGGAGGGCGCCGCCGGGGAGGCGCCGGCGGCGCCGGGCCAGCCGCTGCACCGTCTGATCGCCACTCGCATCGGTCATCACGGCTTCCAGGCCGAGGTGCTTCGGCCGCTGATCGCCACCGCCCCCCTGCCCGCCTTCGGCCTGGCGCAGGCCGAGGCGGAGCGCTGCGCCGACTGGCTCGAACACCGGCTTGGCGTGGCGCCCGGGGAGAGGCTGGTGCTCGGCGCCCTGCCCGCGGCGCTGCTGCGCGCCCCGGCGGTGGACGACCTGGTGCGGCGGATCTGGCCGGCCGAGCATACGGCGGCCATGGGCGCGCTGCCTGCCCTCGCCGCCGGCGCGCACCAGCTGCAGGCGCTGCGCGTCACCACGGAAGACGTGGCGCTGGCCTACCTGGCGGTGCTCGGCCGCCCAGCGGAAGCAGCGGCGGTGCGCCGCGCGCATGAGGGCGCGCCGCTCTCCGCCATGCTGAGCACGCTGCTCGCCTCCGGCGAGTTCCGGGCGCATGTGCTGGCGCGGCTGGCCGGCGCAGGCGAGGCGATCCCGCATCAGGGGCTGACCGGCGAGCAGCGGCGCGCGGTGGCGCAATGGCTGGCGACGCGGATCGGTGCCCCGGGGCGGAGCGGCGTGCCGGCGCCGCTGCACCCGATGGCGCTGCTCGCCCGGCTGCTGCTGCTGCCGGCGCTGGATGGCGAGCTTGCACGGGTGCATGGCCCGCTCTGGGCCGAGGCACGGACGGCGCTGCGCGCCTGGCTGGCGGAGAGGCGCCAGGGCCTGGTCGGTGCCATCGACTACGTGACCGGGGACTGGATCGCGGGCTGGGCGCTCGATCCCGGCGGCGCCGCGCCGCTCGACATCGAGGTGCATTGCAACGGCCGCCTGGTGGCCGTCGGCCGCGCCGACCGCCCGCGCCCCGGCGCCACCGAGGAGGAGGACGGGTACGGCGCCGATTGCGGCTTCCGCCTCCCCTGGCGTGGCCGGTCGGGAGCGCGCGACGCGGCCGCGCAGGGGCTGCGGTTCCAGATCCTCGCCGCGCGCTCCGGCGAGCCGGTCGGCGCCGCCTTCCAGCTCGACAGCGTCTTCGTCGAGCCGCGCAGCACGCTGCAGATGCTGACCCTGGAGCTGGCGCAGGCGCGGGCCACGCTGGACCGCCTGGAGCGGCTGCTGCCGCAGCTGGAGAGCTTCACCGGTTTCCCGCCGGAGGAGCATGCCGCCTTCCGCCGCGCCCATCGCGTGCCGCCGCCGCCGGCGGATGGGCCGGTGACGGATACGGACGCGCCGCCGATCCGCGTGGTGCTGCCAGGCCGAGGCGTCTCCGTCCGCGGCCTGCGGCGCATCCTCGAGGCACTGCGGCGCCAGGAGGGGCCGCGCTGGGACGCCGTGCTGCTGGCGGCGACGCCGGAGCAGGCGGCGCTGGGCGAGGCAGCGGCGGCGCGCGACCCGCGCATCACCCTGGTCGCAGTGCCGCCCGAGCCGCCCGAGGCGGAATTGGCGGCGGAGCGGGCGACGGTGACGGGGGTCGCACCCGGCGCGCTGGTGCTGCTGCTGCCACCCGGCGCCATGCCGGCGACGGAGCATGCTCTGGCCTGGTTCTCCCATGCCGCCGCGCGCTTCCCGGACAGCCCCGGCTTCTTCTGCGACGAGGACAGCGTCACGGAAGAGATTCGCGACCGCCGCGACCGGCATGCCGCGCCGGTGCTGCGCACCGCACTCGACCACTGGTCGCTGCCGGCGGCCAATGGCTGCGGTGCGATCCTCTGCGCCCGCGCCGGGGCGCTGGCGGCGGCGCTGCACGCCGCGCGCCACGCCAGGGATCGCGCCGCGCAGCGCTGGATCGCCTGGGCGGTGCTGGCCCGCGCGGGGGCGGTGGCGCACATCCCGCGGCTGCTGGTCTCGCGCCAGGTGGGCGAGGCGGCGGAGGAGCCGGTGGAGCCCGCCGATCCGGTGGCGACCCGCGCCGCGCTGCGGCCGCTGCTGCGCCACCCCTGGCTGCTGCCCGGCACGGAGCCGGAGCCGGACACCGCGTCACGCATCAGCGTCATCATCCCGACGCGCAACGGCGGGGCGCTGCTGGCGGACTGCCTCGCCTCCCTGCGCGAGAAGGCGGCGGCGCCCGACCTGCTGGAGCTGATCGTCGTCGACAACGGCAGCGACGGGGCGGCGACACTGGCGATCCTGGCCGAGGAGGCGGCACGCGGCGTGCGCGTGCTGCGCCGGCCGGAGCCGTTCAACTGGTCGCGCCTGAACAACGGGGCGGCGCGGGAGGCGGCTGGCGAACACCTGCTGTTCCTGAACGACGACACCCGCATGCTGACCGGCGGCTGGGACCGCGTGCTGCGGCGGCTGCTGGCCGAGTCCGCGGTCGGCGCGGTCGGCGCGCGGCTGGTCTATGAGGACCTCACCCTCCAGCATGCCGGCGTGGTGCTCGGCGTGGAGGCGCTGGCGGCGCATGAGGGCGTCGGTGCCGCGATGGACGCGCCCGGCCCGGGCGGGCGCTGGCAGGCCCTGCGCGCCGCGGGCGCCGTGACGGGCGCCTTCCTCGCCTGCCGGCGCGCGGTGTTCGCGCGCCTGGAGGGGTTCGAGGAGCACGCCTTCGGCGTGACCTTCAACGACGTGGATTTCTGCCTGCGCCTGCGCGCCGCGGGGCTTGCGGTGCTCTACGCGCCGGGGATCGCGCTGGTGCACTACGAGTCGAAGAGCCGCGGCATCGACGACCAGGACGCGGCGAAGCAGGAGCGCGCCGAGTTCGAGCGGCGGCTGCTGGTGCAGCGCTGGGGGGCCTCGGTGCTGGTGGATCCGGGCTTCAACCCGCATTGGAGCCGCTGGGCTCGACCCTTTGCGGCGTTGCGCGAGCCTTCGGCGGCGGAGATCGCCGAGCACCTGGCGGTGAGTGCCGCGGCCGATCCGTGGCGGCTGCCGGCGCCGGCCGGCAGTGGCGGGAGCGCCGGCGATGGATCCCGTCCTCGCCGGCCTTGACCCGGCCAGCGCGGGTCGCGGCGGCCAGACCTTGCACCGACTCGCTGGGGTTGCGGCGCACGGCCGGGCCGGGTGGCTTGGGGGCCGACAGCCGTGGCCTGACATGGGCCGGGTCGGCGCCCGATCCGCGCCACGCGTTACCGAATTTGCCAATATATTGGCAAGAATGTCATTCTTAAATCGCTGTGAAACCACCGATACCATGCTATGTGGAGGCGAGAAATAGGAGGTACAAACATGCATTTCCGTCCACGCGGCAACACCATCCAGCTGGTGCGCACGGCCTATGACGCGGAGAAGAAGGGCGCGAAGAGCGAAGTCGTCGGGCGCATCCCGAAGCGCGCCACCGAAGTGCCGGAGGAGCTGAAGGCGAAGCTCACGGCCGAGGAGCTGGCCGCCTGCACCACCTACCTCGACCAGGTGAAGGCGATCGAGGAGCTGCAGCTCAAGGTCACCGCCCTCACGCTGCGCCAGACCGTCGCCCAGGCCATCGAATACGCCGAGGGCGTCACCGACGAGGCGGAGCGCGACCAGCTGAAGGCGATCTTCGCCGAGTCGGTGCTGGCGCTGCGCCGCGCGTCCAACCCGAAGTCGGCCGAAGAGCGGCGCGCCGCCAAGGGCGGTGGCGGCAAAGGCGGCAAGCGCCGCCGGGACGAAGAGGCGTCCTCCGCGGCCGCCTGATCCGGGCGCTTC
>JAIEOP010000193.1 GCA_019750465.1 Acetobacteraceae bacterium | reverse complement strand
GATGGCCGAGGCGGCACCGGCCTGACCCGGCTCAGGTCCTTACCGTAAATCTCCGCACGGATGCTGCCGGCGGGCCAAGAACTGCCCGTCCGAGCTGGAGGTGACGCCCGGGCCCCACACCGCCGCGAAGGGATGGGCGTGCTGCGCGTCCACCAGGGTGGCGAGGGCTGCCGCGTAGGTCTCGGGGCGGACGTGACGGTCGATCGCCAGGTTGAGACCGTGGATCGTCAGCCCGCGCGAGCTCTCGGCCATGCGGTCGAGGCCGAGGTTGGTCGCGTCCGCCAGGATCGCGGCCATGAGTGCGGCGAGGTCGGCCGGGGCCTCGCCGGTGCGGAAATGGGTGAAGCGGCCCGCGAAGCCGGTCCAGACGTTCACCTCGGCGAGCAGGTCGGTGATGCGGATGCGCGGCACGAGGGCGTAGAGCCGGCGGCTGAGCACCTTGGCGCGCTCGCGCTGCTCGCGGCGGATGGGGGCGACCCGCAGCCCGGCCTCGTCGAGTGCTGCGTCCACCAGCTTGCCCCTCTTCGCCGCGGCGAGCACGGCACGGAGCTTCTCGCGCAGCACCGCGCCGCGCCCTTCCAGCCAGGCCGCGGCGGTGTCGGGCAGCGCGAGGGCGAGGCGTCCCTCGGCGCGCAGCGCGGCGAAGGCGGCCCGCGGCAGGAGGTAGTCCTCGAACTGCCGCCAGGCGCGGCTGCCTTCCACCCAGACGTCGCCGGCGCGCAGGCGGTCGCGCAGGTGCACGACCACCGCGACCTCGTAGGCGCGCGGGTCGAGGCCGTCCGGCCCGGCCCTGACGCGGCGGCGCCAGGTGCGGCGCAGGAAGGCGGTCGGCACGCGGCTCCCGAGCTTGCGCCGGCTGCCCCGGTGCAGCTCGCCCAGCAGGGCGACCGCGGCGAGCAGGGGATCGTCGGCGCGGTGCGAGTGGAAGCGGAAGGTGTCGAACAGGATCGCCGCGGCCCGGCGCAGGGTGGCGTGGCGGCCGATCATCTCCTCGATGCCGTCGCCCTCCGTGCCGCCGCCCGTCGCGCCCTCGGCCGCCTCGACGCTCGTGGCCAGGCGCTCCCACCCCAGCGCCCGTTCGATCCCGTCAGAGAGGCTGCCCCCGGCGCTGCGGGCCTCCAGCAGGGCCCGACCCAGGGCGGCATGGTCGTGCGCCACGACGGCGAGCGCCTTGGCTTGGGCGAGGAGGTTCTCCTCGTGCCGCCGGTCGGCCGTGCGGCGGGCGGTGCCGACCAGCTTGTCGAACATCTCCACGGCCAGGTCGGTCAGCGCGGCCTGGCGCTCGACGGTGAAGGCCACCAGCGTCGCCCGCCGGCGCTCCGGGGCGAGGCGCAGCAGCTCGCGCGCGGGCAGGATGCGCGCCTCGCGGGCCAGGATGGCGTAGCGGTTCGCATGGACCGCGCGCCGCCGCTCGTCACCGAGGCCGATGCCGCGCAGCGCCGCCAGGCGCGCGGCGATGCCGGTGAGGTTCTTCAGCGTCGGCCCTTCCGGGGCCTCGCCGATCCAGCCGTGCGCCGTGCGGCCGTCCTCGGCCCGCTCGGTCAGCAGCGCTTCCAGCAATGCGCGCTGCCCGCCGCTCAGGTCGCGCGTGAGGTCGCGATGCGACTGCCGCCGGGCGAGGGCGCGTCCGGCGAGCGCGAGCCGCTCGACCAGGGCTGGCGGCGGCACCGTGATGCGACGTTCCTTGAGGTCCGCCACGACCGCGCGGACGATCGGCTCGCCTCGGTCGGTGCCGGCGGCGCAGGCCGCGGCCGCCCGGATTGAGACGCGGTAGTCGGCCTGGCGCATCGGGCGCAGGCGAAGCAGGGCGGCGATCTCGCCCGCGTGCTCGCGGCGGGTGCCGTCACGCCGGGCGTACAGCCCGAAGACGGCCGGCTCGACGCCGAGCTGGTCGGCGACCGCCTCCACGACCGCGTCGGGCAGCTCCTCGTCCAGGCGCAGCGGCCGGCCCAGGTCGCGCACGAGGGCGAGCTGGACCGCGAAGCCGAGCCGGTTGTGTGAGCGCCGGTGCTGCCGCGCGAGCGCCAGGTCCTCCGGCGCCAGCGCGCAGCGGCGCAGCGCCTCGTCGCGGTCGGCCGGCGGATCGAACAGGAGGGCGCGCGCGTGCGGGGCGAGGAGTTGGGCCTGCGGTGCGGGCATGGGGAGATCCGGAAGCGTCCCGCAACCCTATCCGGGATAGATGGACGGGCCAGCCATTCTGGACGTAGTTTCTGGACGAGCTTTCGGGGCGGAGGGGGACGGCATCGGGGCCGTCCAGCAACCGAGCGGTTCGGGGACGGCATGGGCGACATCCTCGGCTACGCGCGGGTGTCCACCGGCGACCAGGAGGTCGCCGGGCAGGAGCTGCGGCTGCGCCAGGCGAGCGCCGCCAAGGTGTTCACCGACGTCCGCTCCGGCCGTTCGGTGGACCGGCCCGGTCTCTCGGCCCTGCTCGATTACGCACGACGCGGTGACACGCTGGCCGTCGTGCGCCTGGATCGGCTCGGCCGCTCGCTCGCCGAGCTGCTGGCCACGGTCGCCATGCTGAAGGAGCGTGGCATCGCGCTGCTGAGCCTCGAGGAGAAGATCGACACCTCGTCGGCCGCCGGCGAGCTGGTGTTCCACGTGTTCGGCGCCATCGCCCACTTCGAGCGCCGGCTGATCGCCGAGCGCACCCGCGACGGCATCGCCGCCGCGCGCGCCGAAGGCAGGATGCCCGGCCGAAGGCCGCTCGACCCGGAGAAGGTGGGGGCAGCCCTGACCCTCATCCGCAGCGGCCTCTCGCCCAGCAAGGCCGCGCGCCAAGTCGGCCTCGGGCGCTCAACCCTCTACCGCGAGCTCGCCCTCAGGCCAGACGCACAGCGCCAACCAGCTTAGCGTACACGGCTGCAGAAACTCCCACGCATCCCCCCGCTGGGACGACCTGCACGCGATGAAGCGCATCGCCATCGTCCACTGGGAATTCCTGGACGAGGGGCTGCCCGCGGCCCTCCACGTGAACGGGCGGACGGAGACGGACTTCCGGCGCTGGGCGGCCTTCGTGGCGGACCGGCCGGAAATCACCCTTCTGGCCTACGAGTTCGCCACCGGGACCGGACGGGCTGGGCGGCGGGGGCAGCACGCGGCTTGGCTGGTGGACCTCGCGCGGCAGGTCGGACGCCCGCTCGCCATCGTCGTCCGGGGCGGGGCCGACGTGTTGCCGGCCCTTGCCGGGGCGTTCGCCCGGACGACCGTGCTTGAGACCAACGTCTTCATGAAGACCGTCATGCGGCGCCGCGCCGTCCCCGGGGGCGACGGGGCACGGCCCGCCTGGCTGCCGGCGCCGACGGAGCCTGGCGCCCCGCTCGACGGGCTGCTCGCGGAGAACCTCGCCGCGGTCGAGGACTGGCTTGGCGGCGGCGCCCGCCGCGCGGCGTGACGGCGCTCGACTTCGCCGCGCTGGACGGTCTGGCGTTCGCCGCGGAGCGAGGGCGCCTGGCCGGCAGAGAGGTGGGGCCCGCGGTGGTGCGTGACCTCGGCCCGCTGGTCGAGATGTCGCATCTGGCGGCTGCGGGGCTGCTGCCGAAGCCCGGGGAGGCGCCCTGGCTCGACCTGGCCGACTTCGGCGACCTCCGCCGCGCCTTGACGCGGGGCCAGTCGCGCTGGGTGTGCCCCTCTCGCCGGAACGTCGGCTTCCTGCGCACGACGGAGGCGCGCGACGAGAAGGAGTGGAACGCCTTCGGCTTCGCCGCCCAGCAGGCGGCGGTGGCAGCGGGCTTCGCGAAGCGCGTCGCCGCGCAGCTCGTGGGCGCGGTCGGCGAGATGTACAGCAACATCCACGACCACTCGGGCGCCGCCAGGACCGGCCTGCTCGCCTTCGCGGCCCGCGGCGGCTCGTTCGAGTTCGTCGTCGCCGACCGCGGCGTCGGCGTCCTCGACAGCCTCCGGACCTGCCCCGACTACGCCGGCCTCGACGACCACGGGGAGGCGCTCCGGCTGGCGCTCTCGGACGGCGTTTCCCGGTGCGGTGCGGGGACCGGCCACGGCAAGGGCTTCCGCCCGCTGTTCATCGGGGTCGCCAACCTGAATGGGCTGCTGCGCTTCCGCTCCGGCGACCACGCCCTGATCATCGACGGGCACAACCCCTCGCTGGTGGGGGCGAGGCTGGCCCAGAAGCCGCGCATCGGTGGCTTCCTCGCGTCGGTGAAGTGCCTGCTGGCCGCCGACGCTGCGCCGAGCGGCGCGGGCTTCGGAGCCGCCATCGCGTCCTGACCGCTCGCGCGTGCGCCCGGCGTCGTCCTGACCGTGCGCCGCCGGGTCACGACCCCGCCAGCGGCAGCACGTCCCGGAGTGGCCCGGCCTTCACCTCGAAGGCGTGGTCGAACCACTGCTCCCCCGCGCGCCACGTATCCACCAGGAACAGCGCCTCCAGCCAGAGCGGCCGGTCCGCCTCGTGCACCTCCGCCGCCGCGGCGGCGAGGCGCGCGGCGGCGGGATGGTCGCCCGCGTCGGCGTACAGGGGCGCCAGCGCCGCCCACGGCTCCTCGTACAGGCGGCGGAGCTGCGCGGAGGCGGCGTCGAGCACGGCGCGGCCGTCGAGCACGCGGTCGCCGCGGTCCCAGCCGTCCACCATCAGCGCCAGCATGAAGGCGTCGCGCTCGCGGCGCGTGCCCGCCGGCGCCGCCGCGAAGACCCGGCGCGCGACCTGGCCCAGCGACCTCCAGGCCCACTCCTCGCCGAGCGCGTCGAGGAGCAGCCGCGGGGGCGGCGGGCGGACGGCCCGGTGGCGGTCGGCGCGTGAGACGATGGGCAGGAAGAGGTGGGTGCAGCCCTTGGCCGCGATCTCGCCGAAGTACAGCGCCATGCGCGCTGCGCCCTCCGAGCGCGGCAGCTCCTCTCGCAAACCGTCGATGAGGCGCTGTGTGTCGGCGTAGCCGAGCCAGGCGTTGTCGCGGACGTGGCGCAGGACGGTGGCCGGGTCGTGCGCCGTCTCCCTGGGTGCGGTCGCCGACCAGGCGGCGGCGAGCAGGAGGAAAAGGTCGCGCGGGATCTCGCGCTCGGGGCCGGGCATGAGGTCGCCGGCGAGGTCGCGGAGCAGCGACCAGAACTCGCCGGGGCCACGCACAAGGTCGCCGCAGCGCTCGAGGCGGCGGGCGCGCAGCGCGTCGCGCAGTCGCCGGAAGGGTTCGAGGATCATGCCGCTCAACGCGGGGCGTCCCCGATCGTCGCGGCGTTCGCGCCCCCCGCGTCCGCGTACCTCCCCATCGCGCGCGCCACCTGCACCGGGCGCCAGCGGGTGCCGCGCCCGGAGGGCGTCGGCACGCCGCGCGCGGCGAGCGCGTCGGCGAGCTGCTGGAGGGTGGCGGCGCCGGCGCGGCGCGCCTGCTCGATCACCGGCAGCACGTCGGCGGCGCGGGCGCG
>JAIEOP010000135.1 GCA_019750465.1 Acetobacteraceae bacterium | reverse complement strand
AGCAAGCAGGATGGAACAACGCCTTCCTGAAAAAGCTGCTGGCCGCATTCGGCACAGCTCAAATGCGATAGCCCTGCGCACCCCCACCAATCCGCTTGACAGGGCGGGATGCCGCTGGCGATAGATTGTCCGGCGGAGTCAGTGTTGTAGTTCAGCATGGGCCCCGCTTGGGGCTGCCGGTCAGGGTTCGAATCCCTGCTGCTCCGCCACCCCCTCTTGTTTTCCGCCACCCCCTCTTGTTTGGTGTCCGGCCCGGGTGTGACATCTGTGGCGTGGGTTGCCTACGCCTCATCCGAAGGGCATGGTCCCGTACCCCTCGGCCCGGCTGCGCCGGCGCCCGACTTCGGGAGGACCGGATGCTCGACCGCCCCATGCTCACCCCCGCCGAGCCCTGCCTCGACCCCTTCGCGCTCGCCAAGGCACTTTCCGGCCACCACTTCATCGGCGGCGGATACGTGCCGGGCCGCAACGGCAAGAGTTTCGCCGTGGTGAACCCGGCGACGGGGGTGGAGGTGGCGCGCGCCGCGGAGGGCGACGCGGCCGACGTGGATGCCGCCGTGCAGAACGCCGCCGCCGCGCAGAAGGACTGGGCCAGAACCCCCGCCCGCAAGCGCGGCGCCCTGGTGCATGCCTGCGCCGCCCTGCTGAAGGAACACCAGGAAGAACTCGCCCGCCTCATCGCGCTGGAGACCGGCAAGGCGCTGCGCACCGAAAGCCGCGTCGAGGCCGGCGTCGTCGCCGACATCTTCGAGTTCTTCGGCGGCCTGGGCTCCGAGCTGAAGGGCGAGAGCGTGCCCTTCGCCCCCAACGTGCTGTCCGTGACGGTGCGCGAGCCGCTCGGCGTGGTCGGCGCCATCATCCCCTGGAACGTGCCGATGCTGCTGATGGCGCTGAAGGTCGCGCCCGCGCTGGTGGCCGGCAACACGGTGGTGGTGAAGTCGGCCGAGGAGGCGCCGCTCGCGGTGCTGCGCATCTGCGAGCTGATGAACCGCATCCTGCCCCCCGGCGTGTTCAACATGCTGTCGGGCTTCGGCCCGGAGTGCGGCGCGCCGCTGGTGGAGCACCCGCTCGTGCGCAAGCTCACCTTCACCGGCTCCGTCGAGACCGGGAAGATCGTCGCCAGGGCCGCGGCCGAGCGGCTGATCCCCGTCACGCTCGAACTCGGCGGCAAGTCGCCGATGATCGTCTTCGCCGACTGCGACTTCGAGAAGACGGTCGCCGGCGCGCTCACCTCCATGCGCTTCACGCGCCAGGGCCAGTCCTGCACCGCCGCGTCCCGCATCTACGTGGAACGCCCGATCTTCGACCGCTTCGTCGCCGCCATGAAGTCTGCGGTGGACGCCATGGTGATGGGCGACCCGCTGGAGGAGCGGACCGACATCGGCACCATCATCTCCGAGGGCCAGCTCGCCAAGGTCCGCGGCTTCATCGAGGAGGGCAAGGCCACCGCCGGCGCCAGCGCGCATGTCTGCTCGCGCCTGCCCGACGACCCCGCGCTGAAGAAGGGCCTGTTCATCCAGCCCGTGATCTTCACCGGCCTGACCCGCCACAGCCGCCTCGTGCGCGAGGAGATCTTCGGCCCCGTCACCGTCATCGCCCCCTTCGACGACCCGGAAGCCGTGCTGGCCGAGGCAAACGACAGCGAATACGGCCTGGCCGCCAGCCTCTGGACCAACAACCTGAAGGTGGGCCTGGACCTGGCGCACCGGCTGGAGGCCGGCCTCGTGCAGATCAACCAGAACCTCGTCGTGCAGGCGAACCTGTCCTACGGCGGCGTGAAGAGCAGCGGCCTCGGCAAGGAAGCCAGCCTGGAGGCGATGCTGGAGCACTTCACGCACAAGAAGACGATCATGGTGAACATGGCCTGAGCCGCCGCGCCGCGGGGCGAGAGGCGGGCAGGGGAATGGCGGCCGGCCGCGGCCGAGACGGTGCGGTGGGGTCGCGGCGATGCAGGGTTCGGACAAATCCCCCCGGCGCACCGGCCCGGCCGCGGGGCGGCGGGAGCGGGGGTGGGGGATCGGGTGGGGCATGGGGGGTCCGGTGCCTTGGGGGATCGGGAAGGGTAATAGGAAAATCACCCTATGGCAAATGGTTTCGGGGGCGGCAAGGCGAGGGGCGCTGCCTCCCGATCCCGGCGAGAACCTGGAGTTTCTTGCATCTCCAATTCCCGGTCCTTCGAGGGCCCGGCCGGGTAAGCTGGCCATCAGGCTATCCAGGAGCGCCACGCATGCACGACACCATCTCCGTCCCCCTCTTCGAGGCGAAGAACCGCCTCTCCGCCCTGCTGGCCGAGGTGGCGCGGGGGACGGAAGTGGTGACCACCAACCGCGGCGTGCCGGTGGCGCGGCTGGTCCCCGCCAATACCGAAGCCGAGCGACGCGAGCGGGCGCGGCGGGCGGTGGCGGGGATCAAGCGGGTGAGCAAGGGTTTCGGCCTGGGCGGACTGAAGATCAAGGATCTGACCGATGAAGGGCGGCCGTGAGCCTGGTGGTGGACGCATCCTTCGCCATCGCCTGGTGCTTTGGGGATGAACAGACGCCAGCCCCGATGGCGCTGCTGGACCGCGTGGGGGAAGACGGCGCCGAGGCGCCGTCGCTGTGGCCACGACCCTGACCCCGCCTCGGATCCTGAGCCTCCAGGTCCGCAACTATCGCGCCCTGCTTGATCTGACCCTGAGCTCGACTTTGGCCAATTCCAGCAAAGCGCCTGCAATATCGGCGGCTCAACCCGCGCCGGCACGTTCGAGCCAAGCTACTGATTCTGCTGGCCTTCCTTCGCGAACTGGCCAGATCATCGGGAGTAGCCAAGGGCGTGCCGTCCTCCGGCGCATCCGAGGCGACGGCCTGACCTTGGGTGAACCGTACTGATCCACCCTTTCCGCGACCCGCGGCGATCCGTCTCTCCTCAACCAGGCGGCCCTGCACGCGCCAGTCGAACTCCTCCTCCCATCCGAGACGTTGGCGGAGCTTCTGGTTACCCGCGCTTCCCCACACTCCTTCAACTCGTTCAGGCAATTCGTTCAGGAACTCGTCCAGACGGTTATTGGTGAGCTTCGTGGGGGTCCGTACCGCCACACTCCCATCGGCCATTTGCAACTGGCCCTTGCCATGCATCCGATCGCTGCGCGAAATTCAACGCGACTGCGATTCAACGTCGCGTTGGACTGTATCACGAGCATGCCGTGACGGCGAGCCGCGCTTCACCACCCGATGGGGAGGCGAACTGTCCTCGGCCGAGCAGGCGAAAACCGTCTGGGCTCTGGTGGAGCGGCGGGTGGTCGGGGCGGCAGGAGCCGATATCATGACCAGCCCCTGACTTGGTCGGACCCGCACGGGCTGGCACTGGACCGGGATCGGCGCCGGAGGCTGAGCAGGTGCGGCCCACCGGTTTCCGCAACACGCCGATCTGCCCTAAAGGAATGGCATGCTGCTCCACCCGGACCGGGAGAGGTCGTTGATGCGCCATTGGATCCTGCCGCTGGCGCTCGCCCTGCCAGTGCTCGCTGCCCAGCCCGCGGCCGCGCAGCAGCCGGCCGCACCCGCCCCCGCCGGGCCGCCGCATGCCTGGGTGATGGGGGTCTGGACCGGCGGCCTGTTCCCGGCCGGCGAGACCGAGACCGCCGCCTGCTACGCCAACGCCACCGTCATCATCCTGCGCGACGTGGTGCTGCGTGCGGCGGTGCTCGACGTCGCCTACCGCCAGCGCCTCATCGAGACCATCGGGCCGACGCCCGATGGCGGGCTGCAGCTCCGGCTGGTGCCGGCCGCCCCGCCCGGCGGCCCCTTCGGCGGCCGCATGCCCCCCGATATCGGCTTCGGCTGCGAGGGCGGCCCCGACGTGCTGCGCATCGAGCGGCGCGGCCCGAACGAGATCGTCTTCCCGGACTGCCGCGAATTCCTCTCCCCGCTGAAGCGCTGCGGCGCGGCGGGCCGCTGACGCGCGGACCCGCCCCGCCATGCGCATCGCCCTGATCCACGCCCTCCGCCACTCGCCGCCGCCCATCGAGGCGGCCTTCGCCCGCGCCTGGCCGGAGGCGCGGCTGATGAACCTGCTGGATGACAGCCTCTCGGCGGATCTGGCGCGCGACGGCGGCCTGACGCCGGCGATGACCGAGCGCTTCCTTACCCTGTCGCGCTACGCCGCCGGCACCGGGGCGGACGGCATCCTCTTCACCTGCTCCGCCTTCGGCCCCTGCATCGAGGCGGTGGCGGCGCGGCACGCGCCGATGCCCGTGCTCAAGCCGAACGAGGCCATGATCGAGGAGGCCTGCGCCGCCGCCCGCGCCGCCGCCGCGCCGGGGCGGACGCCGCGCATCGGCCTGCTGGCCACCTTCCAGCCGACGCTGGACAGCATGCCGCCGGAATTCCCCGCCGATGTCGATGTGGTGACGGCGCTGGCGGAGGGCGCGCTGGCCGCGATGGACGCCGGCGACCCCGCGACGCATGACCGGCTGGCCGCCGAGGCGGCGCGCGCCCTGGCCCGCTGCGACGTGATCGCCCTCGCCCAGTTCAGCCTCGCCCGCGCGGCGCCAGCGGTGGCGGCCGCCACCGGCCTGCCGGTGCTCACCACCCCCGACAGCGCCGTGCGCAAGCTGCGCCGCCTGCTGCGGGGCGACGCCGCCGTCTGAGCCGCGCGCAACCCGGCCCTGCCCGGCGCGCATCTTCCCTTGGCTTCCCCTGGCCGCCGTTCCATCGCACAACGGCGGCAGGATGAGGACGACGCCCCCATGGCCCTGAGCGGCGCCCGCGCGGGCTGGTCGCCGGCGGAGCTGCGCACCCTGGTGCTGGTCTCGGCCGCGCACCTCGTCAGCCACGTCCACCACCTGGTGCTGCCGCCGCTGTTTCCCCTGCTGCGCGACACCCTGGGCGTCGGCTTCGTCGAGCTCGGCCTGGCGCTGACCCTGTTCAACGTCGTCTCCGGCGTGACCCAGGCGCCGATGGGCTACGCGGTCGATCGCTACGGCTCGCGCCGCTTGCTGGCGGCCGGGCTCACGCTCGGCGGCGCGGCGCTGATCCTGCTCGCCCTGGTGCCGAGCACCCCGATGCTGCTGGCCGCCGCGGCGCTGCTGGGGCTGGCCAATGCCGTCTATCACCCGGCCGACTACGAGCTGCTCTCCCGCGGCATCGGCGAGGCGCGGATCGGCCGCGCCTTCTCGCTGCACACCTTCGCCGGCTACCTCGGCGGCGCGCTGGCGCCGGCGATGATGCTGGGGCTGGCGGCGCTCGGCGGCCTCTCCGCCGCGCTGATCGGCGCGGGGGTGATGGCCCTCGTCACCGCGGTGCCGATCGGGCTGGGGCGGGACCTGCCCGCCGCCGCGCCGTGCGCGGGAGAGCACAGGTCTGAACTCCCGTCACGTGCCATGGCA
>JAIEOP010000298.1 GCA_019750465.1 Acetobacteraceae bacterium | reverse complement strand
CCGCCGGCCGCCGCCGCCGCCGCGATCGCCGGGAGCGCCGCCCCGCCCGTGGCGATCACTGCCCCGGCGGCGGCCATGCCGAGCCCCGCCGCGGCGGTGCTGGTACCCAGGGTGCGCAGGTTCCGCGCGTCGTCTTCCTGCACCGGCGTCTCGCTGCCGGAATAGGCGCTGGAATCCTCGCGCCCTGGCACGCGCACCGAGATCTGCGAGCGGTCGAAGGTGCCGCCGTCGAGGCGCATGAGCGCCTCCTCCATCCCGTCCTTGCCGCGGAACAGGCCACAGACCTGCGGCGCCGCCGGCCGCGCCGCGTCGTCATTGCCCGTCCAGCCGGTGCTGTTCACTTCGATGGCCATCACGTGGGGCTCCGCTACACTGGATGATCGAAACGCCCAGCCCTCGCGTGGAGTTGCGCCGCACCATGTTCGACCTGCCTGCGCTCGAGGACGCCGCCGCCCTCGTCCACGCCGCCTTCCCGCCGACGCCGCAGCACGCCTGGCCGCTGCTGGCCGCGCGCACCGGCGCGGAGGTCTGGGTGAAGCACGAGAACCACACCCCGACCGGCGCCTTCAAGGTGCGCGGCGGCGTCACCTACATGCGCGCGCTGACGCGCGACCGGCCGCATGTGCGGGGCGTGATCTCGGCGACGCGCGGCAATCACGGCCAGAGCCTGGCCTGGGCCGGGGCGCGCGCCGGCGTGCCGGTGACCATCGTCGTGCCGCACGGCAACAGCACGGAGAAGAACGCGGCCATGCGCGCCCAGGGCGCGACGCTTGTGGAGCATGGCGAGGATTTCGACGCGGCGCGGGTGGAGGCGGCCCGCCTGGCGCAGCGCGACGGGCTGGAATTCGCCCCCTCCTTCGCGCCCGACCTGGTGCTGGGCGTCGCCACCTACGCGCTGGAACTGTTCCGCGGCGCGCCGCCGCTCGATGCGCTCTACGTGCCGATCGGGCTGGGCTCGGGCATCTGCGGCTGCATCCTGGCACGCGACCTGCTGGGCCTGCCGACCGAGATCATCGGCGTGCAGAGCACGGAGGCACCGGCCTATGCGCTCTCCGTCGCCATGGGGCGGGTGGTCACCACGCCGGGCGCGAACACCCTGGCGGACGGCATGGCGACGCGCATCCCGGACCCGGACGCGCTGGCGATCATCCGCGACGGCGCCGCGCGCATCGTCACGGTGGCCGACGACCTGGTCGCCGAGGCGATCCGCGCCTACTGGCAGGACACGCACAACCTGGCCGAGGGCGCCGGCGCGGCGCCGCTCGCGGCGCTGATGGCCGAACGGGACGCCATGGCTGGCCGGCGCGTGGGGCTGGTGCTGTGCGGCGGCAACATCGACCTGGCACTGTTTCGCCGCTGGGTGCTGGCCGATGCCTGATGCGCCTTCCGCATCCAACCCGGATTTTCGGGCCACGGACGGCGGATTGACAGAATCGTGCAACTGTAGGTAGCGTGCTGCTGCATTCTTATATTTTCTACAGCATCGCAGCCGACGCCAGGGAGGAGATCGATGGGCGCCATTCGCACGGCCGGGGGCCATCTCTGCATCGATCTGACCAAGGTTCAGATGACAGGCGAGGAACGGCGCGACCTGCTCGATGCAATCCAGGAGACGGTGGTGTCGCACCTCGCGCGGATCTCGGCGCGTGCCAACGTCGTCACCATCAGCATGCTGCCCGACAACAACGGCGAGCGGGAACGGCCGAAGCCGCCGCCGCCACCCACGCCGCCGCCGCCGCCGCGCCCGCTGTCCTGACCGGGCGACGGCCCGGCGGGGACGCCTTGTCGGGGCCGCCGCGCCGGGGCGTGACCCGCGCACACCGCATCGAGGGCCCGATGGCGAAGCAGCGCATCTGCCCGAGCGTGACCGGCGAGGCCGCCGACGCACGCATCATCGGCCATGTCGGCGCCGGCGGCGTCGTTGCCGCGATCCCCACGCCGATCCCGCTGACCCCCGCGATGCGGGCATCGCTGGGGCCGCGGCCGGAACGCATGTTCCGCCTCGCCGGCACCTGCAGCGAGGAGCGCTGCGCGAATTGGCAGAACGCGTCCTGCGGGCTGATCGGGCGCATGCGTCACCTGCTGGACCCCGGCGAGAACACCGATGCGGACGCCGCGCCGGCAACCCTGGCGCGGTGCGGCATCCGCCCGGATTGCCGCTGGTGGCTGCAGGACGGGCCGGCAGCCTGTCGCGTCTGCCCGCGCGTGGTCTACAACCCCTCCATGTAACCCCCGGGGCACGGCACCGCCGATGCAGATCGCCTGTCCGCAATGCGGCGAATCCACGACCGGCGGGCGGTTCTGCGACCATTGCGGCACCCGGCTCGAGCGGATCTGTGCCGGCTGCGGCGAGGCGAACCGCCTCGCGGCGCGATTCTGCGCCGGCTGCGGCGCGGGATTCGAGGGAGGGCGCGCGGCGCCGCCCTCGCCCGAGACGGCGGTCGCGCAGCAGAAGCATGTCAGCATCCTGTTCGCCGACATCTGCGGCTCCACCGAGCTGATCTCCAGCATGGACCCCGAGGATGCCGGCAATGCGCTGGGCGCCGTCATGCGCGCGGTGGCGGAGGCGGTGGTGCGCTGCGGCGGCATCGTCACGACCTACATGGGCGATGGGCTGATGGCGCTGTTCGGCGCGCCGGTGGCGGCCGAGGACCATGCCGCCCGCGCCTGCTTCGCGGCCCTGGCGATCCTGGAGGACGTGCGTGCCCTCGGCGCCCCCGCGCCGCCGGTGCGCATCGGCATCTGCAGCGGGCCGGTGATCCTGCGCGCGATCGGGCGCGATGCGGGCGACTACGCCGTCGCCGGCATCGCCGCCCACATCGCGGCGCGGCTCGAACAGCAGGCCGAGCCGGGTTGCGTGCTGCTGGCGCAGCACACCGCCAGCCTGGTCCACGGCATCGCCACGCTGGAGCCGATGGGTCCGCTCAGTCTGAAGGGCATCGCCGAGCCGGTGCCGGTGTACCGGCTGCTCGGGGCAGCCAGCCGGCCGTCCTGGACGGTGCGGTCCGGTGGCGCCGCGCTGGCACGCTTCGTCGGCCGCGAGGAGGAGCTCGCGCAGCTCCGCGGGGCCCTCGAACGGGCCGCGGCCGGCCGGGTGCAGGCGGTGGCGCTGGTGGGTGAGCCCGGCATCGGCAAGTCGCGGCTGCTGCACGAGTTCGTCGGCGGCCTCGCGCCGGGCACCTGGCACGTGATGCGGGTGGAGACCACCGCGCAGTCCGCCGCCATCCCGCAGCTCCTGGTCACCGCGCTGCTGCGCGAGATCACCGGCTGCGCGCCGACGGATGGCGACGCGGACGTCGCGGCGAAGCTGGCGGCGGCCGTCGACTCGCTGGGGCCTGGCACGCAGCTCGACATCGTGCCGCTGCTGGCGCATCTCGACAGCGCCGGCGGCGGCACCGACTACGCGGGCATCGAGCCGGCGCATCGGCGCCAGCGGCTGGTGCAGGCGCTGCGCCAGATCCTGCTGCGCTACGCCGACCTGCATCCGCTGATCATCATCCTGGAGGACTACCACTGGCTCGACACCTCCAGCGTGGAGGTGCTGCACGGGCTGATGGAAGGCCTCGACTCGGCCCGGCTGCTGCTGCTGGTGACGACGCGGCCCGAGCGTCGCCCGGGCTGGGGGCCGGCGGCATCGCAGGGCGGCGGCCCGCGGGGCGAGATCGAGCTGCGCGTGCTGGCGCCCGAGCACGCCGACGACCTGCTGCAGGAGCTGATCGGGCAGTCGGCGGACCTTGCGCCCCTGCGCGCGCACATCATCGCCCGCGCCGACGGCACGCCGCTGTTCCTCGAGGAGTTCGCGCGCTCCCTGCGCGAGACCGGCGCGCTGGCTGCCGGCGCGCCGCGCCTCGCCAGCATCGAGATCCCGGGATCGGTGCAGGCCATCCTCGCCTCGCGCATCGACCGCCTCTCGCCGCATCACCGCCGCATCCTGCAGGTCGCGTCCGTGGTCGGCCGCGACATCCCGCTGCCGCTGCTCGCCGCGGCGGCCGAGATGCCGCAGGCCCTGCTGGTGCGGGAGATCGCCGACCTGCGCGCCGCCGGCTTCCTGACCGAGCTGCGCCTGCCCTGGGGTGCGGTGCATCACTTCGCCCATGCGCTGATCCAGGCCGTCGCCTACGACAGCCTGCTGCGCAGCGACCGGCGCGGGCTGCACGAGCGCGTGCTGCGCGCGCTGGAGGCGCAGGCGACGGGGTCCGAGGATGTCGCCATCGAGGATCTGGCGCACCACGCGACCCGTGCGGAGAGCTGGCCCGAGGCAGCCCGCTACGCGCTGGAGGCCGGCGAGCGCGCCGCCCACCGCTCGGCCTGGGCCGAGGCGCGCGCCTTTTTCGAGGCGGCGATCGTCGCCCTGCAGCGCCTGCCCGCCAGCGCCGATACCGCGAGCCGCGGGATCGACGCGAGGCTGCGGCTGCGCTTCGTGCTCGGCGCGGCCAGCGATGTCGCGCAGGTGCAGGAACACCTGCGGGAGGCCGACCGGCTGGCCGAGCAGACCGGCGACCGCGTCAGCCTGGCCCGCGTCCACATCAGCCGCGCCACCGCCCTGTCGCATGGCGGCGACCTGACCCAGGCCATCGCGCTCGGCCGCGTCGCGCTCGACACCATGCTGGAAGCCGGCGATGCCGTCGGCATCGTCGGCGCCGCCTTCGCGCTGGCGCAAGCACAGTGGTATGCGGGCGAGTTCCGCGAGGGCCGGCACGTCCTGGAGTCCACCCTCGCGCACGCGCGCAGCGAGATCGGCCACAGCCGGACCTCGGCGACCTTCGTGCTGCCCTCCGTCGTGTTCTTCTGCTACCTGGCGCGCATCTGCGACGACCTCGGCGCCAGCACCGCGGGCGTTGCCGCGATCCGCGAGGCGCGCTCGCTCGCGGACCGCGACGGCCATGCCTTCGACCGGCTGCTGGTGAACATCTACGAGGGCGCGCTGCTGCTCTCCGGTGGCCAGGCCGCGGCGGCCATCGAGACGCTCGAAGGCGCGCTCGAAGCGGCGCGGTCGAACGAGCTGGGCTACCACATCCCCTCGATCGCCAGCGTGCTGGGGCGCGCCTATGTCGATGCCGGGCGCCACCCCGAGGCGCGCGACCTGCTCGCCTCCGCGTCGGCCTATGCGGATCGCAACGGGCGCATCGGCAAGCGGCTGATCTGCACCCCGCCGCTGATCCGCGCGCTGTCCGAAGGTGCCGGGCGCGACCTCGACGCGGCGCGGACGCTGGCGGCCCTGACCATGCGCGAGGCGGAGACCCGCGGCTATCGCCCGGTCCTGGTCGAGGCGCGCATCGCCGTCGCGCGCGCCTTCGCGCTGGCCGGCGAGCCGGACCGGGCGGTCGCGGCGCTG